>DATGXA010000027.1:0-32222 GCA_035299125.1 Opitutaceae bacterium
GCGCCGTTTCCCGCAGCTCGACGCCGCGATCGTGTTCTCCGACATCCTCGTCATCCCCGAGGCGCTCGGACAGGGCTACCGTTTCAAGGAGGAAGGCGGCATCGCAATTGACTGGCGCGTCGAGCGTTGGGAGCAGGTCGACCGCCTCGCCGTCGAGCTCGTGCCCGAGCGGCTGCGCTACGTGCCCGAGGCGCTCAAACGCGTGCGCGAACAACTCGGCCCCGACCGCGCGCTGCTCGGCTTCTGCGGCTCGCCGTGGACGCTCGCCGCGTACATGATCGAGGGCGAAGGCTCCGACGATTTCGCCCGCGCCAAGGCGCTGCTGTACGGCGACCGCCCGCTCTTCGACAAGTTGATGGAGAAACTCGTCCGCGCGCTCGTCGCCTATGTGCGGATGCAGATCGAGGCCGGCGCCGACGCCGTGCAGATCTTCGATTCATGGGCCGGCATCCTGCCCGCCGCCGAGTACGAACAGGCCTCGCTGCGCTGGACACGCCAGCTCATCGCCGGCCTGCCCGCGGGGTTTCCCGTGATCCTCTACGCCAAGGGCGCCGCGCCCAGCCTGTCCGCGCTCGGCGCCAGCGGAGCCACCGTGCTCGGCCTCGATTGGACGGTGGATCTCGCCGCCGCGCGCCGCGCGTTGCCGGCCAAGGTCGCCGTGCAGGGAAACCTCGACCCGGTGCTGTTGAACACCACCCCGGCCAACGTCACCGCCGCCGCCGAGAGGCTGCTCGCTTCGATGCGCGGCCTGCCCGGCCACATCTGCAACCTCGGCCACGGCATCCTGCCCGAGGCGAAGATCGACTGCGTCGAGGCTCTTTGCGCCACCGTCGCCAGCTGGCGCGGGTAAGCTGGCCGACCGGCGGGCCGGCGGCTGTCGTACCGACTCGCAACGCCCCCGCAGCAGCAGCCCGGCTCGCCGTCGAGTGAGTCCGGTGCGCGGGGCACCCGGGGTGCCGGCGTGTTGTAGCGCCCCGGAGCGTGGGAAGCCGAGAGCAGCATCGTCACGCTCAACCCGAGGCGCCCCCGGCCGATTACGCTGGGCGCTCAGGCGACCACGTGGACGAAAACGCGGTGTTGCCCCGGGTGCGTGTCGGCGCCGCCTGAGCGCCGGTTGCCCACATCGCCACTATACCTCGCCGCCCATGAACACCGCCGCCCAACGCCTCGCGCCGGACAGCTTCAGTGTGTTGTTCGTCGACGACGAGGAGCCCATCCTCGAGGGTTTGGGCCGATCGCTCTACCCGACACCCGCCGGGTGGCGCCTTGAGTTCTGCGCCGATCCGCGCAAGGCGCTCGCGTTGGTCCGGGAGCGTTCGTTCGAAGCCGCCGTCGTCGACATGGCGATGCCCGGCATGAACGGCGTGGAACTCCTCTCGCAGATCGAGGCCGTCTCGCCCGACACCGTGCGCCTCATGCTCACTGCCTCCGGCGACTATCCCACCGCGCTCGCAGCAGTGAACGAAGGCCGCGTGTTTCGCTTCCTCGCCAAACCATGCGGCCGCGAGGAACTCCTCCACGCGCTCGAACTCGCCAGCCGCCAATACCGCCTGCAGACCGCCGAACGCACATTGCTGCGCGCCAAGCTCGAGCACGCCGAACGCGTGGCGACCATCGGCCGCTTCACCGCAGGCATCGTGCACGACATCAACAACCACCTCTTCACGATCCTCGGCCTCGCCTCCGCGGAAGCGGCCTCCTCGCCGGCCGATCTCCATCTCATCACCGAAGCCGCCAGCCGCGCACACGAGCTCACGCAGGAGCTCATGGCATTCAGCCGTCAGGATCAGGCGGAACCGCTGCAACCGCTGACGCTCGCCCCGATCCTCGAGAGTTGTGCCCGCCTGGCCGCGCCCGCGCTCCAGCACCGCGTACGACTCGAGCTCCAAATCCCCGCCGACCTGCCCGCCTTCGTCGGCCACGCCGGCAGACTCAAGCAGGTCGTAACCAACTTCGTCCTCAACGCCCGCGACGCCATCGCAGGCCAGGGCCAGATCATCATCTCCGCGGGCGAACGCACCTTCGCCGAAAACAGCGCGTCCCCCCTCCCGTCGGCGCGCCCGGGCCGCTTCGTCTGGTTCGCCGTGACCGACAACGGCTGCGGCATGGACGACGCTACCCGCGCCCGGCTGTTCGAGGCGTTTTTCACCACCAAGCCACAAGGCAAAGGCACCGGCTTGGGCCTGGCGCTCGCCCGGCAGATCGTCGATCAACACCATGGTTGGATCGCGGTCGAAAGCGCGCTCCGCGTCGGCAGCACGTTCCGGGTTTTCCTGCCCGTCGCCGAGACGTCGGCCTCCGCCGCGCGAGATTCCACGCCGGCTCCCACAGCGGATCTTCGCGCCTGATTCCGCGCGCACTCGCGTCCCGCTCCCTCGCTGGAGCAGCAGCATTCCCCGGCCACGCACGCGCCGGCCGGCTCCCCTGATCACGTCAACTATTGGTTAACATGATGCGCAACGCGGATGGGCCTCGCTCGGAAGTGAGGAAGGAAAGGGCTGGGCGAGGTGTGCCGCGTTGCCCACTCCGTCGTGCGCGCAACTCGGAGCGGTCGACGCCGGAGGCCGAGCCACCGCGACCAGCCACGGTCGAAAGCCACGACGCGTTTCGCGTAAGCGTGCCCGCCCGCAAGCGTCAGCCGGGCGCGAGCCGGAGGGCTCGGTTCGGCGGCTGCTTCGCCCGCCCTCATCCCGCCTCGTCGCGGTCGGCGCGGCGGTAGGTCCAGCGACTGATCAGGTGCCGCGACTGGTATTCGAGCTCCGGGAACAAGCTCGCCTCCGAGATGCCGATCTGCGCCAGCGTGTGGCGGATGCCGGCGCGCTTGTCCTTCGGGATGCGCGCCCATTTCGCGATGCGTCGCTTGTTGAGACCCGACTCGATCGCCTCGATCGAGATCGGCAGGCCCACCGCGCTCGCATACGCCGTCTTCCGCGGCTGCGGCTCGATCATCCCGCCGTGCACCGTGAAGACACCCGACTGGCCGCGGATCCGGCCGTTCGCCCGCGGTGCGTACACCGCGACGGGCATGCGCAGACGGGTGAAGATGCCGGGCAAGGTCCTCCAGCTGGCGGGGCCGTGGAGATTGATCGTCTCCGGGCGGCCGTTGCGGGTGTAGGCGAAGTGGCGCAGGTCGGGCAACCGGTCCCGCGAGTCGTCGAGGGAATCGGCGCTCAAGCCGGCCTCCTTCGTCGCCGCGATCGCGTCGGCAATCCGCTCGGCGCGATAGTCGTCGCGATCGAAACGCACGAGCTGCAGTTCCCGGGTGAACACATCGTGCCACTCCAGTCGCCCCCGCACCCGGCACAGGCAACTGCGGGCGATCACGTCGGGGTCGGTCGGCCACGCCACGAGCGAAGCGCGAGTCGTCGCCGAAGCATGCCAGTTGAGCCGGCGGGCGTTGAGCAGCCAAACCGCGGCGTCGGCGACGCCGTCGTCGGCAGGATTGCGCACCGCGAAATAGAGCGCCACGAGCAGGTTCTCCGTCCAGTCGAGCAGGCGCGTCGGCGCCTGGTAGTGCTGCATCAGCGCGAGCCGTTCGAAGGCTGTCGCGTCCCGCGGCCCCGCGTCCGGATTCATGGTCTGGAAATGGCGGTAGAGGGAGACCTCGTCGATATACGCCGCCGTCTCGCCCGGCGGCCGCCGGAGCACGCTGGGCGTGAGCAGATAGTCGACGCGCTCGTGACCGCGGAACCAGAGGCCGAAGTTCTCGTCGCCGCCATGCGCGCTGCGCTCCGGCCGGATGTCGCGGAGGAACGCCTCGTCCTGCATCGCCTCGATGGCTTCGGTGACACTGCCGATGGTGCGGTCTTCGGGTTTGCGGGCGTTCGTCATGGCGGGAAGGCGTTTGCCGCCGGTCGCGGCGCGGGTCGCCGTCCACCGGCGCGGGCATCCTGTGAGGCCGGCGCGCGGAGGCAAGAGGTGGACCGCGGCACGAGGTTTTTCCCTCGGAAAAACTCCGCCGGAAAAGCCCGGCTCTCCCCTTGACTCAAAATCCCCCCCACCTACCCTCGGCCGCCTTTTGTTCGGCATGGCCAACGACCTGAAAGACACCCTGAACCTGCCCAAGACCGATTTTCCCATGCGGGCCAACCTCGTGGGACGCGAACCGCAGCGGGTGTCGCATTGGGAGAAACTCGACCTCTACACGCGCATCCAGCGCCAGAATGCCGCCGGCACGCCCTTCGTCCTCCACGACGGTCCGCCGTTCACGAACGGCGATGTCCACATCGGCACCGCGCTGAACAAGACGCTCAAGGACATCACGCTCCGCTACCGGTCGATGCGCGGCCACCGCACACCGTACGTGCCCGGCTGGGACTGCCACGGCCTGCCGATCGAGCAGAAGGTCTCCCGCGAGATCCAGGCGAAGAAGGAGACGCTCACCACCGCCGAGCTCCGGCAGCGTTGCGACGCCTTTTCCGAGACCTGGATCGCCACGCAGACCAAGCAGTTCAAGCGCCTCGGCGTGCTCGCGGATTGGAAGAACGAGTACAAGACGAAGGCGCCGGCGTTCGAGGCCGACATCCTCCGCACCTTCGCGGGCTTCGTCGAGCAGGGCCTCGTCTACCGCAGCAAGAAGCCCGTTTACTGGTCCATCCCGTTCGAGACCGCGCTCGCCGAGGCGGAGATCGAGTACAAGGACCACCGCAGCCTCTCCATCTGGGTGCGCTTCGCGCTGCCCGCCACCGAAGCGGCCAAGCTCGCCCTGCCCGCCGGCGTGCCCGCGAGCGTCGTGATCTGGACCACCACGCCCTGGACGCTCCCGGCCAACCTCGCCATCGCCGTCCATCCCGAACTCGACTACGTGTTCGCGAAGAACGGCACCGAGATCTTCGTCGTCGCCGCCGCGATGCTGGAGAAGTTCGCGAGCGATTGCGGCCTCGAGGGCAACTTCGAGGTGCTCCGCACCGTGCGCGGCGCCGAACTCGAGGGCGTGCAACCGCGGCATCCGTTCATCGACCGCGCGTCGCCGATCGTGCTCGCCGACTACGTCACCACCGAGAGCGGCACCGGCTGCGTGCACACCGCGCCCGGCCACGGTCAGGACGACTACCAGACCGGTCTGCGCTACAAGCTCGAGATCTACTGCCCGGTCGGTGACAACGGCTGCTACATCGACGACGGCCGCGTGCCCGCCGACCTCGTCGGCCTCTCCACCCTCGAGACGGTCGAGATGCTCGAGAAGAAGCGCACCTCGCCGGCGAACTTCAACGTCGTCAAGAAACTCGAGACGCTCGGCGCGCTCGTGAAGTCGAAGACGATCGAGCACAGCTACCCGCATTGCTGGCGCTCGAAGACGCCGATCATCTTCCGCGCCGTCGACCAGTGGTTCGTCTCGCTCGACAAGCCCACCGGCGCCGGCTCCTCCTCGCGCACCAAGGCCCTCGCCGCCATCGGCGAGGTGAAGTGGGTGCCCGAAAACGGCGAGAAGCGCATCCGCGGCGCCGTCGAGGCCCGGCCCGACTGGTGCATCAGCCGCCAGCGCACCTGGGGCGTGCCGATCCCCGCCTTCTACGACGAACAGAAGAACGCCTATCTCGACGCCAGTGTAATCCGCGCCGTCGCCGCCAAGATCGCCGAGAAGGGCTCCAATCTCTGGTACGACGCCACGCCCGCGCAGTTGCTTGAGGGCGTCGCCCTCCCCACCGGTTGGCCCAGCGCCGACAAACTCGCCTGCGGCCGCGACACGCTCGACGTCTGGATCGACTCCGGCTCCTCGCACGCCGCCGTGCTCAAGCCCCAGCAGGGCGCCACGCAGTGGCCGGCCGATCTGTATCTCGAAGGCAGTGACCAGCACCGCGGCTGGTTCCAGTCCTCGCTCTGGACCGGCGTCATCTCCCACGGCGGCGCGCCGTACAAGACCGTGCTCACCCACGGCTTCATCGTCGGCAAGGACGGCAAGAAGATCTCCAAGTCCGGCCAGTACGAGAAACCGCCGACCTCCGACAACTACATCGCGCAATACGGCGCCGACGTGATCCGCCTCTGGATCGCATCGCAGGACTTCACCGAGGACATCCGCGTCTCCGATCTCGGCCCCGACCTCAAGAACCCGTCGAGCATCCTCAACGTCGTCGGCGAGGCGTACCGGCTCCTGCGCAACACCCTGCGCTACCAGCTCTCCTGCCTCTACGACTTCGATCCGGCGAAGAACACGGTCGCCGCCGACCAGCTCGACCCGCTCGACCGCTGGGCGCTGCAGAAGACCGCCGAGCTCGTCGACGCCGCCACCAACGCCTTCGAGGCCTACGAGTACCACCGCGTGTACCAGCTCGTGAACCAGTTCTGCTCGGTCACGCTGTCCGCAACCTACCACGACATCCTCAAGGACCGGCTCTACACCTTCCCCGCCGATTCGCGCCAGCGCCGCAGCTCGCAGACCGCGATCCACGCGATGTTCTCCGCGCTCGTGCGCCTCGTCGCCCCGATCGCGACCTTCACGGCCGACGAGGCGTGGAGCTTCGGTGTCCATAAAACCGAGTACGCCGACGACTCGATCCATCTCCAAACGTGGCCCGAGGTGCCCGCAACCTGGCGCGCCGCCGAGCTCGCCGCCGAACTCGACCAGCTCATCGCCTTCCGCGCGAAAGTGAACGAGAAGCTCGAAGCGCTCCGCCAATCCGGCGAGATCGGCAAAGGCCTCGATGCCGCGCTGCAGCTCACCGGCGCCGCCGAAGATCCCGCGTTCAAGCTCCTCGTCAAACACCGCGACAGCCTCGCCGAGCTCTTCATCGTCTCACGCGTCGATCTCGTCGCGAACGCGGAGACCACTGCGGCGCCCGGCCAGATCTCGATAGTCGCCACTGTCGCCGGCGGCGAACGTTGCCCACGCTGCTGGCGCTGGCTCCACGCTCTCGTTTCCACTCCCGTCTACGGCGCCGTGTGCCCCCGCTGCGCCGAGGCACTGCCCCACTGAACCGTCCGGAATCCACCCGCTTCGCTTTCTTTCCGCGTTATGCCCAACTCCAAGAAGTCCAAGCCAGCCCCGGCCAAGAAGCATCCTGCGCCCAAGCACGCCGCGCCCAAATCCGCCGCCAAGCACCCTCCCGCCAAACCGGCCGCGCAGCCCAAGACCTCTTCCCACGCCAAGCACGCCCCAACGCCAGCGAAACACCAACCCGCCAAGCCCGCCCCAGCGAAGCACCAACCGCCCAAAGCGAACGTGCCCTCCTCTTCCAACAAGTCCTCCGCCAAGAAGCCCGCCCAGCCCGAGCCCGCGAAAAAAGCCGCCGTCAAACCGGTTGAGCCCGCGAAGGTCGCGCCCAAGGCCGAACCCAAAGCCGCCCACGCGGAAAAGCCCGCGCCCATCGCCAAGCCCGCCACGCCGAAGGCCGCCGCCGGCAAAACGCTCAGCAAGGCCGATGCGCTCCGCGCGCGCATCCTCGAGCGCCGCTCGGCCAAGCCCATCGCGTTCACGCTCGATGAGGTTCGCGAGATCGCGAAGGTCAACGTCGCCCAAGGCAGCACCAAGAACGGCGGCGAGTCCAAGACCGCCGCCAAGCAGCGCACCGCCGCCGAGGAACTCGAGGCCAAGATGAAGAAGGCCGCGCAGCCCCACCACGTGAAGGCCGCCAGCCTCGCCGACATCCTCGGCTACAACCCCGCCAAACAGGCGGCGCCCACCGTCCTCAACGAGGCCGAGATCGATCCCAAGTTCCAGCGCTACTACAAGCTCCTCATCGAGCTCCGCGAACACGTCGCCAGCGGGCTCAACACCCACACCGAGGAGACCCTCAAACGTTCCTCCAAGGACGACGCCGGCGATCTCTCCAGCTACGCCCAACACATGGCCGATGCCGGCACGGATACGTTCGACCGCGACTTCGCCCTCTCCCTCGTCTCCAACGAGCAGGAGGCGCTCGCAGAGATCGAGGCCGCCATCCAGCGCATCAAGAACGGCACCTACGGCGTCTGCGAACTCACCGGCAAGCCGATCAACAAGGAACGGCTGCTCGCCGTCCCCTTCGCCCGTTTCTCCGTCGAGAGCCAGACCGAGGTCGAGAAGACCCGGCGCCGCTCCGCCTCCCGCGCCGGTCTCTTCGGCGAAGGCGAGGAAGGCGGCAAGATCGAGGACGACGGCGGCGGCGACGAGTGAGCACCCTGCCCGCCCGTATTTTCCGTTACCGCTGGTTGCTCAGCCTCGCCTTGGGCGTGTTCGCCCTCGACCAGGCGACCAAGCTCTGGGTCGCGGCCACGCTCCCGCTCCACACCTACGGCGCGCCCGGGCACATCGAGATCGTGCCCGGGTTTTTCAACCTCGTGCACGTCGGCAACACCGGCGCCGCGTGGAGCGTGCTCACCGGCCGCAGCTCGCTGCTCGCCCTCCTCGGCCTCGCCGCGCTCGCCGCGATCTTCTGCTTCCGCCGTCAGCTCGGCCTCGAACGCCGCGTCGTCCAGATCGCCTTCGGCCTGCTCTGCGGCGGCATCGCCGGCAACCTGCTCGACCGCGTCGTCTACGGCCACGTGGTCGATTTCCTCGATTTCCATTTCGGCAGCTACATCTACCCGACGTTCAACGTCGCCGATTCCGGCATAGTCTGCGGCGTCGCGTTGTACGCGATCCTCAGTTTCCGCGCGCCTCCCGCCGGTTCCGCCGCCAAAGCCTGAGCCGCGTTCCTGCGGAAAGAACCGCCGATAGTTGGTAGGGCGGGTGTGCTGGGCCCGCCGCGCGAACGACAGCCGCCCGCCCCAGCTCAGCCGATCGATTGAGCGAGACTCAATCATCCGTCACCGCCCGACTGTTTCATTCACGTCCCTTCGCGGTTCGATCGGATCGTCACGGCCGCGCCCGCGCCCAGCCGCTCACTTCACCGCCAAGAAGCCCGCCTGCATGTGCGCGCGCCAGAAGAGCTCGGCCGTGCCGAAACCCACCTCGCGCAGCAGCGCCAGATGCTCCGCGATCCGCAACGGCTTCAGCTCCGTGCCAAACCGAGCGAGATGGCGATCGACCACCTCCGCGGCACGACCCTGCCGCAACTGGAACTCCCGCCACCGCCGCAGCCCGAGTTCCCGCCCGCGCACCGATTCACTCTCCACGTTTTCGAAAACAACCAGCACGCCGCCCGGCTCGAGGATCTCGAAACAACCCCGCACCGCCGCCCGCCGCGCCTCCGGCTCCAGATAATGGTGGCACATCACCGCCGTGACCGCCTGCGCCCGCAGCCGCGGTTCGATACCCGGCAGCCGATCGCTCGCCACCGGCGGCAGGATCGTCACGCGGCCCGCGGCCACGCCTTCCGCCAGACGCAGCCGCGCCTGCGCGAGCATCGCCTCCGAGGGATCCGCGATCGCGAAACGCGAGCGCGGGAAACGCGTCAGCGCCGTCGCCGCAAGCGCGCCCGTGCCGGCACCGGTCTCGACCCAGCACTCCGGCTCGCCGCCGACCGCCCGCACCACATCCAGCGCCTCGGCGTGGATCGCGTCGTAATAGGGAATCACCCGCCGCACCTCCGCATCGTACTCCGCCGCCGCGTGGGCCGATTTGTTGTCGTTGGCCATGGGCGCATCAAAGCCCCGCGCCGCGCCGCTCGTCCAGTGTGATCCCGAAGTCGTTCCATGTACCGAAAATGCTTTGCCGCACTTCCGCCGAAACCTGCACACTGCGGCATGCGTCTCCGGTTGCCCCACCTCGCACTCTTTCTGGCCGTTTTCGCGTCCGCCGTCTTCGCCGCTCCGAACGAAACGGTGACCCGCACGCCGCCGCCCGTCTACGCGGAGCAACTCGCGCCGCTGCTCACGCCGTTGGCCGAGGTGCTCGCCGGCAAGACCGCGTTCCCCGAGGACAAGACCGGCGGCGTCATCCTCTTGTCGGAGGCGCTCCGCTACCGCGGCGAAGACGGCTTGGACTACCGCCTCTCGCACACGATCTGCACGGCCATGAACCAGGCAGGCGTGGAACCGCTCGGCAACGACACGTTCACCTATGATCGCGAACGTGAATCCATTTTCCTGATCGAGGCCGCGACGATCCTGCCCGACGGCACGCGCGTGCCGATCGAGGAGAAGGGCGCGTTCATCCAGACGCCGCAGCACGAGGCGCAGAACTCGCTCTACACGAGCCAAGCCGAACTGCACCTCGTCTACCCGAAGATCGCGCCGGGAGCCACGACCGAGGCGATCGTGCTGGTGCGGGAAAACGTCCCCGTCATGCCCGGCGAGTTTTCCGGCTCGCGTACCTTCGGCGCCGGCTGGCCCACCTACCGGCACCGCTACATCGTCGACCTGCCGATGACCGAATGGGAGCGCATCAGCTTCGCCGGCACCGCAGCAGGCGTCCCCGAACCGTCGGTCGAAGTTTCCGGCCCCGATCGCGAACGCCGCGTCTGGCTGCGCGACCGCATCACCGCTACGCCATGGGAGTACTACTCGCCCGAATTCGCGTTCCGCGCCCCCACGTTGTGGATGACCACGCTCCGCAGCTGGGACGATCTCGCGCGCTGGTACGCCGAGCAGGTTGAGAAAGCTTCGACCGTGGGCCCCGAACTCGCGTCCGCCATCGACCGCGCGACCAAGGGGCTGAAGAAACGAGAGGAGATCGTCGAGGCGCTGCTGCGGCTGGCCGCCGAGGAGGTGCGCTACACCGGACTCGAGTTCGGCCTCGCCGGTTATTGCCCGCATTCCTGCGACGACGTGTGGAAGCAGCGCTACGGCGACTGCAAGGACAAGTCCACGCTTCTGCGCGCCATGCTCGCCCGCAGAAACATCCCCGCGCACCTCGTGCTTCTCGACACGCGCAGCGGCGGCAAGGTCGAGAAGGCGAATCCCTCCTGGCGCCAGTTCAACCACGCCATCCTCGCCATCGAGAACGAGCGCGGCGGTTACCTCTTCTGCGACCCCACGGCGAAACACCTCGCCGCGGGCACCGTCGGCATGAACGACGTCGCCCGCGACGTCCTCGTGTTGCGGGGCGATCGAGCCGAGTGGGTGGCCATGCCCGACCGTCTCGAGGCTTCCATCACCTATTCCGCCGATCTGGCCTTCTCGGCCGAGGGAGAACTCAGCGGGTGGTTCGAGATCCGCTCCCGCGGTAGCGATGCCGCGTACTTCGCCGAGTTCCTCAACGGACTCGACCGGCAGGGGCTGCAGAAACGCATGCAGGAATACGTCGAGGCTTTCTTCGCCGGGGCAGAGGTCGTCGATGTCGACTACAAGCCCGTCCATGGCGCCATCGCCGACCTGTCGTGCCGTGCGTTCTTCCTCCGCCGCGCGCGAAACCACGCGGAGGCCACCCTGCCGTTTCCCTACCCGGCCGGCTGGGTGCCGATGGTGAACAACGACGGCGAACGCCGCTTCCCGTATTTCACGACGCGCCGCGAGGTCGCCGTCGAGGTGTCGATCGCGCTCGCGCCCGGCTGGAACCTCGCGACCCAACCTGAGGAGTTCTCCGCGCCCTCGCCTGTCGCCACCGCCAACGCGGCGTGGCGCCGCAAGGGCGACCGGCTCACCGCGAGCCTGCTGTTCCGCCCGGAACGCGCCGAGATTGCCGCGGCGGACTTCGCCGTTTTCCAGCGTTCGTGCCGCGCCCTCCTCGCCTGGATGGAACGTCCCGTCGTGTTCTCGAAAAACACCGCCGCCACGACCGCGCCCGCCAAGGAGCGCGTCAACACACCGGCGCTCGAGAACTTCCCCGTCCTGCCGTCGGCCTCCGGCCAGTTCCGCCTGTTGGACGAGCGCTTCCCCGAGAACTCCGGCAAGGACGCCCAGCGCCGCGCCGCGCTCGCGAAAATCCTCCAGTGGTTCCCGCAGGATCCCGACGCCGTCTTCCAGGCGAAACTCCAGACCGCGGACCTCGACCACGCCAAAGACGAACGCGCGTTTGCCGAGACGGCCGCCAAACTCCTCCAACAATACCGACCGAAGCTCTCCGCCGGCATCCGCTCCTGGGGCGAGTTTCGCGAGGCCACGGCACGGTGGCACGCCACCCAGAATCCCGCCGCACTCGCCAAGCTCCAGGAACTCGCCCGCGACGAATCGCTCACACCCTACCGCCGCGGCTGGGCCGCCCACGCCGCGGGGCTCGCGTTGATCGAGAACAAGCCCCGCGACGCCGCCGCCTTCCTCGCGCCGCTCACCGAGCTCGATTGCGAAGCGAAGCCGCGTCTCCTCAACCTCGCCGCCTGCGCCTACGCCCGCGCCGGCGATGCGAAAGCGTTGCAGAAATGGCTCCCGCAGGTCGCCGCCCGCAACGGCGCGACGGCCGACCAGCTCCTCTCCGGCATGCTCAAATCGCTGCTCGAGGAACGCTCCAAGATCGATGCCGCGGACCAGCCGAAGATCGCCGCCGCCTTCGCCGCGACGCTGGGCGGCGCGGGCGCATTTCCACAGGCCGCGGTCGAGCTGGAGCGGTTCCGCGGCGCACTCGCCGCCGAGTCGGCCCAGAAGCAGTTTGTGTCCAAGCTCGGCGAATGGTTGCGCGCCCACCCGCCGGCTTGGTGGACGAAATCGAAGTCACCTCTCTACAATTACACCGGCGCGATCGTCGCCCGGATCGAGGAGGAGAACAAGAAGCCGGACGCCAAGGTCATCTGCGATCTCATCCTCCAGTTGATGCTCCACCATGAGCCCGACTACCCCACCTTCGCGAAGTACACCAACTGGCTCCTCTGGTACCTCGACACGCGCCAGCTCCACGACCCGCTGCTCGAAGCGGCCAGCACTCTCGCGCTCAGCCTGCCAACCGGCCCCTCGGAAGAAGTCGTCGAGGCCTGGCTCGTGCGCGCCTCCTTCCTCCGCCGGACCGGCAAACTGGACGACTCGCGCGCCCTCTACACGCGTCTGCTCGACGGTGAAGATGCGCGCGACTACCAGAAGGTTGCCGCCGGTGGCGAACTCGGGCTGCTCGAGTTCCAAGCCGGCCGCGTCGAGGAGGCGCTCGCCGTGTGGAAACGCATCGAGCCCCTTCACACCCGGCACAAGCACGGCATCGACTACCTCTACCCCGAGCTCCTCGTGCTCCTCGACCGCGGCGAGTTCGACCGCGGGCTCGAGATCGTCGGCCGCATCAAGGAACAGGATTCACAGTGGATCGAGGCCGCCTGGAACGCCGCTCCGCTGCAATCGCTGCTGCAGGCCTACGCCTCGCCCGCCGGTCTCAAACGTTACTGGGAGCAAGCCGCCCGCACCAAATCCGCGTGGGAGGCCCTGCTCGCCGCGAACGGCGTCACCCCCAACCCGCTGCCCGACCGCATCAACGTCCCCGCTGTCATCGACCGCGCGCGCAAGGCCGCCGGCGCCCGCGACCGTGGCGCCTATCTCGCGCAGCTCGATCTCCTGATGCGCACCGCGCGTTGCGTACCGCTGTGCGCCATCGACGCCGCGATGGAAGCGATCCGGGTCGAAAGCGTCTCCAAGGAACTCGTCAATCCCGTCTACGATTGCCTGCTCCCTCTCTTCGCGGACCTCGCCCCGATCGAGCCGAGCTTCGACGCCAAGGCGCGCATTTGGGAAGCCTATCTCCTCAGCAACCGCGGCCGTAAGGAGGAGTCGGCCGCAAAAGCCGAAGCGGCGTATCGTGACCTCGGACCGAAGGCTCCCCTCGGCAACAACGCCCTGCGGATCTGGGCCGTCGCCGTGCGTCAAAGCACCGCCGAACCGAAGGTCCTCGGTCTCATCCGCGATCTGCTCGCCGGCGACGGAGAAGTGGCCGATCGGCTGGATCTCGTCCGCGTCTACTCCGATTCGCTTCAGCTCCGCGGCGACCGCGCCGAACATCTTGCGCTCCTCCAGCGCGAAACCACCCGCGCCGGTTTCAACGCGAAGTCCGACGACGGCGGTGTGCTGGTCGCGCGGCTCGAACAACTCCGTCGAGATGGCGCCGTGGCCGAAGCGTTCGGCGCGCTCGTGGAGAAATGGTGTTCCCTGCCCGAGCGCCGCTGGCTCGAGCAGCTCCAGCCCGCCTCGCTCGACGACGCGCGGTTCGCCACCCGCCGTGATCCGATGACGAGCTCAGAAAACGGTTACAGCGAGAGCGAACGCCTGAAGTTCAATCTCCTGCTCGCGCGCGACCCCGCCGTCGAGACCTCGAAACGCGAGTCCGCCTTCTGCGAAGTGGTGTGGGAAACGGCGCTCGCCACGAACGACTACGAGGTGTTCACCGCGCAGATCCTCGCCGCCGCCTCCGATGAGGGGCTCACCGGCGACAACCGTCGCATGCTTCTCCGGCTGCTGATCTGGCAGTCCGCCGTCGGCCTGCGGCCCGACCTGCTTGACCGCGCCGTCGCGCATCCGCTTTTCGCCGACCACAACGCCGACTACCGCCAGTCCGTCACCGCGCTGCAGAAGGCGCTGCGCCTCCTCGCCAGCGACGAGCCCGATCGCCGGAGCGCCGCTTTCGCCGCCCTGCTCGACGCGCCGCTCGACTCGCTCCGCGAAATGGTCGCCACCACGGTCCTCCACTCGCTCGCGCTCGACGGCGACGCCGCGAAAGCCGACGCCCTGGTGGCCGGCGCGAGCCAGCTCACCGTCGCGCCCCGCCTCGAAAAATCCCCCGCCGCCATCCGCCTCAGCTGGACTCGCGCCATCCGCCTCTCGCGGGAAATGGCGCCGTTCGTGGCGAAGCTCCGCGAGATGGTCGAACGCCTCCCGGGCGCGCAGGCTGAATGCACGCCGCGCGCCCGCAATCTCATGCGCCTCTCGGCCAATGTCGCACTCACCATCGAGGAGCAGGTCGCCCTCGCCCGAGCGACGCTCCGCCGTCTGGACCGTGTCTCCGGCGAACTCACCGGCACGCTCGATCTGCCGCGCGCCGCGCTCGCCTCGGCCGGTCGCGATCGTTTCGCCGCACTGCCGCTGATCGAGGTGCTCGTCTCGAGCCCCATGACGGACAGCTTACGCGCGAGCCTCGTCATCCCGACCGTGCTGTTCTTCGACAACGACGATCCCGAGGTCCGCACAGCTCTGGAAAAAGCGCTCGCCCCGCTGCTCACTCCGTCCGCGATGAGCGCACAACCCGCCTCTGCGAGCTGCGCCGCCACCATGCGCGCGCGTCTCGCGCTCCGCTCGAGCGACGAACCGCGCCCCGCCGCGCTCTTCGATCCGCTCCAGACAAAGCTGCTTCCACCGCAGCTTCTGCCGCTGATGCAACTCCAGTTCCATGCCACTCGCGGCCAGATTCCCCTGCTCACCGCCTCGCTCGATACCGCCGATCCGGCGCTCATCGCGGAGTTCGGGATGACCAACCTCGTGCAGCCCGTTCTGCAAACCCCCGACCGTGCAGCCGAGCGGCAACTCTACGAGGAAGCGGCCGCCGGCGCGTACGGGCGGAAACTGAACGACGCCTGGCATCAGGTGCAGTCCACCTCCCACTGGGGCGGGGCGCTCCGCCCAAACTCCGCGACTCCGGTTGATCTCGCGCGCACCGAGGCGTGGTACGACTACGCGGCACCGTTCGTGCGCAACGAACTGGAGCGCGCGCGCCTTGAGCTCGCCCGCGCGCGCGTCCGTCACGATTGGGCCGCAATCAAAGGGCAATCCGCCCAACTCCTGCGCCTCTGCCCGACGATGTACGATGCATACCTCGATCGTGCCGAAGCGGAGGCAGCGCTCGGCGAACACGCCGCCGCCCGGCAGGACTACGACACCTTCCTCCGCTACTGCCGAGACAACGTCTACTACCAAGACGCGCTGAAAGCGCGGCAGGCGCTCGACGCGCAGCGCTGACCAGACGCGCGAGCAACCGCCACGAGCGGAACGTCGCCGCCGCGCGGCGACTGTTTCCCGCGCGGTCCGTCGAGCGGGCCCGTTCAAGGCGGCATCCGGCCGCCGCACTCTACACTCCGCTCCGGGCCTCCGTCCTCTTGCCGCTCGCCTTTAGCCTCTCGACCTCTCCTCGATGAAGGCGCGGACAGCGGCGACGGTGGCGGGGATGCGATGCTTCACGAGTGGCCTCGCCTTCAGCGCTTCGAGGCGGGGGTGCGTGACCTCGCGGCCGATCGCCTGGGTGATCACATCGGGAAACTTCGCCGGGTGCGCGGTGGAGAGCACCACGGCCGGGCGGTCCGGCGGCAGCTCCTTGAAGCCGCACGCGGTGTGCGGGTCGACCACGTAACCGTATTTCTGGTGCACGGCGCGGATGATCTGCCCGATCTCGGCGTCGCTCGTGCGCGAGGCTGTGATCGAGTCGCGATTGAAGTTGGCGAATTGGTAACGACCGGTCCGCTTGAACTCCGCCATCACGGCGCGCACGCGAGCCGGGTCGCGGTTTTCCGCGAAGTAGAGGAAGCGCTCGAAGTTCGACGAAACCTGGATGTCCATCGACGGCGCGTGGCTCGGGTGGACGTCGGCCACCGAGTAGTCGCCGGTGGTGAAGAGCCGGTAGAGGATGTCGTTCTGGTTGGTGGCGACGCGGAAACCGGAAAACGGCACGCCCATCTTCTGCACGAGCCAGCCGGCGAGCACGTTGCCGAAGTTGCCCGTCGGCACGATGAACTCCGCGCGCTCGCGCGCCACGGCCGGCAGGCGCAGCCACGCCCAGAGGTAGTACACGCACTGCGCAAGCACGCGGGCGAGGTTGATGGAGTTCACCGCGCTGAGGCGATGGCGGACGCGGAATTCCTGGTCCTCGAAGATCGTCTTCAGCGCGGCCTGCGCGTCGTCGAACGTGCCGTCGACGGCGAGCGCGAAGACGTTGTCGGCGCCGGTGCAGGCCATCTGGCGTTCCTGCAGCGGCGAGACGCGGCCGTCCGGATACAGGATGAAGATCTTCGCGCGCGCGCGGCCGAGCAGGCCGTGGATCGCGGCGGCGCCGGTGTCGCCCGAGGTGGCGCCGAGCACGGTGAGCGACTCGTTGCGGGTCACGCACTGGTGCTCGTAGAGGTGACCGAGGAATTGAAGGGCGAAATCCTTGAAGGCGAGCGTGGGGCCGTGGAAGAGCTCGAGGACGAACGTCTTCTCGTCGAGCTGGCGCAGCGGCGCGATCTCGGCGTGATCGAACTTCGTGTACGCGGCAGCGGCCATGCGCGCGAGGTCGGCGGCCGGGATGTCGGTCGCGAAGAACGCGAAAAACTCGCGGAGCAGCTCGGCGTACGAGAGCTTGGCCCAGCCTTGCCATTTGCCGGAGAGGTCGGGCAGCGACTCGGGCAGAAACAACCCGCCGTCGGGCGCGAGGCCGAGGGCGACAGCCTCGGAGAACGAAACGGACGGAGTCTGGCCGCGGGTGGAGATGAAGCGCATGGCGGGCGAAAAGTAGTGAGTAGCGAGTAGCGGGGAGCGAGGAGGAAAACGGCACGGTGTCGCTGGAGTACAAGGTTGGCGTGTGGTAGCGCCGACCTCGCATCGCCCAGATAGGCCACGTCGCCGCCGTAGCCTACAGATACGAAAACCCGGCCGCGGAGGCGGACCGGGTTTTCAGGAAACTCCAGCGGGGTTGCGTTTACCACGCCCCGCTACTCGCTACCGCGGATCGCGCTCAGGCGCGATCCAGGCCGAAGGCCGTGTGCACGGCGCGCTGGGCGTCGTCCACCTTCGCGGCATCGACCGTCACCGAGATCTTGATCTCGGAAGTGCTGATCAGGTCGATGTTGATGCCCTGCGCGGCGAGCGACTGGAAGAGCGACGCGGCGACGCCGGAGTGCGTCTTCATGCCCACGCCGACGATCGAGAGCTTGGCGATGTTCTCGAAGAGCTCGACCTTGCCGCCGCCGAGGCCGGCGAGGACCTTCTCCACGGCCGCCTTGGCCTTGTGGGTCTCGGTCTTCGGCACGGTGAACGTGAGGTTGGCGAGACCGCCGTGGCCCATGTTCTGGACGATCATGTCGACGACGATGGCGTTGTCGGCGAGCGCGCGGAAAACCTGCGCGGCCGTGCCCGGTTTGTCGGGGATCTGGCTGACGACGACCTTCGCCTGGTCCTTGTCGACGGCCACGCCGCGGACAACGACATCTTCCATGGATTTGGTTTCTGCCTTCACGATAGTACCGGGGTTGTTGTTGAAGCTGGAACGGACCTCGAAATCGACGCCGTACTTGTGCGCGAATTCGACGGAGCGGGACTGCATGACCTTCGAGCCGGAGCTGGCGAGCTCCAGCATCTCGTCGTAGGAGATCTCCTGGATCTTGCTCGCGGCCGGCACGGCGCGCGGGTCGGCGGTGTAGACGCCATCGACATCGGTGTAGATCTGGCAGATGTCGGCCTTCACGACGTGGGCGACGGCGATCGCGGTGAGGTCGGAACCGCCGCGGCCCAGCGTGGTTGTCTCGCCCTGCTCGTTCACACCCTGGAAACCGGCGACGATGACGACCTTGCCCTGCGCGAGGTCGTCGTTGAGCGGAGACGAGTCGAAGCGCTTGATCTTGGCCTTCGTGTGGAAGTTGTCGCTCACGATGCCCGCCTGCTGGCCGGTGCGCGAGACGGCCGGCACGCCGATCGCCTGGAGCGCCATCGCGGTGAGCGCGATCGTCTCCTGCTCGCCGATGGCGAGGAGCATGTCCATCTCGCGCTCGTCGGGGTGCGGCGTGATCGCCTTGGCTTTGGCGATGAGTTCGTTGGTCACGCCGGCGCGGGCGGAGACGACGACAACGAGTTCGTTGCCCTGGTCGCGCCATTCCTTGATGCGCTGGGCGACCTTCTTGATGCGCTCAATATCGCCGACGGACGTGCCGCCGTATTTTTGGACAATGCGGGCCATGGATGGAAAAGGGGCGGCGAGGTAAGAGGCCGGAATTGGCGCTGGCAAGCACGGGTGTGGCAATCGCCACCGCCGCCCGACCGTGCCACCACGGCGTGCCCTACTTCGCTTCGTCCGGCTTCTTCTTGGCGAACTTACTCTCCGTGCCGGCGAGCAGGCGCTGGATGTTGGTCCGGTGGCGCACGATGATGAACACCGCGAGCAGGCAGAAGAAGAGCGTGAGGAAGAGCGTCTGGTGCAACAGCCACGAGGACAGCGGCAGGCTCGCGGCCAGCAGGATCGAGGCGAGCGACACGTAACGCGTGGTGTAGAACACCACCACCCACACGCCGACCCCGATCAACGCCACAGGCCAACTGAGCGCCAGCAAGCCGCCGAGGCTCGTCGCCACGCCCTTGCCACCGCGAAAGCCGATGAAGCATGAAAACGAGTGGCCGACGATCGCACCGACCATGCCGGCCACGGCCATGCGCTCGATCTGTTCAACCCCGCAGGCGCAATCCGGACCGGCGAGCCGATCAAGCAGCAGCGGCCAGATCGTCGCCGCGACGCCCTTCAGGAAATCGAGGAAGAATACGAGGTTGCCCGCCTTCTTGCCGATCGAGCGCTTCACGTTGGTCGCACCCGGGTTGCCCGAACCGACCTTGAAGATGTCCACGCCATGGGCCCGCGCGACCCAGACTCCGAACGGCAGCGAGCCGAGCAGGTAACCGACAACGAGAGCGGCGAGGAGCGGAAGGAGCATGGGAGAAACGTGGACCGCGGACGTGGCGTGGACGGGAGCAGTAGGGCCGCAGCTTGTCTGCGTGCCGCTCATCACGGAGCGGCCGGACGCGAGGTCCGGCCCTCCGGCGGAAACGCGCAGCTCAGAACTGCACGAACTTCGCGAGTTTGATAGCCGGGTTGCCCTTGATCTCCTTGCGGGCGGCTTCGCTCGGCTCGTTGTCGACGAGCACGACCATGTAGGCCGTGCCGCCGGGCGTAAGGCGCGAGAGCGACATGTCGGCGATGTTCACCCCGTCTTTGCCGAGCAACGTGCCGACGAGGCCGACCATGCCGGGCTGGTCGACGTTTTCGAGCACGAGCAGCTTGCCCTCGGCGGGCACCTCGACCTCGCGGCCGTTGATGCCTACGATGCGCGGTTGCTGGGTCTTGCCGATGAGTGTGCCGCGGGCGGAGTTCACCGAACCGTCGGCGCCGGTGGCTTCGACGACGATGAGGTCGGTGTAGTCGCACTCGCTGTTCGACTTCACGACCTCGACGTTCACGCCGAGGCGCTGGAGCAGCATGGGCGCGTTGACGTAGTTAACCTCCTCACCGCTGATGCGGCGGAGGAAGCCGCGCTCGATGGCGCGAGTGACGGCGTTGGAGTCGATCTCGCAGACCTTGCCGAAGTAGGTGAACTTCAGTGACGTGATCTGCGTGGGCGCGATCTGCTGCACGAGAGCGCCGAGCTTCGTGCCGAGATCGAGGTACGGCCCGAGGATCTTCAGCGCGGCAGCGTCGATCGAGGGCATGTTGACAGCGTTGCGGATCACGCCGCCGGCGAGCACGTCGGCGATCTGCTCGGCGATCTCGATACCGACCGACTCCTGCGCCTCGGCCGTGGACGCGCCGAGGTGGGGCGTGAGCACGAGGTTCGGAAGCTGGCGGAAAGGATGATCGGCCGGGAGCGGCTCCTCCTCGTACACGTCGAGACCGGCGGCGGCGACCTTGCCGCTCTTCAGCGCCTCAACGAGCGCGGTCTCCTTGATGATGCCGCCGCGGGCGCAATTGAAGATGCGCACGCCCTTCTTGCATTTCTCGAACGCCGCCTCGTCGATCATGTTGTGCGTGTCCTCGGTGAGAGGCATGTGCACGGTGATGTAGTCGGCCTGTTTGAGCAGCTCGTCGAGCGTGACGCCCTCGACCTGCATGGCCTTCGCGCGGCTCGGAGCGAGATACGGATCAAAGGCGAGCACGCGCATGCCGAACGCCTGCGCCCGCTTCGCGACCTCGCCACCGATGCGGCCGAGACCGACGACGCCGAGTGTCTTCCGGAAAAGCTCGATGCCGCTGAAGCTCTTGCGGTCCCACTTGCCGGCCTTCATCGAGGCCGCCGCCTGCGGCACGGGACGCGCGCCGCAGAGCATGTGGGTGAACGTGAGCTCGGCGGTCGCGATCGTGTTGCCCGACGGCGTGTTCATCACGACGACACCGCGCGCGGTGGCGGCTTCGACATCAATGTTGTCCACACCCACGCCCGCGCGGCCGACGACCTTCAGCAACGGCGCCGCGGCGATCACCTCGGCGGTGATCTGCGTCTCCGAGCGCACCGCGATCGCGTGCACATCCTTCACCAGAGACAGGACCTTTTCCGGCGAGGAGCCGTAGGCTTCGATCACTTCGAAACCAGGCTGTTTGCGGAGCAGTTCCACGCCCTTGGGCGAGATCTTGTCGGCGACTAGGATTTTCATGTGTTGGGACAAACGAGGCCCGGAGCGAACCGGCCCGCCGGATCGCCGGCAAGGAAAAGGTTCGCCCGCGGCAAACCGAGCCGATGGCAGGGCGGCGCCGCACGAATCGGCGCGCTCCGCGTCGGCACCCGACGCCACGATTGACGCTCGCCCGCGAATCCCCGAAAAACCCGCGACATGACTTCAGGACAGCCGGCGCCGATCCCCGCCAACATCAAGCCCACCGATCTCCGCGGCATCCTGAAGTACGTGCCACGTTTCCAAGGACAGATCTTCGTGATCGCGGTCGATGGCGCCGTCGTCGCCGACGACAACTTCGCCAACATCCTCCTCGACATCGCCGTCCTCAAGAGCCTCGGCATCAAGGTCGTCATCGTCCACGGCATCGGCCGCCAGATCCGCGATCTCTCCGCGTTGCGCGGCATTGCGATCACCGACGCCACCGGCGAGGGCGTGACCGACGCCGCCACGCTCGATCTCGCGATCCGCGCCTCCTCTCGCGTTTCCCATCAGATCCTCGAGGGGCTCACGCAGGCCGGTCTGAAATGCGCGATCACCAACGCCGTGCGCGCCGTGCCGATGGGCATCATCAAGGGCGCCGATCTGCTCTCCACCGGCCGCGTCGACCGGGTCGACAAGGACTTTCTCCTGCAACTCATCCAGCACGGCGCCGTGCCGATCCTGCAGCCGATCGGTTTCGACCGCGACGGTCGCACGCTCCGCCTCAACTCCGACCTGCTCGCCCGCGAAATCGCCGAGGCGCTCGGCGCCACGAAGATCGTTTTTCTCGCCCAAGCCCGTGGCCTCGAGATCGACGGCGAAATCCGCCGCGAGCTTCCGGTCGATGTTCTCGCCGACCTGCTCGAGAAGAAGCCCGACTCGCTCCCCGAACGTCTCGCCAGCAAGGCACGTCAGGCTGTCGCCGCAATTCTCGCCGGTGTGCCGCGCGTGCACCTCGTCGATGGCGAACTGCCCGACGGGTTGATCAACGAGATCTTCTCCAACATCGGCGTCGGCACGCTCATCTACGGCAACGACTACCAGCAGATCCGCCGCGCCACCCGGCGCGACGTGCGCGCGATCTACAATCTCCTGCGCAACGCCGTGAAGCGCGAGGAACTCGTCCACCGCACGCAGCAGGCGATCGAGCGCAACATCGACCAGTTCTTCGTCTACGAGATCGACGAGAACCTCGTCGCCACCGTCTCGCTCGCGTTCTACCCCGACAAGCCGCAGCTCGCCGAGGTCGGCTCGCTCTACGTCGTCCCCTATTATCATGGACGCGGCCTCGGGAAGAAGATGGTCGCGTTCGCCTGCCGCGAGGCGCAGCAGCGCGGCGCCACCGATGTCGTCGCGCTCTCCACGCAGAGTTTCGCGTTCTTCACCGGCGTGTGCGGTTTCGAGGAGACGACGAAAGAGATCCTCCCGGAAGCCCGTCTGAAGTCGTACGAGGAAAGCGGCCGCAACTCCCGCGTGTTGATCCGCAAGGCCGGCTGAGCCCGCCTCCAAACTGTGGGGGCGTCGCTCGCCGACGCCCGAAGGTCGCGCCTCCCAGCGGCTCGCGCCGAACGCCTGCGGTGGGGACTCGGTTCGCCCGCGACCGCGCCGGCGTACACGACCGACACGGGTCGTCGCCGTCATTCGGCGATCCGCAACTCGCACGGGCGCTACGGCG
Source organism: Opitutaceae bacterium (assembly GCA_035299125.1). Classification (GTDB taxonomy): domain Bacteria; phylum Verrucomicrobiota; class Verrucomicrobiia; order Opitutales; family Opitutaceae; genus CAJCBL01. The sequence continues at coordinate 22,754 of DATGXA010000027.1, forward strand.
CGGACTTCCGTTTCGGCACCACCGGTCCCCAAATACGAAGTAAATATTCCGCGAGATTGAGCAGGCTGCTGCGCGGGACTCCGCCACGCTCCGCCCAACCGCGAAACGGCTCCGTGTGTTGTCCTCGCTCGCGCACGTAGTCCCATAGCTCGTCCGCCAGGGCCGCCGGTCCGAACGCGCCATGCCGCGCCCGTGACGAGATCTTGTTTTCCCAGTGGCGCAATTCGTCCGGATGTGATTGTAAATAATCGAAGACGGCCTGCTCGAACCGGTTGAGACTCATCGGGAAACCTTCCGCGGGCGGCGCGGTCCAAGGCAATAAAACTTACCGTGAACACCAACACCCCTCCCTCCAACTCCCCGCAGAATCCCCAGAAGCCCTCCACGCCTGCGCCCAGCGGCGCCGAACGCCGCGCGAGTTCCAGTCTCGGCTCCGCGCCCGCTTCCGGCCCCTCGATGTGGTCGTCGTTCCTGGTCCAGATTCCCGCGATTCTCATCACCGCCGCCGTCACGATCGGCGTGCTCGTCTGGCTCGGCAACCGCGTGGTCGAGAACATGACCCGCCAGAACGAGCGCCAGATGGCCGAGCTCCGCGCCACCACCGAACAGCGCATCAAGGAATCCAACGACGCGCTCAAGTCCCAGATGGAAGCGACCTACAGCCTCCTCAAGGACTCCGTCGAGAACCGCAAGGGCGGCCTGTTCATGACCGACGACGAGCTCGCCAAACTCAACGACGAGAAAGTCGCCGTTCTCGCCAAGGCCCTAGCCGAACAGATCCAGCCCTACGGCATGCCGATCCCGCAGAATCCGCAGGAAGCCGAGGAACAGCGCAACAAGCAGGTCGACGAGGTCGCCGGCCGCATGGCGGGCAAGATCCAACCCATCCTCGAGCAGATGTCGAAGGAGACCTCGCTCACCAAAGACACCGTCGCCAACTACAGCCAGCGCATCTCCGACCAGATCGCCGTCGTGCTCACCTCCGAGCTCGCGCAAAAGCAGAAGCTCAACAACAACCTCCTCGAGTCGAACTCCATCGCCCAGGAGTCGATGCGCATCTCGCAGCAGATCACCGCGCTCTACCTCTCGCAGATGAAGAGCGAGTCGCTGCTCGGCCGCATCCTCATGCTCCCAGCGCACGTCGTGCAGGACGTGGGCAAAGGCTCGATCGTGAACAGCAACGAACGCGAGAAGGTCGAAGCCCGCATCGCCGAAGACATGAAGCGCCTTCAGCAACGCCTCGACAACGTGAAGGCCAGCATGCCCGCGCCCGAGACTCCCGCAGCGTCCGCGCCCGCCGGCGGCAGCTGAGCGGCTCGCGAAACGTCACTCCCCAGCCCGAGGCCGCCACGCCGCGGGCTTTTTGTTGGTCAACTCCGGCGCAAACGCGCGACCGATGGAGCGAGGTAGGGACGGCTCTCCGAGCCGTCCGTCCGACCAGCGGCTCCAGCAATCCCGCCCTACCATCGGCCGTAGGTCCGGGTCCACGCGCGTTTCGAGCTGCCAGTGCCACGCGCTCCGGCGCCGCTACACCACTGCGCGCCGGCAACGGTTCTCGAAGCCGACGAGCTCTTTGAGGACGCCCCAAGCGCGTCGCAGGCCGACATCGGTGATCTCCTCGATTCCGCACGCACGGGCCAATGCGTCTTCGTGTCCCTTGTAACGCGGTGGCAACAGGATGATCGTACGCTCCCCGTCGCCGACGGTCGCCTCGATCGTCGGATAGAAAAGCCCACGGCCCACGGCGAGCGGTTGATCCGCCAACTCGATCTGCTTCTCCGGAAGCACCAGCCACGGGCGATAACGGAAGCGGAGTCTCCCGTTTTCCATACGAGCAATCCGTCCGTATGTCCGCACCGGGACGGCCTTGATGCACTCGCCAGCGAAGACGACGTTCTCCTTCGCATCCGGTTCGAAGCGGTGTCGCCGCAACGTGAAGAAGTCCCAGCAGAACTGCGAGCCGTACACCGTCAATCGAAACGCCCAGCCCGCCAGAAAGTACGAGACGACAATCACGACGAGCGAGCAGAGGATGCCGGCCCACGGCGGCATGAAATGGGTGATGCCGAGCAGACCGAGCACGCTCATGCGGAGTGATTTCAACACCGCGTCCACCGCGCCCCAAGGGCTCAGCAAGATCAGCACGTTGATCGCGTGCGCCGTGATCCACACGAGCAGAAAGACCGCCACCGCGAAGGGCGCGAGCAGCACGTTGAGCACCGTCGCGCCGTCGATGAAGCCGAGCTGGATCATCGCCAACCCGCCCGAGCCGACCAACGCGCCCTGCCCTCCTCCGCCGCCCGCCAGCACACTCGACAATGTGTCCAATGTGAACGGGATCACCGCGCCCGCGGCGACGAGCCCGCTCAACTTGTTCTCAAGCGTCTCCGCCACATCGAGCGGTTTCTTCCAGCCCGGCGGCAGCGAGGCGCCCGCGGCGTCCTTGAGCGCCACCGCGCCCACAATCAGCAATCCGGTGATCCAATACTGCGGCCCCGCGTACCACGGCAGCGCCGCTTTCTCCTCCGTCGTGTCCGCCTTCGCCCACTTGTACGCGCCGAGCGCGCTCACGCCGAGCATCGGCGATATCGCGATACCGGTGATCTGCGTCAGCGTGGACGCCAACTGTGTACCGATCACCGGCGTCTCCTTCGTTTTCGAAACCAGAGGCTTCGTCGCGGCGAGCAACGGTCCGGCGATGAGCACGCAGACCAGGGCCAGACACGTCCAGCGGGTAGTGGGTTTCATCGCCTCCACCTATAAGCACCGCGCCGCCGTGTGCAAAACCAGCATTGCGACACCGGTTGTTTTCCCCGGCCGCGCCGGAATCCGCTTCCCCACCCGCGTCGCCTCGCCCACACTCCGCCCGCAAATTTCATGGCCGCGCCTACCTACGTTATCGGTCACCGCAATCCCGACTCCGACGCGATCTGCTCCGCCATCGCCTACGCCGATTACAAGAACCGGCGCGGCGACGCCTCCTGCGTGCCGGCCCGGTGCGGCAACTCCAACGCCCGCATCGACGCCATCCTCGGCCGCTTCGCCCAGCCGCTGCCCATCTACCTGAGCGACGTTACCCCTCGCGTGCGCGACATCATGACCGCCAACGTCGTGAAGGTCGGTCCAAAATCCACGTGCGCCGAGGCCCTCGAGCTCATCGACCAGCACGACATCCGCACGCTGCCGATCGTCGACCCCGACAACCGGCTCATCGGCACGCTCTCCATCTTCCAGCTCGGCGGTTTCTTCCTCCCGCACATGAAGGAAGTCCGCCAGATGCGCCGCGTGCACGGCTCCCTCGCCGCCATCGCGCGCTCCCTCAAAGCCCGCGTGCTCCACCTGCGCGACGCCGACAGCGTCGAGGAGCTCTACGTGCGCATCGGCGCCATGGATATTCGCTCGTTCGGCCGCTACACCCAGAGCGACAATATCCCCTGGGAGCAGACCATCATCATCGTCGGCGACCGATGGGACATTCAGCAGAAATCCATCCAGAACGGCGTGCGCCTCCTCGTCATCTCCGGCGGCCTGCCGATCGACGACGAGGTGGTGAACCTCGCCCGCGAAAAAGGCGTCTCACTTCTCGTCAGCCCGCTCGACTCCGCCACCACCTCCTGGGTGATCCGCGCCGCCTCCTCCATCGAGGCGCTTGTTGACCGCAAGACCGCCACGTTTGACCCCGACACCCGGCTCACCGAGGCCCGCCGCAAGGTCGCCGCCCTCTCCGGCGCCGCCTATCCGGTCGTCGACGACGACCAACACCTCCTCGGCATCTTCTCGAAGACCGACCTCATCAAGCCCGTCCAGACGCGCCTCATCCTCGTCGACCACAACGAGCTCACGCAGGCCGTCCCCGGCGCCGCCGAAGTCGAGATCGTCGAGATCATCGATCACCATCGCCTCGGCGCTCCCGCGACAAACCAGCCGATCCGTTTCATCAACGAACCCGTCGGCTCCACCTGCACGATCATCGCCAACCTCTTCCGCCGCGACGGCCTCAAGCCGACCGCCGAGATCGCCGGGTTGCTCATGTCGGGCCTCATCTCCGACACGCTCCACCTCAACAGCCCGACCACCACGGAACAGGACTACGAGATCCTCTCCTGGCTCGCGCCCATCGCCGGCATCAAGAGCGCCGCGCTCGCCGACCTCATCTTCAGCTCCGGCTCGATCATCCTCGCGCAACCACCCGAGAAGGTCATCGCCGCCGACAACAAGATCTACGAGGAAGAGGGCCTGCGCTTCTCCGTCTCGCAGGTCGAGGAACTCGGCTTCGGCAACTTCCGCGCCCATGGCGACGCGCTCGCCGACGCGCTCGACCAGCTCCGCCGCAGCGAGAACCTCTTCTTCTCCTGCCTCTTCGTGACAGATATCAACACGCAGAACTCGCTCCTCCTCGTCAAAGGCGACCACGAGTTCATCGCGCGCATCTCGTACCCGCACGCCGATCGCGAGGACACCTTCGACCTGCCGGGAATCGTCAGCCGCAAGAAACAGCTGATCCCCTACCTCACCAGCGCGCTCCACGGCGCCCGGCACGACGGCTCGCTCCCGGCCAAGGCCTGAGCCACGCGCTCCGCCCCTCGTTTGTGGCGCCGCGCGGGAGAGCGGCGATCCACCCGTGCCCCGGAGGCCGCCGTTTCCCGGCACCTCCTCCGCCGCCCATCGCCCGCCGGCCGCCGCCCGCCGGCAGGTCCGCACCGCCCGTCGCCGGTACTTTGACACCGAAGCATCGTCGCGCACGCTCTCCGGCGCATGCCCTCGACCCCCATCGTCCGGATCCGCGAACTCACCCGCGTCTTCCGCCAAGGTGAGATCAACGTCACCGCGCTCGACCGCATCAGCCTCGACATCGCCGAAGGCGAGTTCCTCACGCTTATGGGCCCCTCCGGCTCCGGCAAATCGACCCTGCTGCACATCATCGCCGGCATCGACCGCCCCACCTCCGGCGACTGCATCGTGCAGGAGCACAACATCGCCGCGCTCGACGAGTCCGCCCTCGCCGACTGGCGCAACCAGAACGTCGGCTTCGTCTTCCAGACGTTCAACCTCATCCCCGTCCTCACCGCGTACGAGAACGTCGAGCTACCCCTCCTGCTCACGCGACTCGGCGCCCGCGAACGCCGCCGCCTCGTCTCCGCCGCCCTCGAGATGGTCGGTCTCGCCGATCGCGCCAAACACCTCCCCAAGCAACTCTCCGGCGGGCAGGAACAACGCGTCGCCATCGCGCGCGCCCTCGTCACCGATCCCAAGCTCGTCGTCGCCGACGAGCCCACCGGCAATCTCGATTCCCACTCTGCGGCCGATGTGCTCGAGATCCTCCGCACGCTCAGCCGCGAAGCCGGCAAGACCGTGATCATGGTCACGCACGACCCCAAGGCCGCCGCCTACGGCTCGCGCAGCATCCACCTCGAGAAAGGCGAACTCGTCGGCGCCTGACCCGCCTCCGCCCGGCACTCCGCGCCATTCCGCAATCCGCCTTCCGCACTCCGCAGCCACCGATGACCGTCTCCGGCTTCATCATCAAAAACGCCTTCCGCAACAAGCGCCGCGCCGCGCTCTGTGTGCTCAGCGTCGCCGTCTCCCTGTTCCTTCTCGTCTCGCTCCTGGTCGTCCTCAACGAGTTCACCAATCCGCCCGAGGATGTCGGCGCCTCGTTGCGCATCGCCGTCCGCAGCAAAGTCTCCCTCGCCACGCCGCTGCCGCTCCGCCAGCGCGCGCAGATCCTGAAGGTCCCCGGCGTCGAGGCGCTCACCGCGCTCACGTTCTTCGGCGGCCTCTATCGCGGAGAGGAGAACACGTACTTCGCGCAGTTCGGGATGGAGCCCGAGCAGCTCGAGAAGGTGTTCGGCGAGGCCCGCATGCCGCGCGAGCAGCTCGAAGCGTGGATCGCCAACCGCACCTCCTGCATCGTCGGAGCCGATACCGCCAAGCGCTACGACGTGAAGCTCGGCGACAAGTTTCCCCTCGTCGGCCAGATCTACCCCGTCGACCTCGATCTCACCGTCGCCGGCATCTACAAAGGCACGACCGACGACCGCAACGTCTTCTTCCACCAAAAGTACCTCGACGAACTGCTCGGCGATCCCGGCACCGTCGGCATGTGGTGGGTGAAGGCCCGCTCCGCCGAGGACGTGCCCGCCGTGATCGACGGCATCAACGCCGCCTTCGCCAACACCTCCGCCGAGGTCCTCGCCGAGACCGAGCGCGCGTTCCAGATGAGCTTCATCTCGATGTGGGCGAACATCAAGGTGCTCATCTCGTCCATCTGCACGGTCGTCGTCTTCGCGCTCGTGCTCGTCTCCGCCAGCACCATGAGCATGGCGATCCGCGAGCGGCTCCGCGAGCTCTCGATCCTCAAGGCGATCGGCTTCCGACGGCACGAACTCTTCGCGTTCATCCTCGCCGAAAGCTTCGGCCTTTCCGCCGTCGGTTTCCTGCTCGGCGCCGGCGGCGCGTGGTTGCTCTACGGTTCGATCGACGCCGCCACGCTCACCGCGGGTCTCTTCCCATCGCTCGAAGTCACGCCGCGCATTCTCGGTACCGCCGCCCTCGTCGCGGCCGTCCTCGGCATCGTTTCCAGTCTCGCGCCCGCCCTCGCCGTCGCCCGCCTCAGCGTCGTCGAAGGCCTCAAGACATTGGACTGAAAATCGCGTTTTTCCGCACGTCGCACTGTTCTCCGTGTTCCACCTCTTCAAATACCACTACCGCTCGGTGATAATCCGCTGGCGGTCCACCATCGCCACCGTGCTCGGACTCGCGCTGGTCATCGCCGTTTTCGTGCTCATCCAGTCGCTCGCCGTCGGCATCGAGAAATCCAGCGGCAATACCGGCGACCCGCGCAATCTCCTCGTCACCCGACAAGGCGCGCTCGCCGAGACGACCAGCGTCGTCACCCGCGAGCAGTTCAACATCATCCGCTACCTCCCCGCCGTCGCGCGCGACACCACCGGCACCCCGCTCGCCTCGGGCGATGTGCTCGTGATCATCAACCTCCCGCGCCGCGACGGCACCGGCAACGCCAACGTCATGCTCCGCGGCGTCGCCCCCGCCGGCCGCGAACTCCGGCCGCAGGTCGCCCTCGTCGAAGGCCGCTGGTTCGAGCCCGGCCGCCGCGAGGTCGTCGCCAGCCGCCGGCTCGCCGACCGTTTCGCCAACCTCCACGTCGGCGGCCGCTTCAAGACCGGCGGCGTCGAACTCACCGTCGTCGGCATCTTCGACGCCCAGCGCAGCGCCTTCGACTCCGAGCTCTGGCTCGACTCCGACGAAGCCCGCAGCGCCTTCGACCGCCCCGATTATTCGAGCATGCTCGTGCGTCAGGCGGACGGCGCCGCGCTCGCGCAGATCCAGAAGACCCTCGAGGCCGATCGCCGGCTGAAGATGAAGGTCGTCCGCGAGGTCGACTACTACAAGGAGCAGACGCGCACCTCGCGTCCGATCAAGTGGCTCGGCAACGGCCTCGCGATCGTCATGTCGATCGGCGCGCTCTTCGCCGCGATGAACACCCTCTACGCGAGCGTCGGCGCCCGCACGCGCGAGATCGGCACGTTGCGCGTGCTCGGCTTTCGGCGACGCAGCATCCTGCTCGGTTTCCTCCTCGAGGGCGCGCTGATCTCCGGTTTCGGCGGTGCGCTCGGCTGCGCGATCGCCTATTTCGGCTGGAACGGCTACAGCACCGGCACGCTCGGCTGGGAGACGTTCACCGAAGTCGTCTTCGATTTCCAGATCACGCCCGCCCTCGTCGCCCAAGGCATCCTCTTCGCCGTCGTCGTCGGCCTGATCGGCAGCCTCCTGCCCGCTCTCCGCGCCGCGCGCCTGCCGGTCATCGCCTCCCTCAAATCCGTCTGAAGAAACGCTTTCGCCGCCCCACCCGCTTTCCCCGCCGTGAAACCAGCGAATCTCTCCCAACTCCGAATCGACCCGGCCCAGAAACGCCGCCCGCGCGGCACCGTGAAAGCGATCTTCATCGGCGTCGCCGTCGCGCTCATCGCCGCCGGCTATTATGCCTACCCACGCCCCGAGAAAGACCGCCGCGTCGTCGGCGCGCCCAAAGCGACCACGACTGCCGGGAACCCCGTGACCGTGCCCTCGAAATCCGCCGCGGCGGCGACCTCCGTTCCCTCGGCCGATCCGCAAGCCGAGATCCGCAATCCGGCATCCCTCACCGTCTCCGGCTACATCATCAACCGCGAGCGCATCGAGATCAGTCCACGTTTCCAAGGCGTCGTCGCTTGGCTCGGTGTGAAGAAGGGCGATCCCGTCGAGAAGGACCAGATCGTCGTCCGCCTCGAGGATGCCGAACAGCGCGCCAACGTCGCCACCGCCGAGGGCCGTCTCGCCGCCGCGCAGGTCGCGGTCGAACGCGCCGAACTCTCCTACCGCCGTATCCACGATCTCTACGTCGACAAGGTCGTCTCCGACGACGCCGAGGACGAGGCGCGCCTCGCCGTCGCCGCCGCCCAGGCGGCGCTCCGCGAAGCCGAAGGCCAGCTCGCCCTCGCCCGCACCTACCTCGAATGGACCGTGATCCGGTCGCCGATTTCCGGAGTCGTGCTCGAGAAGCTCGCCGAGCCCGGCGAACTCGTCACCCCGCAGAGCTTCGGCGGCACCCGCGGCCCGAGCACCGCCGTGCTCGCCGTCGCCGACCCGCGCGACCTCCAGGTCGAACTCGACATCAACGAAACCGACCTCGCGAAGATCGCGCTCGGCGACAGGTGCCGCGTGATCCCCGAGGCCTACCCCGACAAGAGCTACGACGGCGTCGTCGCCGAGATCTCCCCCGAGGCGAACCGCCAGAAAGGCACGCTCCAGATCAAGGTCGGCATCCGCAATCCCGACAAACACCTCACCCCCGAGCTCACCGCCAAAGTCGAGTTTCCGAGGCAGTAGCCGCTCCCCTTCAGCGGGTCTTCCGCACCATCCGCAGCATCGACTCCGCTGGGTTCAATCGCTCCACATCCCGCAGCGGCACCCAGGCGACATCGTGCGATTCGTCGCTGATCACGAGCGGTTCCGTGGAGTCCGCCTCGATCAAGAAACGCAGATCCAGGTGCCAGTGCTCGGGCACTTCGCCGCGCGCCGGGATCCGGTGGCGGTCCACATCGAACAACGTCTCCCGCACCGCGCGCAGCCGCGTGAGCCCGGCCTCCTCGCGCGCTTCGCGCAACGCCACGCCGAGCAGGTCCGTCTCGCCGTCGGCGTGGCCGCCGAGCTGAAGCCAGCGATCCAGTTTCCGGTGATGCGTCAACACCACCCGCTCGCGCGCGGGATCGACGACCCACGCCGAGCCGGTGAGATGCCCCTCGAGGCAGCTGCGACTGAAACAATCCTCGTGCGCTTCGACGAAGGCGATCACCTCCGCCGTCATCGCCGCCTCGTTCGCATCGAGCGACTGCGCCGCATGCGCGCGCAACAACTGGAGCACCGGGGCGCGCTTCATCGGGTTTCGAACCATTTCGTTTCCGCCGCC
>DATGXA010000028.1:0-12140 GCA_035299125.1 Opitutaceae bacterium
CGCGCGGTGCGCGCGACTTCATTCGCGCGCAACTCCGCGCCCAAGGCCGCGTCGAAGGCCGGGATTTCCTGATGGTCGCGTGATCCGGGAGCGAAAAATGTCGGCATTTCACCCGCCCACCTTTCGCCTTCCGCCTCCTACCGCTACTTCGCGCCAAGCTTCTTGAGCTTCGGCGCGATCACCGCGCGGCAGTAGCCTTGGTTCGGGTTCCGCCGGAAGTAATCCTGATGATACTCCTCGGCCGCGTAGAATTTCTCGAGCGGCACGATCTCGGTGACGACGCGGTCGGCGAGCCGCTCCTGGATCGCGGCGCGTGCCCGTTCGGCGGCGACACGTTGCGCCTCGTCCGCGTAGAGAATGATCGAGCGATATTGCGGCCCTTCGTCCGGCCCCTGGCGGTTCAGCGTCGTCGGATCGTGCACGAGCCAGAATTTTTCGAGCAACGTCGCATAGCTGATCGTCTCCGGATCGAAATCGATGCGCACAACCTCCGCATGTCCCGTCGTACCCGTGCACACCTCCTGATAACTCGGGCTTCGCGCGTGCCCGCCAGCGTACCCCGAGACGACCGCCTTCACCCCGGGCAACGTCTCGAAGTACGCCTCCAGACACCAGAAGCAGCCTCCGCCGAGATAGGCGGATTGCGGCGCGGTTGCGGAGGGCGACGGAGCGGATTCGGGAGCGGCATTCATGGTCCAGAGAAACAGCAGCGCGAGCGCGACAGGTAGAATTCGGCGGACGACGGCAGACATGGAGCGCGCATCGTCGCCGCCCGCTCGTGCGGCGCAACTCGGCCCCGCAGTCCGCAGCGCAACTGCACCCGCAGCATCGCCGCGTGAGAATTGCTGATCGCGAGCGCCCCTCGACGTTGAGTCCGAGGGCGACACGCACCGCACTTCTCCACGCGGACCTCGAGCGGACCACGGGACCACGCGCACGCCGGCATGCCGTGTCAACGATTGGTTGACCCGCCAACCCACCCCACCGAGGGACAACATCGCAGGATCGGAATTAGCGCGTCGATTCCAGTTCGGCCAGGACCTGCTCGATCGGCCGCAAAGTCTCGGGCGCATGGAACGAGTTGATCCGCGCCACCACCTGCTGGATCAAGCCATCGGGGCACGACGCGCCGCCGGTGATCAGCAGGCGCACGGGTGTCCGCTCCGGCAGGAAAGCGCGACGCTCGAGCCGGCCGCCGCGCGGATCGCCCGGCTGGTACGGATACACAAAGTGGTCCACCTCCGCGCGCGAGACGATGTCGCGCTCCGACTGGATGTAATGCGCCGCACCGCCGAGCTTTTGCTCGCAGAGTCGGAAGAGCTGGAACGTGTTGGAGCTGTTCTTGCCGCCCACGACGAGCGCGGCATCGAGCGGCAGATCGAGTGCGCGGGACAGCGCGTCCTGGTTCACCTGCGTCGCGTAGCAGAGCGTGTCGCCGCGGCTGTCCGGACAGAGATGCTCCGCGAGCGCCTCCGCGCCATAACGCGCCGTGTACGCCTGCTCGAGCCGGTCGATGATCCGGAGCGTCTCATTGCGCAGCAGCGTGGTCTGGTTGACGACGGCGATCCGCGCGAGGTCGCGCACGGGATCGAAGCCGTCCGAGTGCCGCCCCGCAAACGCAGCGGCGAACAGCCGGCGCGCCTCCTCGGTCGAAGGCGCCGCGATCACGGCGCCGAGCTGCTCCGCCTCGCGCACATCACGAATGATGAGCGAGGGCGCGTGCTTGGCGCTGTTGGAGAACGTCGCCTTCGTCTCTTCGTGCTCGTGCTTGCCGTGGATGATCACGGTGTAACCGAGTTGTCCGTACCGGCGGGCGGCCTTCCAGACTTTCTCCACGAGCATGCAGGTGGCGTCGTGGCGGTTGAGTTCGATGCCGCGCTCGATGAGGCGGCGTTTGTCGTCGTCCGTCGCGCCGAAGGCGGGGATGATGACAATGTCGTCGCGCCGCAGCTCGTCCCAGAGCGGTCGGCCGCTCGCGGGATCGGTGAGCGGCTTGCCCTTGTCGCTCTGGAGAAAACGCAGGCCGCGGGCGAGCAGGTCCTCGTTCACGAACGGATTGTGGATCAGCTCGCTGAGCATGAACACCCGGCGGCCGGGGTTTTCCGCGATCGTCTCGTACGCGCGCTCGATCGCGTTCTGCACGCCCAGGCAGAAGCCGAAATGGCTCGGCAGCACATAGCGCACGGCGCCGAAGTCGAGTTCCGCGGGCGACTCGGAGCTGCGTTCCTTCGTGCGCTTGAGCCGTTTGATGGCCTCGCAGAGCGCGCTCTGGTAGAGCCGCGCCGCGCTCGGATCGAAGCGGTACACGGCGCGGTTGCGCTGCCGCTCGCTGCGGAAGCGGTAGATGTAGTCGTTCTCGCTGTGGTTGAGATAGGGAATCGCGATCGAGTGCTCACGCACGGCCGGCAATACAGCGGCGAGTTCCGGCGCCAGCTCGCCGTTGCGCGCGAGCGCGTCCATCTCCCGCAACGAAAACCGGCCCCATACGTCCGCGCCGGGCGGCGTGCCGCCGCGACAGTTCTCCGCGAGCGCGAAAAACAGCGCCGTGCCCGCCACTTCCGCCACGCGCGTCACTCCGGTGCAATCGCCCGCGATGGCACGTAGCCCGGCCTGCGCGATCGCGGTGGCGTCGCCACCGGCGGCCGGTTCCTGCACGGTCGCACGCCACGGCTCGCCCGCGGTCGCGCGCCGCAGCAGGGCGAGATTGGACTCGTTGAAGAGCAGCAGGACGACCGTCGAGCACGACGACGGAACTTGAGCAGAGGTGGCCATCGCAGGTCCGCCACTAGAAGTTGCCTGCCGGCGCTCCGCAAGTCCGACGCGGTGGGCTCGCGCGTCGGCACAACCGGCCTGCGGACAAGCCAGCTCGCCGGCGTGCCCCACAGGCAAGACGCACTGCGCCTCAATCCGGCCGCGCCAGCTTCGCCCGAGCGGCGGTCGCTTCGGCGCGCAGGCACTCCGTCCATCCGCGGGTGTCGCCCGAGCGGAAGAACCCGTAGTTCAGGTCCATGTAACCGGCCGCCTCGCGGGCGTGGATGTGTTTGTAGTCGCGGATCCGGTACTTGAACATCGCCGCCGTGCCGAAGACGAAGCCGAGCCCCGCGATCGCCGCGATGCACGTCGTGGCGTCGCCGACCAACGGCGGCGCCGTCTCGCCTGGCTCGAGATCGCCGGTGAGCACCACGTGCGCGGCCGCGCCGGCGATGATGCCGTAGAGGGTGAGCGTCGTGGGATTGTCGGCGGCGAAGAGGCTGCGGCGTCGGAAATGCCGGACGTTTGGCACAATCCGGGCGAGCTGCTCGAGGCGTTCGTTCCACGCGGCGTCGTGCGTCTTCGGCACGAAACGCCGTAGCCCGCGGAACGCATGCGAGAAGCCGTCGTACGTCGCCACAAACGTCGTCTTGCCCCCGAGCACGTCCGCCACGAGCGGGTTGCTGCGGTTGAGCGCGGAGTCGATCGCTTTGCGCTTCAGCTCCACCACCGAGACGCACTGCGCTTCGGTGAGTCCCTCGGAGAGGCACCGGCGGTCGAGATCGCGGAAGAACTCGTACTGGACGTCGAACATGGGGCGGCGGACGGTGGGCGTTATGGCCCCGTGGGTACCTTCGTCGTGGTTTCCCAGTCGAGCAACTCGATCTCGAAGACCAGCGGCGTGCGCGGCATGATCACGGGAATCTTCCCCTGGGCGCCGTAGCCGAGCCAGTAGGGCACCACGATCAGGCGCTTCTCGCCTTTGTGCATGTCCGCCACGGCCTCGTCCCAGCCTTTGATCACCTGGCGCACGCCCACGCGGAACTTGAACGGCTGGCCCCTCCGGTAGGACTCGTCGAACACGCGGCCGTCGAAGAACGACCCGCGGTACTGCACGGTGCAGAGATTCGCTCGCGCGGGCTTCGCATCGCCGGTGCCGGGCTGCAGGATCTTGAAGTACATCCCGCTCGGCGTGCGCTCGAGTTCGCCGAATTTCTCTTTGATGAAAGCGATCTGCTCCGCGGTCCACACCTCCTCGGTCGAGGACGGCGGCGGCTTGGGCACCGCGGCGGGCGCCGGCTCAGCGGGCGGAGCTTCCTTCTTCGCGCAACCCGCGGCGGCGAGCAGACCGGCGAGCGAGCGCAACAACACCGACGCGTTTCTCATGGCTTGGCGGCCGTGGCGGGCGGCGGGACGGTGTTCGGCTCGATCGCGAGCATCTCGACCTCGAAGACGAGGGATGTCTGCCGCGGGATGCGCGGCGGCTGTCCGCGCGAGCCGTAGGCGAGATCGTAGGGCACGATCAGAATCCGTTTCTCCCCGACGCGCATCGCGGCGACGCCTTCCTCCCAGCCTTCGATGATCTGGCCGCGCCCGAGGCGGAATGTGAACGGCTGCGCCGGGTCCAGCGCCTGATCGAAGACCCGGCCGTCGAAAAACATCCCCTTGTAGAGCACCTTCACCGTGTCGCCGGACCGCGGCAGATCGCCCCGCCCCTCCTGCAGCACGACGAAGCGCAGGCCGGTCGTCGTCGCCTTCGCCTGTGGCCATTTCTGGTCGATGGTGTTGAGTTCCTCCCAGTTGAAACCGGAGCGCGCCGACAGCGTCGTCGTCGCCGCGATCGCCGCCAGGGCCGCCACGAGCAGAGTCCTCGATCTTGAAAGCATGGCGCGAGCATGCGGTGGCGCCCCGGCGCGGCAAGCCCGGGAAAACGGCGCGGTTTTCCCCATGCCCGAGTGGACGCCGCTTCGCCCTCGGGTAGATTAGGGCTCCCCACGCGCCTGCCCGCGCCACCGTTCCCCCCACACCGGAAAGGAGCATACCATGGTCCTGAAGACTCTTTGCGACTACCTCGATCGTGAGCAGATCCGCTACACGGTCATTTCCCATTCCCCAGCCTTCACCGCGCAGGAAATCGCGGCCGCCAGCCACATCTCCGGTCGCGAACTCGCCAAGACGGTCGTCGTCCGCGCCGATGGCGAGCTGGTCATGGCCGTGCTGCCGGCCAGCTGCCGCATCGACATCGAGACGATGAGCGACCACCTCGGCGCCGCCCGCATCGAGATCGCGCACGAGAGCGAATTTCACAACCGCTTCCCAGGTTGCGAGACCGGCGCGATGCCGCCGTTCGGCAACCTCTACGGGCTGCCAGTGTTCGTCGCCCGCGAACTCACCGAGGACGAGTACATCGCCTTCAACGCCGGTTCGCACACTGAACTCGTGCAGATGCGCTACGAGGATTTCGACCGCCTCGTGCGGCCGCGCGTCCTCGATTTCGCCGCCCTCGTCTGAGGCGCCCACCCTGTGCCCGGCGGGCAAAACCCCGCGCGCGATTTGTTGCGCAGTTGTCACCGCCGCAGGTTGCGGGAACTTCTCCGCGCTGCGGAATGTCCGGGCGAAGCATGCCGCGCATCCTGATCATCGATGGTGAACCCGACCTCGCCGCTTACATGGCCCACGTCCTGCGCGACGCCGGCCATGAAGTACGCGTCGCCCACGACGGCGCCGAGGCGTTGCGCAGCCTTCGGGAATCCGCACCCGATCTCGTGATCAGCGAGATGATCCTGCCCGACATCGTCGGCCTGAGCCTCTGCGAAAACCTCCGCCATCGCACCGGCCCCGACGATCCGCGACCGCCCATTCTGGTGACGAGCACCTGCCGCGAGGCCGATGTGCGGAATGTCGCCCTCGAAGCCGGCGCCGACGATTATCTGGCGAAACCGTTCAGCGCGTACCAGCTGCTGCTCCGCGTCCACACACTGCTCGACGCCACCCTGCGGCAACGTCTGGTCACCGTCGCGAGCTGAGTACGCCGGCGCGGCGACCACGGCGGTTTTTCGCTGCATCGCCTCGCCGCGTGCGCCAAGCATGGCCGCTCCCATGCATCTGCTCGTCACCAACGACGACGGCCTCGACTCCGTCTTTCTCCACGAACTCGTCCACGCGCTTCGCGCCGCCGGCCACCGCCTGCTCGTCGCCGCGCCCGCCGGCGAGCAGAGCTGGATCGGCGCCGCCAAATCGCGCCATCGCCCCGTGCGCTCCGCCGCCACCGACCGCGGCTTCGCTTGCCCCACGTGGGCGATCGATGGCACGCCGAGCGATTGCGTGAACATCGCGCTCGCCCACCTCCTCCCGAGCGACGAATCCCCGATCGATGGCGTCGTGAGCGGCATCAACATCGGCCGCAACACCTCGCTGGCCTTCATCCTCGCCAGCGGCACGATCGGCGGCGCGTGGGAGGGCGCGCTGCACGGGTTGCCCGCGGTCGCCGTTTCGCAGGACATCCCGCTCGCCGCCTTCGCCCACCTCCGGGAAAACGCCGGCCGCCCCGAACCCGAGCTGCACGCCACTGTCCGCCTCACCGCCCGGCTCGCCGCCCACCACGCGCCCGAGCTTCTCGCCGCCACCGCGCCGCGCTCGTTCATCGTCCACAACCTCAACTTCCCCTACCCGGCTCGCGCCGACAGCCCGCTGCGCCGCACCGTGCCCGCGCACAATCTCCTGCCCCGTCTCTTCGCCCCGGCCGAAGCCGACGGCATGCACCGTTTCGCCTTCAATCCCGGGAGCGATCTCTCGCCGCCGGATCTGCCCACGGATGTGGCCGCCGTCGCCGCGGGCGCGATCAGCCACACCGTGCTCGACTACCGCCGGCTCGGACACTGAGATGCGCCGCATGGCCACGCTTCCCCTCCGCGCATCACGCCGCGCGTCCGCATTCGTCGCCGTGGCCGCGTTAGCCACCGCAGCCAGCGCCGAGCTGAAATGGGACTCCGCCGAGCTCACGGCGAAGATCCGCGCCCAGGAAGCGGAGACGCACGCGAGCTTCGGCTTCGTCAACGCCGGCGCACAGCCCGTCACGATCACCGAGATCCGGCCCGGCTGCGGATGCACGGTGCCCGCGCTCGCGAAATCGACCTTCGCGCCCGGCGAACGCGGGGAGTTCACCATCGCCTATCATCCCGGCAACCGCGAGGGGCGTCACCGCGTCGACATCACAGTGACGACCGACGACGGCGCGAGTTCCACGGTCGCCTTTGTCGCCGACATCGAAGCGCTCGTGAGCTTCGACACCCGCTTCGTCTTTTGGAAGGGCAACGAGCCCCGGCACCCGAAGCGCATCCGACTCACCTTCGCGCCCGACCAGCACGCGCGGCTCACCGAAGCACAGAGCAGCGATCCGCGTTTCGGCGTCACGTTTCGTGCGGTCGGCGACACCGGACGCGAGTTCGAGATCGAGGTCACGCCGCCCGCCGAGGTGCTGAACTACACCGCGATCACGTTGCACACCGTCGTCGGCGAAGATCAGACAGCGCGGCAGTTCACCGTCGTCGCCCGCACGATGTGACCATGCGCGAGCCGCTCCGCAGCCTGCTCGGCATCCTCGCGATCGCCACGCTGCTCGCCGCCGCGACCGCCGCTTTCCGCCCCGGGGTCCGCGCGCTGCTCCGCGATGCGCCGCGCGCCGATGAGACGACACTCGCCGCCGCCCGAGATCACCGCGGACCGCTGCTCTGGCTCGACGCCCGCCCCGCCGCCGACTTCTCGCGTGCCCACATTCCGGAGGCGCTGCCGCTCACCGCGGAAGAATGGGACGCCCAGATCGTCGCCGTGATCCAGCGCTGGCAACCCGGCACGCGGGTGATCGTTTATTGCGACGATCGCGCCTGCGGCGCGAGCCGCCACGTGGCCGAAAAGCTCCGGCGCGAGTACCAGTTCGACGACGTGCGCGTGCTCCACGGCGGATGGCATGCCTGGCGGGAGGCATCCGGCCAATGAAGCGCGTCGAGATCATCCTGCGCCTCGCGCTGGCCGCGGTATTCGTCGCCGCGGCAGTCCCGAAGATCGCCGATCCGGCGGCGTTTCACGATGCGATCCTTTCCTATCGTCTGCTGCCGGCATCCCTCTCCGCCGCAGTCGCCCTGTGGCTGCCATGGCTAGAGCTCTGCACCGGACTCGCACTGCTTTGGCCGCGTCACCGCGCCGCGGCACTCGGGCTGATGCTTGCGCTCACCGTCGTATTCCTCGCCGCCTTGGGGCAAGCCGCGTGGCGCGAACTCGACATCGTCTGCGGTTGTTTTGGGCGCCCTGCCTCCGTGCGCGGCGCGGCATATCTCGAATATCTCGGGCGCGATCTCGCGCTGTTGCTCGTCACCGTTTGGCTGTTGCTGCGCGAACGAAACACGCACACCGCCGCCGGTCGCTAGACGGTCTGCGCCGCGAAGACCCGCCGCACAGCCAAGGCGAGTTCGCCGGCCTTGTACGGTTTAGGCAGAAAACTGGCGCTGCGCCCGTCGCCCGGCTCGAACGCCTCCGCCTCGCGTGTGTAACCGCTGCAAAACAGGATCTTCAGCTCGGGCTTCTGCAGTTGCAGCCGTGCGGCGAGTTCGTGGCCCGACATGCCGCCGGGCATCACGATGTCGGTAAACAGCAGGTCCACCCGACCACCGAGCTCCGACCAGAGACGCAGGGCCGCCTGCGCGTTGTCCGCTTCGAGTACGGTGTAGCCGAGCCGGCGTAACGCCATCCGCGCGACGGCACGCACGGCCACCTCATCCTCGACCACGAGAATCGTCTCGCAACCGCCGGGAAGCTGCTCGCCGCCGCCGGCCTCGCCCTCGGTCACGCCCTGTTGCTTGCGCACGAGCGCCGGCAGAAAGACGCGGAAGCTCGTACCCCGGCCGACCGCGCTCTCGACCTCGATCCAGCCCTCGTGCTGGCGTACGATCGCGTAGACGATCGCGAGACCGAGGCCCGTGCCCTTGCCGACCTCCTTCGTCGTGAAAAACGGCTCGAAAATCCGGACGATGTTCTCCGGTGCGATGCCGACACCTGTATCGGAGACAGAGAGGCACACAAACTCACCCGCCCGCGCCTCCGGATGCCGGCGCGCCTGCGCCTCGGTGAACGCGCGGGCGTCGAGCTCGATCAGCAGCCGGCCGCCGCGCGGCATCGCGTCGCGGGCGTTCACGGCGAGGTTCATCAGCACCTGCTCAAGCATGCCGGGATCCGCGAAAACCACCGGCAGCTCCGGCGCGAAACGACTCTCGAGAATCACGTCCTCACCGAGCACGCGGCGCAGCAGCTTCGTCATGCCGCCCACGAGATCGCCGGGGTCGAGGTTCTTCGCCGCCTTCACCTGCCGGCGGCTGAACGTGAGCAGTTGGCGCGTGAGGTTGGTGGCACGCTCGGCGGCGTTGGCGATCTCGTCGATGCCGGTGGCGGTCTCGTTCGAGAGTCCGCCGCGCATGCGCAGCATCGAGATCTGCATTTGGATGATCGTGAGCAGATTGTTGAAGTCGTGCGCCACGCCGCCGGCCAACTGGCCCACGGCCTCCATCTTCTGCGCCTGCCGGATCTGCTCCTCGAGCTGCAGTTTCTCCGTGATGTCTCCCACATAGCAGTGCACGACGCCCTGCGGCACGATCGGATAGAACGACCACGAGAGGGTCCGCTGGCGATGCCTCGTCTCGTGGCGCAGCCGCGGCTGTTGGGTGGCGAGGCACTCGCCCACGATCTCGCCATGCTCCGCCGGCAGCATCTGCTCGACCGACTCGAAACCGACCGACTGCGCGAGCGAAACGGCCGCGCGATTGCAGTAGGTGAGCTGGCCGGCGGCGGCAAACTCCAGCACCGGGTTCGGGTTCAGCTCGGGAAATGTCGCCAATTTTCGGATCTCGTTCGCCGCCCGGTCGCGCTCGCTCAGGTCGACGATCATGCAGAGCAGGTAGTCGACGCCCTCGATCTCGACGCGTTCGAAGAACCCCGTCGAAAGCCGCCGCTCCCCCGCCTTGGTTTTGAACGAAACATCGGCATGGCGCAGCGAGCTCGTCGCGCGCAGCCGGCTCAGAAGCTCCTCGCCCTCGCTGCGGTCGACGAGGAGATCGAGTTCCTTCGCCGCACGCCCAAGCATCTCTTCGGCGGCGAAACCGGAGAATTCCACGAACGCCGGATTGACATCGATGATCGCTAGGTCGCTCCACCGCAGCAGCAGCGTCGCGGTGGGGTTGCTGCGGAAGAGCCGGGTGAACAGGTTCTCCTGCGGTGGCTCGCTGGCTTCCGCCTCGAGCACCTCGGGGCGCGAGGGCGCCGCCGCGATCTGGGCGTGCAGGAAGGCTCGCTCTGGGGCAGTGCCGCCGGTGATAACAACGCGCAACGGCTGGGGGGGCTGTTCGCTCATGGACGCCCCCCAACCTCAACGGCGCCGTTCGCGTCGTCGATGGAAATCCGCGCCACCGCCGCACGCCGACCACACGTGACCGGCAAAAGCGGTTTCGCCGCTCGCGAAACCCGCCGCCGCTACGCCGCGCGCCTGAGGTGCGCGGCGTCGTCGGCGACCAGGATCAGATGTGGATCGCCTGGCCGTGCGTCGCCGCGGCGGCCTCGGCGAGCGCCTCGCTGAGGGTCGGATGTGCGTGGATCGTGTGGTGGATCTCGTCGATCGTGGCCTCCACGTTCATCGCCAAGCCGAACTCGGTGATGAGCTCCGTCGCCTCACCGCCGATCACATGCGCGCCGAGGATTTCGCCGGTCTTCGCGTCGCTCACGATCTTCACAAATCCCTCCGAGTCGCCGGCGGCCACCGCGCGGCCCGAGGCCGTGAACGGAAACTTGCCGACCTTGTACTCGAGTTTCTTCTCCTTCGCGGCTTTCTCCGTGAGACCGATACTCGCCACCTGCGGATGGCAGTACGTGCAACCGGGGAACGTCTTCACGCGCTCCGGCTTGCCGGCGCCGAACATGCCGTTGACGGCGCTCACGGCCTCGAATGTCGCCACGTGCGCGAGCCACGGCGGCCCGATGATGTCGCCCGCGGCGTAGATGCCGGGGACGGTGGTCTGGTAGTCGTCACCGACTTTCAGGTACCCGCGATCCAAATCGGGCTTCACGCGCGCGCCGAGGAGCCCCTCGGTGTACGCGCCGACGCCGACCGCCTGCAGCAGCGCCTCGGCCTCGATCTCCTCGGTCTTGTCGCCCTTCACGAGCTTCAGTTTGACCGTCTTCTCGCCCACGCGGATGTCCTCGCACTTCGTGCCGGTATGGATCGCGATGCCCTGCTTGGTGAGGCTGCGCTCGAGCAGTTTCGCGACCTCCTCGTCCTCGACGGGCAGGATCTGCGGGAGCATCTCGACGAGCGTCACCTTCGTGCCGAACGCGTTGAAGAAATAGCTGAACTCCACGCCGATCGCGCCCGCGCCTACGACCACGATCGAGGCCGGCCGGTCCGTGCGGGCGAGCGCCTCGCGCGAAGTCATCACGCGCATGCCATCAACCTCGAGGCCGGGGATGCGCTTGGGCTTCGCACCGGTGCAGATGAGGATCTTGGCCGCCTTCAGGATCGTGCCCTTCTTGGCGCCTTCCATGATCTCGACCATGCCGGGCGCCGGCACCGACGCCTTGCCGACAACGTAGTCGACCTTGTTCTTCTTGAAGAGGAACTCGATGCCCTTGGCCATCTGGTCGGACACGCCGCGCGAGCGCTGCACGACCTTGGCGAAATCGAAGCTCGCGCCCTCGACGGAGAGGCCGAACGCATCCGCCTTCTGGATGGTCTTGAAGAGTTCCGCGCTCTTGAGCAGCGCCTTGGTCGGGATGCAGCCCCAGTTGAGGCAGGTGCCGCCGGCACGCTCCATTTCGACGCACGCGACGCGTTTGCCGAGTTGCCCGGCGCGGATGGCGCCCGCGTAGCCCGCGGGGCCGCCGCCGATGACGATGAGATCGTACGAGTTGGTTTCGGACATGGTGGTAGCAGTTCCGTTGGAAGCGGCGGCAACGTCGTCCCCCCCCCCGGTCCGGGTCAACCGGGAAAACCTCCCCACAACGGCGCCCACACATGAGGCTGAATCCCCGGTTCTCCACTCACCCACCCGAGATTTCGTCACGCGCCTCCTTCAGAACGCATTCTAACATCCGATCATCGCCGCGCCGTTTGCACACCCGAGCGGCAGCTGCGATGCGCCCCGCTCCCTGGGCCGCCGCGGCGCAGTGTCCGTCGGTGTCTCCCCACATGAAACACTGGACTATCAAGAAACGGATCGTACTCGGCTTCGGCATCGTTCTGCTGCTCGTCGCCGCCCAGACGGTCTTTTCGTTCATCTCATTGCGGCGCGTCCAACGCGCCTCGGAACACATCGCCCACAACGCCGTCCCCGGCACCGCGCTCGCCGCCCAGG
>DATGXA010000029.1:0-20096 GCA_035299125.1 Opitutaceae bacterium
GAGCTCCGCCGCTGCCTGCGCCCTGTGCCCGTGTGCTCCGTGGTTCACCCGCGCCGCGCCGACTCCGTTTCCTGAGTTCGTGAGTTCCAGATTCTCCGGCTGGATCGTGCTCCGTTCCGTTCCCCTTTTCCCGCTTTCCACATTCATCCGTCCGGCTCGTTCGCAGAGCCCCCGCGTTTCCGGCTTCCCCGCGGCGCCCGTTTGCGGGACAACCGCTCCCCGACCCATGGCCCACGCGCCGCAACATCGCCGCCACGAGCCACCCGCGTGGCGGCTCGACTTCCCGCCGGAGCTGCCGATCACGGCGCGCCGCGAGGAGATCGTGCGCGCGATCCGCGAGCACCCGGTCGTGATCCTTTCCGGCGAAACCGGCTCGGGCAAAACCACGCAGTTGCCGAAGTTCTGCCTCGAAGCCGGCCGCGGACGCCACGGCCGCATCGCCTGCACCCAGCCGCGGCGCGTGGCCGCGCTCTCCGTCTCGCGTCGCGTGGCCGAGGAACTCGGCGTGCCTTGGGGCCGCGAGGTGGGCTGCAAGATCCGTTTCAACGACCAGACCTCGGGCAACACCGTCGTGAAATTCCTCACCGACGGCATGCTGCTCGCCGAGGCCCAGGCCGACCGCGACCTGCGCGGCTACGACACCATCATCGTCGACGAGGCACACGAGCGCTCGCTCAACATCGATTTCCTCCTCGGCCACCTCAACCGCCTGCGCCACCGCCGGCCCGATCTGCGCATCGTCGTCACCTCCGCCACGATCGACACGCAGAAGTTCGCCGCGGCCTTCGGCGGCGCGCCGATCATCGAGGTCAGCGGTCGTACCTTCCCGGTGGAGACGATCTATGCGCCGCTCGACGAACTGCGCGAGGAGTCGGGCGAGTTCACCGTGGTCGACGCCGCCGTGGCGTCCGTCGAACGCATCGTCGCGCAATCGCGCGGCGGCGACATCCTCATTTTCATGCCCGGCGAGCGCGAGATCCGCGACACCGCCGAGGAGCTCGACCACCGCGAACTCGGCCGCGTGCAGATCCTGCCGCTCTTCAGCCGCCTCTCCGCCGCCGACCAGCAACGCGTCTTCGCCCCGAGCGCGGCGCGCAAGATCATCGTCGCCACCAACGTCGCCGAGACCTCGCTCACCATCCCGGGCATCAAGTTCGTCGTCGACAGCGGCCTCGCGCGTCTGAGCCGTTACGTGCCGCGCACGCGCACCAAGCGCCTGCCCATCGAGCCGATCTCGCAGAGCAGCGCCAACCAGCGCGCCGGCCGCGCCGGCCGCGTTTCCGAGGGCGTGTGCATCCGCCTCTACGCCGAGGACGATTTCGCACGCCGCCCGCTCTTCACGCAGCCCGAGCTCCAGCGCGCCAACCTCGCGGAGGTCATCCTCCGCCTGCTCGCCGCGCGTCTCGGCGAGATCGAGACGTTTCCCTTCATCGACCCGCCCGCGCCGGCCGCGATCACCTCCGGCTACGCGCTGCTCGACGAGCTCGGCGCGCTCGAGACCGCCGTGGCCGGCCAACCGCGCCGCCTCTCGCCCCTCGGCCGCGAGCTGGCGAAACTGCCCGTCGACCCGACCGTCGGCCGCATGCTCCTGCGCGCCCGCGACGAACGCGCCCTGCGCGAGGTGCTCGTGATCGCCGCCGCGCTCAGCATCCAGGACCCGCGCGAACGCCCCACCGACGAGGAGGCCGCCGCCGATGCCGCGCACCGCAAGTTCGTCCATCCCGAGTCCGATTTTCTCACACTGCTGCACATCTGGGACGCCTACCACGACGAGGCGCAGAAGCTCTCGCTGGGGCGCCTGAAGAAGTTCTGCCGCGCCCACTACCTGAATTTCAACCGCATGCGCGAGTGGTTCGACGTGCACGCGCAGCTCGCCGCCTCCGTCGACGAGCTCGACACCGACGAGTGGCAGGTCCCGCACGACGAAGCGGATTCGCCCGAGGATGCCGAAGACGAGGCGCAGTCGACCGAAGGCCGGCGCCGGCGCGGCGCGAAGGACGAGAAGAGCGCAAAGACCGACGACTGGCGCTACGGCGGCGAGCGATACCGCGCCGTGCACCGCGCGTTGCTCAGCGGCCTGCTCGCCAACGTCGCCCGCCGTGATGAGGGCAACAACTTCAACGCCACCAACAGCCGCAAGGTCTTCGTCTTCCCCGGCTCCACGCTCTTCATCCGTTCCGAGAAGCGCGCACAGAAACAGCCGGCGCCCGCCGCGAAGGGCGCCGCGAAGCCCGTCAAAGATCTCTGGATTCTCGCCGCCGAGATGGTCGAGACCACACGCCTCTACGCCCGCACCTGCGCGCGGCTCGACGCGCTCTGGCTGCTCGATCTCGGCGAACACATCCTCAAGCGCAGCTACGGCGAACCCGACTGGCATGTCGACGCCGGCCGCGTGCTCGTGCGCGAACGCACACTCCTGCACGGGCTCGAGGTGCAGAACCGCCACATCGATTTCGGCCGCATCGATCCGGCGCGCGCCACCGAGATCTTCATCCGCGGCGCGCTCGTGGCCGACACGCTCGAGACGCCCACGCTGCCGTTTCTCGAGCACAACCGCCGTCTGCGCGCGAAGGTCGCCACGATCCAGACACAGGTGCGCTCGAAGCACTGGCTCACGCTCGAGGAAGCCGCGTACGATTTCTACGCCAAGCGCCTCGCCGGCGCGGGCGTTTCCTCGGTGCAGGATCTCCAGCGCGAGTGGAAGAAACACGCCGCCGCCGAGCCGCATTGGCTGCGCATGGAGGAGCAGGACCTGCTCGGCGCGCTCGAAGAGTTCGACCCGAGGTGGTTCCCCGACCAGGTGCAGCTCGCCAACAGCGCGCTCCCGCTCGACTACACCTACAAGCCCGGCGCCGAGGAGGACGGCATCACGCTCCGCCTGCCGTACCGCCAAGCGAAGCTCCTCCAGCCCGCGCTGCTCGACTGGCTCGTGCCAGGGCACCTCGAGGAAAAGGTCACCGCTCTGCTCCGCGCGCTCCCGAAGGCCGCGCGCGTGCAGCTCCAGCCGTTGGAGACGACAGCGAAGGTCGTCGCCAGCGAGTTGAAGGCCGACGGGCGTCCGCTCGCCGAGGTCCTCGCCGATCATCTCGCGCGCAGCTATCGCGTCGCCGTTTCCGCGGCGGACTTCCACGTCGAGGAGTTGCCCGACCACCTGCGCGTGCGCGTCGAGGTCGTCGATAACAACGGCAAGGCGCTCGCCGCCGGCCGCGAACTCGCCGCGGTGAAGACCGCGCTCGCCGAGCACGAAAAGACGCTCGTACAGCAGCCCGACGACACCATCGCCGTCGCCTGGCGCCGCGCCCGCGCGCAGCACGAACGCGCCGAGCTCACCGACTGGACGTTCGGCGACCTGCCACCGCGGATTGTGATCGCGGAGTCCGCGGGCGTGCCGGTGTGCGCGTTTCCCGGAATCGTCGCCACAGGACAGGCACAGGCGGCGCTGCGGCTGTTCACCGTCGAGGCCGAGGCCCGCGCAGCGACGCCCGCCGGCGTGGCGGCGCTCGTCGAGGCGCAGCTCTCGAAGGAGCTCGCGTGGCTGGAGCGCGATCTGCGCGACCTGCGCGAGCTCGGACCGGCCGCCGTCGCGCTCATGCCGATGGAGCAGTGGCAGGCGGAGGCGTTTGCCTGCGTCCGCACGTGGATCTGCTCGCAACCGGTGAGTCCGCTCACGCGCGAAGCGTTCGTGGTGCGCATCGCCGCCGCGCGCGAAACGATCAGGGGCATCGTCTGGAAACTCGTCGATCCGCTGCGCGAGGCGCTCGCGTTGCGCACCGTGTTGCTCACGCACCCGCAACCGTACGGCGGCATGGAGGCGGAGGTCGCTGCGCTCATCGGTCCCGGTTTCCTCGTCCGCACACCGTGGGCGCAGATCCCGCATCTGCCGCGCTACCTGAAGGCGATGAAGGCCCGCGCCGACCGCTGGCGCCAGGATCCCGGCAAAGACCACCGCCGGGCGCTGCAGGTCGCCCCGTGGGCGAAGACCGTGATCGAGCTCTCGAAAGGTTTCCCGCGCAATGCCGAGCACGCCCGCCGGCTCGACGAGTTCAGGTGGCTCGTCGAGGAGTACCGCGTGAGCGTGTTCGCGCAGGAGCTCGGCACGGCGCAGCCCGTTTCAGAGAAGAAGCTGGAGCAGAAGCTCGGCGAAATCCGCACCGCGGCCGCCGTCGTCGGCGGCGCCCCACCGCCAAGCGCACCGGCCGTCGCCAAACCGCTCCCGTCCGCCACCGCCGGCGCTCCTGCCGCCGCGAAACCGACCAAGCTCAGCAGCTTCGGCGACCTCGGGCGGTTGCTGGGGCGCTGACGCGATCAGCGCGCCACGTTGTTGCGCAGAAAGACGCATTGCTGCGCGAAAACAGACGGCCACGCGGCCCGCGATTCTCGTTTTCTCCGTGACGCGTCGCTGGCATGGCCGCTGCTAAAACCCATGTACCCGTGCAAGCGGGTTTGGGGTAACATGGATGCTCCGCCGGGAGGCGGAGCGAGACAACAATGGGCCCGGCGTTAAGGGGTTTTCGCCGGGCCCTTTGTGTTTTCCCGCCCGGCGACGCCGTCCGCGAGCCGATCAGGAAGTCACCGAGGCCGGAAGCGGCGAGGTGAGCGCCTCGATGAAGCGTTTCATCGCCGGCGTGAGCACGCGGCCTTTGCGGTGCAGGATCGCAAGCGGACGGGTGAACGCCTTGCCCTTGAACGTGATCGCCTTGAGCGTGCCTTGCGCGCACTCCTGCAGGACCGTCGCCTGCGGCACGACCGCCACGCCAGCGTCGATCTCCACGGCACGTTTCACCGTCTCGATGTTGTCGAACTCCATCACCGTCTCGATCTCCAGCCGGTGGTCGCGGAGGATGGTATCGACGGCTTTGCGGGTCGGGATGTCGGGATCGAAGCCGATAAACTTGTGCCCGGTCAGCTGTTTCATGTCGATCTGGTCGAGCTTCGCGAGCGGGTGCTGCGGGTGCGCGATCAGGACGAGCTGGTCTTCGCGGAACGGAATGATTTCGACCTGCCGCACCTTCTGCGGGAACGCCACGAGGCCGAAGTCGACGGAGTTGTGGAGGATGTCCTCGTAGACGAGGTTCGAGCGCCGGTACTCCACGCGGCAGTTCACCGCCGGGTACGTCTGCAGGAACGCCTTGATGTACGGCGGCAGCTCGTGGAGTCCGATCGAGTAGATCGTCGAGATGCGGATCGTGCCGGAGATGATCTTCTTCATCTCGAGCAGCTCGCTCTGCAGCTTCTCGAAGTGGTTCAGGATGTCCTTCGCGCTCTCGTAAACGCGTTGGCCTTCCCGGGTGAGTTGAAATTGCTTCTGGCTGCGGTCGATCAGGAGCGCCTTGAACTGGCGCTCCATCGAGCGGGCCTGCTGGCTCACGGCCGATTGGGTGATACCATTGAGCTTGGCCGCCTTGGAGAAGCTCTTTGTCTCCACCAAATCTGCGAAAATCTTGAAGTTCTCTATTTGCATCGCGCCGAAGAGTTATGGCGTCGATAATGACGACTAATAAATACGCAATCCCCGAGTAGGCTCGGTTATGTCCACCCTCTCTGAAACCTTCGCGCGAGGCCTGCCCGTTGTTCAAGCCCGGATCGCGGCCGCCTGCCGCGCCGCGGGGCGCGATCCCGCCAGCGTGCGCCTGTTGCCGGTCACGAAAAACCACCCGGCCGAAGCCGTCGCGCTCGCCGTCGCCGCCGGACTCGGCGCCGTGGGCGAAAACCGCGTGCAGGAAGCCGCCGCCAAACAGGTCGAGTGCGCCGCGCTCGGCGTGCAGGTGCGTTGGGAACTGATCGGCCATCTTCAGTCCAACAAAGCCAAGCTCGCCGCCCGCCACTTCGACCGCGTGCAAAGCGTCGAAAGCGCGAAGCTGCTCGATCTGCTCGACCGCGAGGCCGCCGCCGCCGGCCGAGTGCTGCCTGTGCTGCTCCAGCTCAACGCCGGCAACGACCCCGCCAAATTCGGCGCCGAACCCACCGATGCCCCCGCCCTCCTCGAACACGCGCTCGGCAAACGCGCGCTCCACATCGAAGGGCTCATGACGATCGCTCCGCTCTCCGACGACCCGGCGGTCGCCCGCCGCACCTTCGCCAACCTCCGCGCCATCCGCGACCAACTCGTGGCCCGCTTCGGCGTCGCACTCCCCGAACTCTCGATGGGCATGACGTCCGACCTCGAAGCCGCCATCGCCGAAGGCAGCACGATCGTCCGCGTCGGAACCGCCTTGTTCGGCGAACGCACGCCCTGATCCGTGCGGCTGCCGTCTGGCGGCGCCTCGCACCCTGCGATCGCTGGGCATGGCAGGCACCGCGGCTTCTCTTGGGTTCAGGTATCCGACGCTTTCGCCAAGTCTTCCTGAACGCGCTTGATGCCGGCCGGCCCGAAAAGGTGTTCCTCGGTCGTCGTGCGCGGATCGGCTCGGGGCAACTCCTCGCGCACGACAGCCCAGTCCTTTGCGATCCACGCCAGGTAGACATAGAAGACCCGGTCCGCCTCCGCATTCGGGTTCACCGTCAGGAATACCGAGTATGAATCCTTGAGATCCCGCCACACTTCCGGCTGGCCGAAGTAGGATTCTGGAAGCTTGCAGAGGCTCCGGTGATCCCGGTGGGCTTTCCAAAGCGCCAACACCGCCCGCCGTCCCCATTCCGGATGGGCCAGGCACTCGCGGCCGAATCTGAGGCGTTCCTCGAGCGAGCCATGCCAGCGCTCGTCGAGATACCAGGCCTTGGCGCTGCAAAGGTCATCGGCATCGTAGCCTGTCGCGAGACCGCGGGCAAACCACTGCTCCATCTCGTCGCGCGGAGCCCCGTCGCCCATGCAGACGGCGATCATATTCTCCGCCACCCAGATATGCTGGAAGCCCTTGGCCCAAGCGGACTCAAGCTCCCGGCGGGCCTCGACCAGCGCCGTGCGGAACCCGGCCCAGCCCTCCGGGTTCACCTCGTTGGCGAACCCGGTGCCGCGTGCCTCCCACGCCCGCTGCACCGCGCGCGCCCCCCGCAGGTAGTGCCGGAACGCCTCGCTGCCGGACCGGGCGGCCAACACCGGGTCGATCGCGCCCTCGGAGGTCTTGCGCCAGTCCGGGTCGGTGCCGAAGTAGCCCTCGGTGCGCACCGCCAAATTCCACACAACATCGTCCGGAGTGCTCTTGTCGCGGATCGCCGCCAGCGCACCGCCCCAGGCGATTCCCTGGAGCTGGCCGGCGAAGGCGTTCAGTTTCTTCCCCTTGCTGGTGCACCGCACACAGCCCAAGGCCCGGTAGGCGGCCAACGCCCGAAACCCGTCGGGATACGGCAGGCTGCAGATCTCCTGCAGGATCGCGCAGCCCTCCAGCGCGAGCTCGTCGCTCGCCGCCACATCGGCGCGGGGATAGATGGAATCGATGCGTTTTCGGAAAACGATGTACCGGACAAAGGGATCGCCACAGCCGGCCCGGACCGCCTCCACGGCGGCGGCCTCGAGCTTGGTATCCCGTTTATGCCTCTCCGCGACAAACTGCCGCGCGAGCTCCGTCACTACCCCGTCGAACCGCCGTTCCCGGGTGATCTTTCCGGCCTGCGCGATCCGGGTGGCGTAGCGCGCATCGCGCGATTGGAAGCCGCCGGCGAGGTAGACGATCGCCACCAACCCCACCAACCCCACCAACCCGACCAGCCACTTCCAACGCCCGTACGATAGGAGGCCAAGCATGGCCGAGCAGAGAATCTCGGCGTTGAATACGCGCAACCCGGGATTTGAGACGGGGCACGGGGCCATCCGACGCAGCCATGGCGCCGGTGGCGAGGATGTGCTGCGCCGATGGCTTCACTCCGTGGAACAAGTGGAGGCCACCGCCCCAACTTCGCGCTCGTTCCGCCGCCGTTTCCGCCCATGGTAGCCCGCATCGGCATGCGCCCCGAAGACACACTTTCGCTCGACGACCTCGCCCGCTGGTCCGAGCCCGGCACACACCTCGCCGTGGTCGGCCACCCGGTGAAGCACTCGGTCTCGCCGGCGATGCACAACGCCGCGCTGCGCGTGCTCGCCGCGCACGACCCGCAGTTCGCCGCGTGGCGTTACTGGAAATTCGACATCGCGCCCGAGCGGCTCGCCGAGGCGCTGCCGCTTTTCCACGCGCGCGG
This sequence comes from Opitutaceae bacterium, assembly GCA_035299125.1. Taxonomy (GTDB): domain Bacteria; phylum Verrucomicrobiota; class Verrucomicrobiia; order Opitutales; family Opitutaceae; genus CAJCBL01. The sequence continues at coordinate 8,113 of DATGXA010000029.1, forward strand.
TTTCGCCGGTCTCAATCTCACCGTGCCACACAAGGTCCTCGCGCTCGAGCTCCTCGCGCAGATCGACCCCGCGGCGCGCGACATCGGAGCGGTCAATACGCTGCGCCGCACCGCGCAGGGTTTCGAGGGCTTCAACACCGACGGTCACGGTCTCGCCGCCGCGATCGCGGCTGAGTTCGCCCGCCCGCTCGCCGGAGCCGATGTGGTTCTGCTCGGCGCCGGCGGCGCGGCGCGCAGCGCGGCCGTCGAGGCGCTCCGTCAACGTTGCCGCTCGCTCACCATCGCCAATCGCAGCGCCGGCACGCTCGACGCACTGTTGCAGCAGATCCGTCCGCTCGCCGGCGCGATCCCGGTGCGCGGCCAGCTTCTCGCCGCGGCGTCAAGCGACGTGCCCGCGGGCGCGATCCTCATCAACTCCACCTCCGCCGGCCTGCGCGCCGACGAACCCGCGCCGATCGATCTCGCCGCGTGGCCGCGGCCGGCGTGTGTGTTCGACATGATCTACAACCCGCCGCGCACGCCGTTGCTCGAGGCTGCCGCCACGCTCGGCGTGCCCAACGCCAACGGCCTGCTGATGCTCGTCCATCAGGGCGCACGCGCGCTGGAGCTCTGGACCGGCGCCGCCGTACCCGCCGAGGTGATGCACCAGGCGGCCCGGTCCGCGCTCAATTTCCCCGCATGATGACGCCCGAGGATCTCCGTCTCGTCCAAGAAAACTTCCCCTGGTTCTTCCCCGCCGCGGCGTTCGTGTTCGGCGCGTGCATCGGGAGCTTCCTCAACGTCTGCATCTACCGGATTCCCGCGGGCCAATCCGTGGTGCGCCCCGGCTCGCACTGCGCCTGCGGCCAACCGGTGCGCTGGTTCGACAACATCCCGATCCTCAGCTGGCTTCTCCTGCGCGGCCGCGCCCGCTGCTGCGGACGACCGTTCAGCGTGCGCTACCCCGCCGTCGAGCTCCTGACCGCGCTCGTGTTCCTGGTGTGCGCGCTCGAGTTCGGTCCCGGCAAGGCGCTGGGCGCGATGCTCTTCGCCGCGATGCTGATCGCGGCCTCGTTCATCGACATCGACCACATGATCATCCCCGACCGGTTCTCGATCGGCGGGGCCGTGGTCGGCGTGGTGCTCTCAGCGCTCGTACCCGCGCTGCACGGCCACGCGATCCCCAGCTCCGCGGATCCGACTCTCGGGTACATGCTCGCCGGCATGCAGTCCGGCATCGACGCGGTGCTCGGGATGTTCGTCGGCTCGGCGCTCGTGCTCTGGATCGCGCTCATCGCTGAGAAGATCCTGCGCAAGGAGGCGATGGGTTTCGGCGACGTGAAACTGCTCGGCTGCATCGGCGCCTTCGTCGGCTGGAAAGGCGCGGTCTTTGCGGTCTTCGGCGGCGCGATCCTCGGCGTGGTGGCCACGTTGATCTGGCTGCCCTTCCGCCGCTCCGCGCCGGAGCCCGCCGAAGAGAAGCCCGCGAAACCCGCGCCCACCACGACGCCGCCTGCCGCGCTGGAAGGCGAAGAACCCACCGGCGAGGAGTCCCCCGGCCTGATGGGCATGCCCGTGCCGTTCGGCCCGATGCTCTCCGCCGCCGGCTTGCTGTATCTGCTCTGGGCGCATCCGTACGTCGACGCCTACTTCGGCGAGATCGCCACCGTGCTCGACGAGTTCGCCCGGATGCCGCTCTGACGCTCCGGCCCGGCGGCGGGCTTGCCTGTCCTGCCACTTCAGGCACAAGGGGGTGATGCTTTCTTGTACCCGTTGGATGGCCGCCGGACTGTGTCTGGCCCTCTGCTCCCCTGCGCCCGCCAAGTCGGAAAACCCGCTCGAGCGGATGACGCCGGTCGCGAAGAGCGAGCCGATACCGGTCATCGATTTTTTCCGCCCGAGTCTGTTTTCGGGCCCCGAGCTCAACCCAGCCGGCACATATTTCGCCGCCGCGACGACTGTCGGCGTCGATCGCCGAGAAGTCGTCGTCTGCGAACTGGCCACCGGCAAATACCGGCGGCTTCACGGCATGGGCAAACGCGATATCCACGGCGTCGACTGGCTCGGCGACGACCGACTGATCTTCAGCCTCATCAGCGAGGACAACGTCAGCGAAGGTCTCTTCGTCGCCCCGATCCAAGATTTTCGCCTCACCTACGGCATCGATTACCACAGCGTCGACATCGTCCTCAGCTCCCCGCAATCCGCGCCGCAGAAACCGATCGTCTGGATCCGGCGCTCGGCCTACGACCGCGGCCGCGATGGCGGCGTGCTCCAACTCGATGGGCTCATTCCCCGCGACGATCCCTACCTCAAAGGCTCCGGCAACTACGTGGACCCCTCGAGCATCGAGGGCGGCACGATCGCGAAGATCGTGCGCTCCTATCCCGAGCTCAAGGCGGGCAACACCCGCGGCTACCTGACCGACCCCGCCGGCGAGCTCGCCTATGCGATCGCCGCCAAGGACGGCCGCAGTTCGCTCCATCGGCTTGAGGGCAACGCGTGGAAACATTGCCCGGTCGACCTCGAAGAACTCGAGATCGTCGCCGTGACCGATCAACCCGGCAAGATCCTCGTGCTCGGCGTCCGTGAAGAGGGCAAACCCCGCGCCCTCCGCCTCGCCGATGTCGCCACCGGCGAGCTCGGCGACATCGTCTTCCAGGACGAGAAATACGACCTCTCCCACTGCCGGCCCTATCGGCATCCGGTCGACGGACACATTCTCGGCCTGCGCTTCGAACGCGTCCCGCCCACCACAATCTGGTTCGATGCCACCTACAAGGCGCTCCAGCAGAAGATCGAGCGCTCCCTCGGCCAGACGGCCACCGGCGCTGTCGTCTCCATCGTCGGCAGCGACCGCGCAGAGAAACGTTTCTTCGTCGCCGTCCGTTCCGATCGCCGCCCGACGGCGTACCTGCTCGTCGACATCGCGAAGGGCGTCATCTCCCCGATCGCACCGAGCATCGCGCCCTGGCTCGATCCGGAGCGCATGCGCCCGATGACGTTCCTGAGCTACAAGAATCGCGACGGCATCTCCATCGACGGCTACCTCACGTTGCCCGAAGGCGCCTCGAAGGAAAACCCACCGCCCCTCGTCGTGCTCGCCCACGGCGGCCCTTGGGTGCGCGATTCGTGGGGCTTCGATTCCGAGGTGCAGTTTCTCGCCAACCGCGGCTATGCCGTTTTCCAGCCCAACTATCGCGGCTCGCTCGGCACCCAATGGCGTTTCCCCATCGAGGACCTGTGGGCCTTCCGCAAGATGCACGACGATGTGACCGACGGCGTGCAGAAACTGATCAAGTCCAGCCTCGTCGACCCCGACCGCATCGCGATCATGGGCGGCTCCTTCGGCGGCTACCTCGCAGTGAGCGGTGTCGCGCATGAACCGGCGCTCTATCGCTGCGCCGTCGCGCTGAGCGGCGTCTACGACTGGGCTGAGATGATCAAACAGGCGCGGCGGTTCGAGTCCGATGGCGTCAGCCCGGGGCGCACCGCCCTGCTCCGCCGTTTCCTCGGCAATCCCGACGCCAACCGCGAGCGCTTCGACGCGATTTCGCCAATCCGCCTCGCTCACCAGATCGAGGCGCCGGTCTTCGTCGCCCACGGCCGATCCGACTACGTGGCCTCCGTCGAGCAGTCGGAGCAACTCGTCGCCGAGCTGAAGAAGAATGGAGTTCCCCACGAGACGTATTTCCAACGCGGCGAAGGCCACGGCATGGCCGACCTCGAGCATCGCGTGAAACTCTACACCCAGATCGAGGCGTTCCTCGCGAAAAACCTCGCGCGCCGCGCAACCACAGCTGTCACGACCGCGCCTGCGCCGGAACCCGCGACGGCCGCGCCGTAAGCCCGCACCCGCGGCCCCACAGCGCAACCGGTACCCGCGCGCGCACCGGTTGCACCGGCACCATGTCAGTTCTTGGCTGACACGACTTCCTTCTTTTCTGCCGCTGCCGAGCGCGAGCGGGACTCCGCCGCGTCAGCCGTAACGTTCCTGTCGAGGGACGATCGCTCATTCATCGGTGCGATGGCATCGGCCTCTCGCGCGAGCACGCGTCGGCTCTCTCAAGCAACATGAACCAGAAACCACGGATTCCACGGATGAACATGGATCGTTCCCCGATCATCCGTGCTCATTCGTGTGATCCGTGTTCAATCTCCGTGCGGCTGAGCCGCCATTGTTGCTTCCCCTCAAGGCCATGCCTCGGCGCGTCCGCGTTGATTTCCTGCTTTCGTCGCTCGACCTCTCGACTCGCAACGACTTGAGCACGGCTCATCCGGCGACCAATTCCGCGCCGGGGCCGGTCTTGAGGTGGAGCACGTCGGGCTTCGCGCCGAACTTCGCCGCGTAGGCCGCGACGATCTGCTCGGCATCGGTCGCGGAGAACGCGCCGCCGGTCATCGCCATCACCGCGCCGCCGAAACCGCCGCCGGTCAGGCGCGCGCCGTGCACGTGTTTGGCCGTCGTGAGCTGGTCGACCAGGAAGTCGAGCTCGGGGGTGCTGTTCTCGAAAAGGTTCTGGGAGCTGCGGTGCGATGCCGTGAGCAGCCGGCCGACAGCGGCCAGATCGCCCTTCTGCAACGCCGCCTGCACGGCGGCCACGCGGCCGATCTCCTCGATCACGTGCTTCGCGCGCTTGTAGTTCGCCTCGGGCATCGACGCCTTCGCGGCTTCGAGCTGCGCGGGCGTGGCGTCGACGAGCAGCTTCACGCCGAGCGCCTTCGCGGCGTCCATGCACTCGCGGTGGCGCGCGGCATAGAGGCCGTCGACCAGCGCGTGCTTCGTGTGGGTGTTGAACACCCAGAAATGTGCGTCGGCCGGCAGCGGCACGGTCGAGAACGCCGGTCCGCGGCAGTCGATGAACACGAGGTGGTCGCGTTGACCGAAGCCCGACACGCCTTGGTCGAGGATGCCGCAGGGCACGCCCACGAATTCGTTCTCCGCCTTCCGGCCGAGCTTCACGAGCGTCACGCGTTCGGGCTTGTCGCCGGTGAGCGCGGTGAGCGCCAAGCCGGTCGCGAGCTCGATCGCCGCGCTGCTGCTCAGGCCAGCGCCGAGGGGAAGATCGGATACATCGGCGAACTGGAAGCCGGCCGGCTGTTTCAGGCCGAAATCGGGCAACTTCGCCCACACGCCGAGCTGGTAGTTCACCCAGGCGCGATCGCCGGTCTGCTTCGCGAGGGAGGCGTCGAGCTGCACCTCGACGACGCTCGTGGTGTGGCCGCTGGCGAAGACGGCCTTGTTGCCGGCCACCGGGCGCGCCGCGACCCAGATCCCGCGGTCGATCGCGGCGCCGAGCACCGTGCCACCGTTGTAGTCGGTATGATTGCCGATGAACTCGATGCGGCCCGGGGCGCGCGCGATCACGGTCGGTTCACTGCCGAAGGCGGAGCGAAATTTCTGCAGGAGGGTATTTTTCATCGCGAAGCGCCCGAGCGTGAAAACCGCCGCCCCGTTGGCAATGACTCAATCGAGTGAGCCGCGCCTCGCGACAGCGAGGCCCGCTCCGCAGTTCCCCTCGTACCGCCCGGCGGCGCCGTGCCGCGCGGTTCAGTTCTCGCGGATGACCGCGAGCATCGCGCGCATGCGGTCGACCTCGGCCAACGTCTCGGCCTGCAGCGCCTCGATGCTCTGCGCGTCGAACCCGGTTTTCTCGAAACGCACCGGATCCTTCGACCACAACCCCGCCTCACCCGGCAGCCCGCGCTCGAGCCGCTCGGCGAGCAGCCCGGCAAGATTCAAGAGATGAGCCAGCGCGTTCGCGTGTGGATTCGCGGCGGGCTGGAGATGATCGCGGATCGCACCGGCGATCGGCTTGGGAAACCGCCAGAGCTCGCACAGCGCCGCGCCGACCTGCGCGTGCGTCGTGCCGAAGGCCGCCTGTTCCCATTCCGGCAGCGGCACCGCGCTATCGGGCGCATAGGCCGCGACCGCGGCCGCCGCGTGGCGTGCGAGCACCATCTTGCCGACCGAGCGCAGCAAACCGGCGGTGTAGCCGAGCGCGGGGTCGCCGCCCGTGGCGAAGCAGAGTTTCTCCATCGCGACCGCCGTCGCGACCGCGTTGCCCCAGAGCGCCTCGGCGGTCGTGCCGTAGACCCGCATGTCCGCTTGGAACGCGAGCGATGCCGCGCACAGGCCCACGATGCGGTGCAACTCCTTCAGGCCCACGCGGAGCACCGCCTCTTCGACGCTCGTTGCCTGCGATCGGAAGCCGAAGAGCACGCTGTTGGCGATACGCAGGAGCTGCGAGGTGAGCGCGGTGTCGAGCCGCACGAGCTCGGCCATGCGGTCGAGGCTGGAGTTGCCGTCGTTGATCGCCGCCACGAGCCGGCCGAACACCTGCGGTGAGGGGGGCAACTTGGCCGCGTGCAACGACAGTGACTGCATGTCGAAGCGCTTGCTGTTCGGTAGGGCGGCCATGTGGGGCTATCTCTATCGCCCACCAACGCAGTCGCTGAAATGCAATCCGCGCTTTCTGCGCGCCGCCACGAGGAGGGCCGGCGATCGCCGTCAGCCCATCGACACGGCCGATTTCAGCACATCGAGCTCGGTACGCACTTCCTCGACGACCGCATCGACCGCTTCGGCGAGCACGCCGGCGCGCTCGAGCTTCGCGGGATCACGCCGCCAGTAGGCGGCCTCGCCGGGCAGGCTCTTGCCGAGTTGGTGCACGACCCAGCCGGCGCAGTTCAGCAACGCCGCTTCGCGGGGCGCATCCGGAACGACCAACGGGTCGTAATGATGGCGGATCGCGAGCCGGATCGTGGGATCGAATTTCCAGTGTTCCATCAGCTCCGCGGCCGCCTCGGGATTATCCATGCCGAAGAGCCCGCGTTCCCAATCGCCGAGATGCGGCTCCGTATCCGGGCCGGGGTAGATCGGCAACCGGACCGCCGGTTGGGCGGCGAGCCGGGTGAAGAGCACTTTGCCCGCGGAGCGTAACAGGCCGATCGTGTACGCCGCCTGTTCGTCTTCGGCGCCCTGTTTGCGCGCGAGCCGCTCCATTGCGAGCGCGGAGGCGAGGGAGTTTTCCCACACCAGGTCGCCGCGTACGGCGTAGAGGGCGAGTTCCTTCGGGAAAAGCTGGTTGGTCGCCGCCAAACCGACGAGGCGGTACACTTCGCGGAAACCGACACGGTTGATCGATTCCTCGAGCGAGGAGCTCGGCTCCGCGAAACCGAACAGCACGCTGTTGCTCAGGCGGATCACCTGCGCGCTCAGGCCGGGGTCCATCTTCACCAGGCCGACGACCTGGTCCACGCCGGTGTTCAGGTCCTTCAACACCGAGGCAAGTCGAGAGAAGATGCGGGGCGAGGCCGGCAGTTGCTGGCCGACGCGGATGATGTCGGGTTTGCCGATCTTCAGACGCGGAGAGCCGGGGCTTGGAGCGGTTGGAGTCACGGTTTCTGCCCCTCTATCGGCCGCTTGTCGCCGGACCTGAGCGCCTGCCGACGGATTCTTCACGCCACGCCGCGCACCGGTACTTCACGAATGGTCATCCTTGTATCAGAAGCCTTACGAACTACGCTCCTCCTGTGCAACCCGCTTGCCTCGGCCCCCACTCCGAAGCCCATAGATCGCAGCTCCTGAACACACCAACCATGAAGACCCTCCGACTCCTGCTCGCCAGCCTCACGCTCGGCACCGGCATGGCCGTTTCCCCCACCCTCCTCGCCGACACCGTCGGCACCACCGACGGCTCGGTGATCCAAGGCAAGATCGTCCGCGCCGCCGACGGCGTGATCGAGATCCAGACCGCCTTCGCCGGCGTGCTCAAGATCCAGCAAGCCAACATCGCCAGCCTCAGCACCGACACCCCGGTGTTCCTCCGCTACAAGAGCGGCAACACCGTCCAGGGCGCCGTCTCGACCGCCGCCGGCGGCGAGGTCCGCGTCGCCGGCCCGGGCGCTTGGGGCACCGGCCCGATCGACGCCGTCGAAGCCGTCTGGATCGACCCGGCCGACAGCCCGGAAGCCAAGGCCGCCGCCGCCGCGCGCCGCACGTGGGCGTTCGAGGCCTCGGTCGACGTCGTCGGCTCGCAGGGCAACACCGACAGCCTCACCAACGCCATCGGTTTCACCGCCACCCTCGCCGGCCCGAAGGACAAACTCTCATTCTACGCCGCCTACACCCGCTCCGAACTCGACGGCGAGACCTCGGCCGACAATGCCAAGGGCGGCGTCGATTACTCGGCCTATTTCTCGGACCGCACGTCTTGGTACGTCCGCGAGGAGATCGGTACCGACAAGATCAAGGACATCGACTTCTACTCCAACTCCGCGGCCGGTCTCGGCTACGCGGTCATCAAGAAGCCCAACCACGACCTCACTTTCCGCGCCGGTCTCGCCTACCGATATGAGGCCTACGCCGAAGACGACGATCCCACCACGCCCGTTCGCGAAAACCTCAGCACGCCCGCCCTCGACCTCGGCCTGATCCACAGCTTCACCGCGGGCTCCTGGCGCATCGGCAACAAGCTGACCTTCCTGCCTTCCCTCGAGGATTTCGCCAACTACCGCATCCAGCACGACTCCTTCTTCGAAACCCCGCTCGCCTCCACCAAGTGGAAGATCCGCCTCGGCATCGCCAACGACTACACCAGCGAGCCGCAGCCGGGAAAGAAGAAGCTCGATACAACCTACTACACCCGCTTCGTCCTGAGCTGGAAGTAAACCGCACCCTCGCACACCACACCGCATTTGACCAACCGACGGCGGGCTCCCCACGAGCCCGCCGTTTCGTTTTGGCGCCCGCTCCTCTGGCGCGGCGGGCTTCATGCCCGCCATCCGACTCCGTCCGTGGCGTTGCTCGCGAGAGCAGCGATCCTCGGCCGCCGACCCTCGACCTCAACCCTCACCGCCGCGCCAGATACTCCGCCACGATCGGCACATCGGCCGGCGCCCATTCGAGTGCGATCAACTCCGCCGACGTGCACCACCGCACCTCGGCATGCTCCACCGCGTGAGGCTCGACGCCCGGGTCGCGGAGTGTCGCCAGAAACGGCGTGAGCGTGATCGCGAACTTTCCGTAGTCGTGCCGCGCGTCGCGCAGCTGTTCACCGAGCGCTATCTCGATGCACAACTCCTCACGGATCTCGCGCACCAGCGCCGACTCCGCCGCTTCGCCCGCCTCGAGTTTTCCGCCCGGAAATTCCCACAGCAGCGCCTGCGATTTTCCCGCGGGGCGTTGCGCGACGAGCACACGTCCGTCGCGCTCGATGAGTGCGCAGACGACATGGAAATGTGGAGGCACGGCGGACACGACCCGAGGCTGGCTCCAAGCTCCCCCGAAGCGCAACCGCCGAGTGGCCCGGAGGGTTGCGGCGCCACGCGAAAAGGCACCGCCCTTCCGGCAATCCGCATTCCGCAATCAATCGCAGGCCACCGTCTCGCCCACCGCGAGCGTGCGGAACTGCTCCGCCGGCACACCGCGCGCCGCGAGCGTGTCCGCAAGCAGCACAGGCGGTTCGCGCAGCGGCTCCTCGGTGAGGACGAAAGTGCCCCAGTGCATCGCCAGCGACTGCCGCGCGCCGATCAGTTGGTGGATCTCCACGGCGTCGGCCGCGGTGCAATGCACCGGCGTCATCACCCAACGCGGCTGATACGCGCCGATCGGCAGCAGCGCCACGTCGATGCCGCCGGTCGCGCGGAACCAGTCGCCGAGTTCGCCGAAGAACGGCGCCATCCCGGTGTCGCCGGCGAAATAGATGCGCTTGCCTGCGACCTCGAGCAGCCAGCCACACCACAGCGCGCGGTTCCGATCCCAGCCCGTGCGCGCCGAGAAATGCAGCGCCGGCACTGCCGTGAGTCTCGCGTCTGCCACCGCGAGCGTCTCGCCCCACTCGGCCTCGTGCACACGACCGTCCGTCTTGCGCGTGACGAACGGCGCCAGCCCCGCAGGCGCGACGTACGCCGGCTTCGCCCCGAGTCGCCGCAACGTGGGCACGTCGCAGTGGTCGTAATGCGCGTGGCTCAGCAGCACGAGGTCGATGCGCGGCAGTTGCTCGAAGGGAATCCCGGGCGCGGTGCGGCGCCGTAGCATCGGCCACGGCACAGGCGAACAGTACTTCGACCAGATGGGATCGGTGAGAATGTTGAGCCCGCCGACCTGAATCAGCCACGTCGCGTGCCCGACCCAAGTGAACTGCATCGCGCCGGCCGCCGCCGCCGCGATCCGCGCCAAGTCCGGCGCCACGCACGGCGCCGCGCCCGCCGGCACACGCGACCGCTCCACCGCCGGCTGCTCCTTCGGCCCCAGCCGCAGCCCCCAGCGCAATATCGTCCCCGGCCCCGGCGGTCGCACGCCACCGATGTTCCGGTACAGCCGCGTCTTCAGATCGCGCTGTGCGCGAAGCGACTCGGGGTAGGCGTTGGCGAAGGTCTTCATTGCCACGAAAGATCCCCGAGCGGAGGCAACGGACTCACTCGCCCCTCTGCCGCACCGCCTCGAAGAGCGTGATGATCGTGGCCATCGCCACGTTGAGCGAGTCGGCCTGACCGGCCATGGGGATGCGGATGCGGGCGTCGGCTTCCTTCAACCAGAAGTCGCTCAGCCCGTACTGCTCGCTGCCCATGAGCAGCGCCACCGAGCCGGTGAGATCCGTCTTCGTGTAGAGCTCGGTGGCCGAGGGCGTCGTCGCCACGACGCGGATTCCCTTGGCGCGAAGGAAGGCGTGCACTTCGTCCGTGGTCGCGATCGCCACCGGCATCGCAAAGAGCACGCCGGTCGAGGAGCGCACGACGTTGGGGTTGAAGAGATCCGTCACCGGGTCGCACACGATCACGGCGTCGACGCCGGCCGCATCCGCGCTGCGCAGGATGGTGCCGAGGTTGCCCGGTTTCTCGATCGCCTCGACGACGAGCAGGAACGGCGGCTCCGACAGCTCCAGCTCCTCGAGCTTCGTGCGCCACTGCGGGATCAGCGCAAGCAACCCGTCGGGCCGCTCGCGATAGGCGACCTTGGCAAACGCCTCCTTCGTGAGTTCGAAAATTCGCGCGCCCGCCGCCTCGGCGCGGGCGATGAGCACGGGCTCGTTCTCGCCGAGGAACCAGTCCGGAGCCACGTAGAACTCCACCGGCTTCGCGCCCTGGTCGAGCGCGCGCAGGATCTCGCGGTAGCCCTCGACAATGAACACGCCCGCCTCGTCGCGTTCGCGCCGCTCCCGCAGGCGGACGAGTTGTTTGATGCGCGGATTCTGGAGGCTGGTGATGCGTTCGGCGGGCATGCGGCGCCGAGCAGCGAAACCGGCGCGGCGGAGACGAGCAAGCTCGCGCGCGGCGGCCGAGGTCTCGGGTTGCCGCGCGGGCGCGCAGCGTTCTCTCTGTGCGTCCCGTGGCCAAGAAGCGCTCCAACGACCATCCGTTCCCATATCACGCCGAGCTCGAGCTGGAGATTTCCACGCTCACCAACCTCGGCATCGGCCTGGGCCGGGTGGCGATTCCGGAATGCGGAATGCAAATTGCGGAATCGACCAAGCCGGCCGCCAATCCGAGATCCGAGGTCCAGCATCCGCAATCGCCGGCTGCCGAAGGCAACCGCTGGGTCGTGATGGTGCCGTTTGCGCTGCCAGGCGAGCGCGTGCGCGTGCGCGTTTTCCGCAACCACAAGAACTACTCCGAGGCCGACCTCGTCGAGGTCCTCCGCCCCGCGCCCGAGCGCATCGCGCCGCGTTGTCCGCTCTTCGGCACGTGCGGCGGCTGTCAGTACCAGAATCTCGCCTACGCCGAGCAGCTCCGCTGGAAACAACGCCACGTGGCCGAGCTTCTCCGCCACATGGCCAAGATCGAGTTTCCGGTGAACGCGGTCATCCCCTCGCCGCGCGAGTTCGGCTACCGCTCGAAGATCACGCCGCACTTCGAATGCGGATCGCGGAATGCGGATTGCGGGATGAAACGGCCACCCGCGTCGGCGGCGGCCGAGGGCCACGACTCCCCCGCTTCGGATCCGGATCAGCCGGGCAGCCCCGGCGTTCCCGCAGGCGCCTCCGACCAATCCGCATTCCGCA
>DATGXA010000030.1:0-1571 GCA_035299125.1 Opitutaceae bacterium
CACGAGCACCTGGCAGATCACCGCGAAGACCGCGCGCAGTTCCCACCAGCGCAGCGCTGCTTGCGTGAGGCCCCACAGCACGCCGATGAAGGCGAGGCAGCCGAAGAAGCAGGCGATCGTCGTCACGACCACGGCACGCCGCTCGCGCGGTGTGCGCGATTGGTCGAGGCCGATGCGCAATTGCATGAGCGCGCTCACACCGCCGGCGACGAAGGCCAGCAGCGTCGCGAGGCTGGTGGTTTTGGCCAGTGCGGTCCCATGCGCCGCGGCCGCACCCAACCCGGCGGCCTGCACCGGCGCGGGCGTCATCGCCGGCAGGGCGGCGAGCACTCCGACGGTGAAGGCGCGGCCCGGGTTCGTGCGGGCGAGCGCGCCCTCGACGAAGGCGAGCGCCTGTTCCTGCAGCATCTTGCGGCCGCGCGCGAGGCGCTGTTTGACCGCGTCCTCGGTCAGGTCGAGCGCATCGGCGACGTGTTCGATCGAACGGTTTTCCCGGTAATAGAGCACCAGCGGCTCGCGGTAGCGCACCGGCACGCGTTCGAGTGCGCGCCACAGAATGGTTTGCTCCTCGGTTTGCATGGCCTTGTCCGCGGCGGGCAATTCGTCGGTTGCCAGATCGCCGGCCGCCTCCATCGGTTCGGCGCCGAGCACCGCGTCGCGCCCATAGCGGCGGTGCAGACGGCTGATTTTGTGGCGCAGAATGCCGCACAGCCACGGGCGGAGTTTCTCCGGCTCGCGCAGCTCACGCAGGCTGCGCCATGCGGCCACGAACGTCTCTTGCGCCGCGTCCTCGCTCTCGGCGAGGTTGCCCGTCGCCGCGTAGGCGAGCGAGCAGAGCAGCCGCTGGTAACGCTCCACGATCCGCGCGAAAGCGTCCCGCTCGCCGGCCAGGCAGGCGGCCACCAATTCGGCGTCGCTGACGGCATCCGCCAAGGCGTGGGATTCAGGCGTGGACATGGTGGTTTGAAAGAGAGTGCCACGAAACTCCGACGGGGTGACAAAATATTTTCCGGCGCGGCGCGAGAGCCTTTCGCCCCGTTCAGGACGCCCGGCGCGTCTCGGGCGGAATGTCGCTAACCCCGTTGCGGGGGCTCTTGCGCCCGGATGGCTGCCACGATCAAGCGTGGCACGTCGTTGTGGCTGCCCCGCATGGATTGATTCGCGTCGCTCAGGGCTGCGCCCTCGACCTTCGGTCGATCCATCTCCCTCCGCTGCGCGCCGGTCGTCGAACTCCGTTCTCATCCATGTCCGATTGCCAAAACTTTCCAAGTTTTGGCTGCCCGGCATGGATTCGAACCATGACTAGGCGAGTCAAAGTCGCCTGTGCTACCATTACACCACCAGGCAGTGAGTAAGTAGAGCGGCCGAAAGAAGAGCGCGGGCTGGGGCGGGTCAAGGGCGGAAATCGCCCGATTACGCGCGGGGCTCGTCCAGCGCTGGATACTTCGCCGCGTCCGTCACGAAGACGATGTCGCGCGGGTTGACAATGAACCGGTCGGCGGGACTGCCAACAAAGACGAGGAGCACGCCGCCGAAGGCCTCGAGCTTGCGCACGTCCTTCAGCACGATGG
>DATGXA010000031.1:0-26313 GCA_035299125.1 Opitutaceae bacterium
GCGCGCCCATGCGCGGACGGGTGACGCAATCCGCGCCCTCCTCGCGCTCACGCCACCGACGGCGGCGCGGGTCCGCGGCGATGGCATCGAGGAAACGGTGCCGCTGCGCGAGGTGCGCGTGGGCGATCGCCTGCGCGTCCGCCCCGGCGACAAGGTGCCGACGGACGGCGTGATCGTGGACGGCCAGAGCGCGATCGACGAGTCGATGCTCACCGGCGAGCCGCTCCCGAGCGAGAAGGGGCCGGGCGATACGGTGACCGGCGGCACGGTCAACACCACGGGGAGTTTCGTCTTCGAGGCGCGCCGGGTCGGCGCGGACACGGTGCTTGCGCAGATCGTGCGGCTGGTCGAGGCCGCCGAGGATGCGTCGCCGCCGATCCAGCGCGTGGCGGACCGCGTGATCGAGTTCTTCGTGCCGGTGATCCTCGGATGCTCGGGACTGACCTTTGGCGCATGGCTTGTGATCGGCGGGAGTGCGGCATTGGCGACGGCCCTGGCGCATGCGGTGGCGGTGCTGGTCGTGGCGTGCCCGTGTGCTTTGGGGCTGGCGACACCCGTTTCGATCGTGACGGGAATCGGTCGCGGCGCGCGGGTCGGCGTGTTGGTGCGCGATGCGGCGGCCCTCGAGCATCTGGTCGATTGCGATGTGCTGGTGGTCGACAAGACCGGCACGTTGACGGAAGGCCGCCCGGAGGTGGTCGATGTCGCGGCGGCTGTCGGCGAAACGGAGGAGAACGTGCTCGCGCGGGCGGCGGCGCTCGAGCTCGGCAGCGAACACCCGTTGGCGCGCGCCGTCGTGCGCGCCGCTGCGGCCCGCGGGCTCACGCCGCCGGTGGCGAGCGCGTTTCGTGCGGAGGTAGGTGCGGGCGTGGAGGCGCAGGTCGACGGACGGCAAATGAGATTGGGGCGCCTGACCTGGGCCGACGCAGAAGCGGGCAAGGAGTTGGCGGCGCGGGCTCAGGCGGCGGAAGCGGCGGGACGAACAACGATCTGGCTCGCCGACGAGCGACGTGTGCTCGGTTTCCTCGCGCTCGCGGATCGGCTGCGCCCGGATGCGCGCGCGACGGTGGAGGAGTTACGCCGGCTCGGCCTCGAGATCGTGATGGCGACGGGTGACAACGCCGCCGCGGCGAATCGCATCGCCGGTGAACTCGGTTTGCCGGCCCCGCACGCGGGGCTGACTCCCGCGGGGAAGCAGGAACTGGTGGTGGCGTTGCGGCGCGGCGGGCGGCGGGTGGTGTTCGCGGGCGACGGCATCAACGACGCGCCGGCGCTCGCTGCGGCTCGCGTGGGAATCGCGATGGGGCAGGGCACCGATATCGCGATCGAGAGCGCCGGACTCGTTCTCCTCCACGGCGATCTGCGGGGTCTCTCTCGCGCCGTGCGGCTCGGGCGCGCGGTCTTGCGGAACATCCGCCAGAACCTCTTCTGGGCGTTTTTCTACAACCTGCTGGGCGTGCCACTCGCCGCCGGCGCACTGGTGGTGTGGCCGGGCTGGTCGTTGCCGCCGATGTTCGCGGCGGTGGCGATGAGCCTGAGCTCGCTGAGTGTGGTGGGAAACGCGCTGCGGCTGCGGCGAGTCGCGCTTTGACCCCGCCGCGAGGAACCACTTTCCTCGCGGCGACGTCTCACCCACCATGCAAACGCGTACTCTTGCCCTCCTTCTCTGCGGCGCGCTATTCGCGCTCTCGGGCTGCAACACGACAGCCGATCGCATCCGGCAGAAGTCTGAGGTGTTCGCTTCCTTGCCCGCTGCCGATCAGGAACGCCTCCGCAAGGGTATGGTCGCGGTCGGCGATACGCCCGACATGGTTTACATTGCGATCGGCGAGCCGACTCGCCGGACGCATACGACTACCGCGCAAGGCAGTCGCTCGGTGTGGACATACCGGGACTATTACGAGACCTACGAAGGTTCGCACATGGCCGGTTATCGGCGTGTCGTCGGCATCGACCGCCGCACGGGCCGGCGCTTCGTGTATCTCGAGCCTGCCTATGTCGACGTCTACCGCGAGCGGAGCGAGGAGCGCCTCCGCGTCATCTTCGAAAACGGCCGCGTGACGGCGATCGAGGAGATGAAGGAGTGATGGGCTTTCGACGTTCCGATCTGTATCGGATTTCATGAAATAGAAAGGCCCCTCGTAAGGGGCCTTCGACGGGTCGACTGGGAGGACCGGTGCTAGAATCCGACCTTCTTCAGTATCTCGGTATCGTCGGTGCTCCCGGGGCGGAGGAACTGGAATGCATTCTGGCCGTAGGCGCGTGCTTTTGGCGTACCCGGGGGAAAGATGCCCTTCATGATCTTTTCGTGCATACGTACGGCCGGGATCGCGCAGTTTCCATGACCGGTGTAGTAGACTTGGATGTCCGTGTTCAAATCGCGTTTATAGGCGCCTTTGATATGCTGGATCTCGCTGTGGAACATGCCGACCACTGCGCCTTTGATGCAGATGGGACTGTTTTTGAGGCCTCCCTTGTTGTAGTATTCTTCCCACGACTCAAGCCCGTGCAGGAAGAACTCGAAAATCGGATATTCGCCCGTGAGGATGCAGGCGGAAATCTCCACCTGGCCGTCCCCGACCTTGCGGTAGGAGCTGGATGAACCGCCGTAGCCGTTGAAGGAGTAGAGGAACCGCTTGCCCATGCTGCCATCGACAACTCCGGAGTTCGTGACGGGTTTCCCCCAGCTATCGGAGAGGATTGTCAATGTGTCTGAGAATAGTCCGGCCGAAACCTCGCCGCTGTCGCCCGTGGCATAGTCGGTCGGCTTGGTGCCGGTGATGTTGGTCCCTGTGGCGAAATCGCCGTCGGCATTGTAACTGCCGATCAGATAGAGCGGGGCGTTGGTGGAAATCGTGAGGCCATTGACTCCGCTTACGGTCGGTAGCTTCCGTCCGTTGACGAGCACCAGGGCGGGAATGGCCCATTTGGCCTTCGAGATTTCGGCATCGTCGTAGCTGCCGGGATAGCCCCGAAGCGTTTTGGCGATCGCAATGATGTTGTCGGTGCGGTCCTTGCGGGAATCGGTGTCGCTCATCCGGTCCGGGTGGCGTTTCTCGATCGCGTCCTTGTCGCCGACGGCGAACGCGTAGGAATCCACCGCAGTCATATCCCCGGGGTAGGGTTTGTTGGGCTCCTTGTAACAGCGCGCCGAGAGTTTGTTGACGGTCGTCAGAGAAGTCGGAAACTCGACGTAGACGAGGCCGTTGTAGCTGCCACTGCCGACCCCGAGCAATGTGCGGAATGCGGTGGCGGCCTCGGATGTGTCGGTGCCGTCGAGCACGTCCTTGAGCACCTTCATATTGATCGTGATCGGCGAGACGCCGCGCCCAAGGCGTGCATCGAAGAATCCATGGGCGGGGGCTTGCTGCACCGCGTTGATCGTGCCGGACGCGACCTTGATTTGCACAGGCTTCGAAGCGGTGCCACTGATGAGTGTGTAGCTCGAGGGGAGGATGAAGCCAGTGACGAGTTTATCGGAATTCAAGGAGCCCATCTTGGAGGCGGTCGCGATTCCCGCGGCGACCGAGTCAATGGCGGTGACGTGGTTGTTGATGATGTAGGTAGCGATACTGGCATATTTTTTGGCCGAGTCATCGTGGATCCTGTACTCCTCGAACAGCCCTTCCAAATAGGGATTGGCCGCGTTGCTACCCAGAACTTTGGTAGTATCGATCACATTTGTCGCGATCTCATACTGGGCATTGGTGGTGGCCCAAGTCTGTACCTTCGTCTGTCCAATCACGCCGGCAGGCATCGGTAGCGGGACCCATGTGGAGTCGTCCTGGCTGTCCTCGTACTTTTGGTAGGCCTTCACGATCCACTTGTAGGTCTGCTCGGTCGTGTCGCCGCTGGTGGTCCCTTTGTAGTTTGCAAGGCACTCGACGCGAAACAGCAGGGTGGCTCTGCGGGCGAATTGATAGATGTTCTCGGTATTGTAGGCCGGATGCGCCGGGTCGGTAATGTTGGGATGGAGAAGGACGTAAGTGCCATTCGCGAACTCGTTCGCATCCTTCGTCGTGGCATCGTCGAGCCGGTACTGCTCGCAGCCGGGTGGCAGCATCAACGCGACCTCGTGAGACTTGTCCATGAGGTTTCCCTTAAAGGTGGTGAGTGCATCCTGCTTCCAGTTCGCTCTGCGCGAATCCATATCGGTGTCCAATTGAGCATAAGTGGCCGTGATCTTGGAGTCGCTCGGATCGGAGGTGATAATCTTCAGGTTCTTGGTGTTGGTCGCCGCGAGTTTTATGTCCTCGACGTAGTCGGTGCTGAAATCTAGTTCCATTTTCGCATTCTCCGGGCAATAGCCGTACGGATCGGCCCCGGTGCCGCCGACGTCGAATGCGGAACCGCGATAGAATCGCCCGGCACAGGTGATCAGACCATTGTACACGGCGGTGTCGCCATTGTGAGCGTTGATCACAAGATTTCCATTGGTATGGACACCTCCGAGGATGGGATAGCCGCGGTGGAGGTGGAGTTGACCTTGATAGGTGATCGCCTTCTGGAACATCGGCACCTCGTCGAATGCCATGTTCTTTTTGATATAAGCGGTCTGTTTGCTGGTACCGCCGCTGCTTGCACATGCTCGTGCGACCACAGGAACTGTGGTCTCATAGACAACCTGTCCCGAGAACTCGCTCAGTCGGCTGCCGACGATCGACCGCTCAACATTGTAGGGCTTTTTCTCGCCAGAGGGTGGAAGAATGCGGACGGAGATATCGGAGAAAGTCACGCCACTAGTGGGGGCGGTGAAAGACGAGGGTCCGGGGATGGCGCCGGTGAGGAAGGCGATCGCTTCGCTGTTGAAATCAAACTTCTTGTAGCCCTCCTTCGGGATGAACTCCGACGTTTCGATGCTGTTCCGCTTCACGTCGTTGGCAATGTAGGCGAAGGCGTAGTCGATCGCAGTCTCCGCCACATTTGCCGCCTGGAACTGGAGCTCGCGGCGCACCGACATGTTGCGCTGGAAGTTGATGAGGCTGGCGACGGCGGCCACGACGATGCCGATGGCCAGCGTGGCGACTAGAACGAGGCCGATGGTTGATCCTTTGCGATTTTTCATGTCAAAATGGTGTTGCTCAGGAACGGATGTAGAAGGCCACTTCGATCAGGCGTGAGTCCCGTACCCGCCAATGTTTGTTGGTCATACCCAAGCGCATCCGGAGGATGGCCTTATTGGTGCCTGTGCCTGTTTTCCCTATCGGTTGGTAGAAAGCGGCCTTGGTTGTGGCGCTTGCGGCGAGACTGGGAATCTCGAGGTCGGAGGCGACGAGAACCGTCAGTTTCGTGAGTTCGCTGAAGTGCTTCGTGATCAGGTCGGGGACCGGGGTGCCCTTCTTGTAGTCGTCGCTCTCCTTGTCGACCGAGTATTCGAACTTCGAAAGTGTCTTCTTGTCGGGATTATAGACGTACCCGGTGAGCTTCGTGCAGGCCCATACTCCAGTTTCTTCGTCGGGAAGCCGGAGCGCTAGGACCAGAAAGTTTCCGACTGGCTCCGGAGCGTAGGCATCGGCGACACCGTCGTTTCCTTCGGTGGACACGGCGGCGCTCGAGAACTCGGAATAGAGGATGAGTTTGTTCGCCAAGCGGGTGTCGAATACCAGCCGGTTCGCCAAGCCCCAGTGGTCGAGGTCGTTGCCGCTCACGTTGGAGGTGTGAATTGACGCCCTCATGCCTTCGACGACCAGCCACATCACGCCAGCGGTGACGATGAGCGAGATAGCGGAGGCCATCATGACCTCGACGAGGGTCATGCCGCGGAGCGAGCGCCGGCGTGAACGGAAAATGTGGGGAGTGTGCATGGGGTATCAGGAACCGGAGACAGGAGTGGCGGGTATGTTCATATCCTGGTTCGGTGTGATGATCCGGATCACCCCGGAATGCCACTTCGAGTCCGAATAATTCGGATTTTTCCACTGGTAAATCAGTGCGATCTCGTAGAGCTGGCAACGGGTGACGATCAATTGCTTGCCATTCTTATCGGTCTTGATGGTCGGCTGCCGGATCTGGCTATCGATCCAGAAGCGCATATTGACCGGCACCTTGGTCGTGGCTCCGTCCTCGGTGAGGATCAGAGGGGTTGTGACATACGTCCAATCCTGGGGCCCGGCGGGGACACCGTCCGCCACGTTCACCGGTAGGTTGACGACACGCATCCCGTTCTTGGCGGCGGCATCGGTCGGATCGAAGAACTCGATCTGCAGGGTGTTCGTGGAGGGGTTGTCGTGACTTTTAGAGTATTCTGAGTACGGATAGGCGCGAATTTGCTCCGCCACACCGATCGCTGTGGTCGTGACGACTGTCCGCAGGGTGATCGCACGGGCTAGACGGTTGTTCTGAATAAAAAGCGAGACCAATGAGGCCGCGATGAAAGTGAAGATCACAGTTGCGACCATGACCTCGACAAGGGACATGGCTCGACACCGGTGGCGTGGAAGTCTGACAGGGTAACTCATGGCGGATTGTAGTGGGCGGTCCGGCTTGGATCGGCACATTCGAAGGATAGTGGAATCGGGCCGTCTCTCACAGGGGCGAACTGCACTCATTAGCCCCTACGGCACTCTCCCGGCGCCTCTACTAGTCCGTGGGGGGAGCACCCCAGGCTCACGCACGGTGTCATCGGGTACATAATCGGGCCCGCGGGCTTCGGCGGTCCCGTGCAGATCGCAGAGGCACCGCAGTTCCGGCAGGCAGTCGTCGGCGGGTTTGCGGGGAGGTGATCGGGGGAGTTGCGGAGGAGAAGTGGACGAACAGCGTTGGGTCGTAGTCCGGCCGCGTGTCGGCGCAGAGGTAACGCACGGCGACATTGTCGAAGGTCCTCTGCTCGATGGGGCGGCGGCGAACGTCCCGATCGCGCAGCTGTAGGCCAGCTGGGTGAGCCTCGTCGCTGGCGGGTAATGCTCGCTGCCGCGATCGTTGACCCGCGCGCGACGCAGGTCGAACTGCTCCACCGGGTCGATGACGAAGTGCAACCCGTGAGCCTGAGTCATCCCGTCCCGCAAACTTGAGGGCAATAGAATCGGCGTCTATCGTTCCAAGGTCAGGAAGCGGGTGGCTATGTGTTGTTCGAAGCACCGCGCGCCAAGGTTCCCCGCGCCGGTGACTATTGTCGGTGGATAAGTCGTCACGACTAGGATACTCATCGGGTATTCCTTCGGCGAGAATGAAAGGTGCGCACTTTCAGCCGGGAGCCATGTGGACACGAACTTACGGTTACGTGCGGAACGATCGCAGCCCTAAAGCTCAGTTCTTCTTCTTGGCCGCTGTCTTCTTGGTCTTCACCGCTGGCTTTTTCGATGCGGCCTTGGTCGCCGCGCCGGTCTTCTTATTCGCTGCCGGCCTCTTCTTGGCAGAGGCGACCTTCGCCGGTTTGTCCGCCGGTTTCTCCTCTTCCCCGAGCGCCGCCTTCAGTGACAGCTCTTTGCCATCGCGCCAGAGCTGCTCGAGACCAAAACGGGAGCGCGCTTCCGCGGTGAAGAGGTGCACCATGATCTGGTACGCGTCGACCACCAACCAACCGCTCTGCTGGTTCTTGTCCATGCCGCCGATCTTTGCACCGGCGGCGTCGAGCACCTTCTCCACTTCGATGCGCATCGCTCGCAAGTGTGGCTCCGCCAAACCGGTCGCGATCACGATGTAATCCGTGATCGAGGAGAGACCGCGCACGTCGATCACCTTCAGGTCGCCGGCTTTTTTATCGTCGAGTCCTTTGCAGACGAGCGCGAGGAGTTGGCGTTCGCGGGACACGGATTCCGAGGTGCGTTTGGTCATGGATTGGTGCGGTACAACGATTGCGACTCGATAAAGTCAGCCACTTTCAACGGCACGAAGTGCCGTAACGGCAAGCCTCGGCTCACGCGCTCCCGCAATTCGCTGGAGCTGATCGCCACCTCGTGCCCTGTGATCTCGCGCAGCCGCAGTCCGGGAATCGGGGGCGGCGCGGCGCATTCCACCCCTGGCCGGGTCAGATGCGCAAACTCCACCAGGCGCACGAGTTCTCCGATGTCTTTCCACTCGGCAAGCCGCTGCATCTGGTCGGAACCGATGATCCAGTGGATCTCCGTGCCCGGCTGCTCGCGCAGAATCTCCCGTACCGTGTCGATGGTGAAGCTGGTGCCGCCCCGGCGCAGTTCGACATCCGAAACCCCAAAACGCCGATCACCCGCGATCGCCAACTGCACCATCGCCAGCCGCTGGGCGGCGGTTGCGGTCAGTTCCCGCCCTTTCAGCGGCGACACTGCCGCCGGCATGAACTCCACGCGATCCAGCCCGAGCTGTTCACAAGCGTCCTGCGCGATGATGAGGTGACCGATATGGATCGGGTCGAACGACCCGCCGAGCACGCCGAGCTTCATCGTGCGCCGCTGCGCCGCCATATCCGCCCCGGCCGCGCAGCGGCGGCCGGTGAAACGAAGATGGTGTGCGGCGCAGGCATGGCCGCCACGTTGCGAGGCCTGGTTTGCGTCGCAAGGCCGAAGCTGCAACCTGCGCCCGCGCCCGCCGATCCTCGACCTCGCACCGATTCCACGCCGCGCCCGCGTTTCCAGTGGACGCAGTTCGCCGTTGCGGCACCTCCGCTCGTCCCGTTTCCTCCGCGACAACTCCAACCCCGCATCCACCATGACCGTCGTCGTCCTTCTTCTCGCCGCTCTCCTCGGTCTCGCGTTGCTCGCCGCGCTCTTCGTCGCCGGCATCTACAACCGCCTCGTCACCCTCCGGAACCGCTTCAAGAACGCCTTCGCGCAGATCGATGTGCAGTTGAAGCGCCGTTACGACCTCATCCCGAACCTCGTCGAGGTCGCCAAGGGCTACCTCAAGCACGAGCGCGAGACGCTCGAGGCCGTCATCAAGGCCCGCAACATCGCCTTCGCCGCCGCGCAGTCCGCCGCCGCCAACCCGGCCGACGCCGCCGCGATGAAGAACCTCCTCTCCGCCGAGACCGGCCTCACCGGCGCTCTCTCCCGCCTGATGGTCGTCTCCGAGCAGTATCCGGACCTCAAGGCCAACCAGAACATGGCCCAGCTCACCGAGGAGCTCACTTCGACCGAGAACAAGATCTCCTTCGCCCGGCAGGCGTACAACGACTCTGTTATGGTCTACAACACCGCCCGCGAGACGTTCCCGAACAACTTCGTCTCCGGCATGTTCAACTTCGCCCCCGCCGAGCTCTTCCAGGTCGACAACGCCGCCGAACGCCAGGCGCCGCAGGTGAAGTTCTCCTGAACCGGCCTTAACGCGGCCATGAAAAAGAAGACAGCACCGGCGTCGTCGCCAAGATTCGGCAAATCTCTAGGCATCGGCCTCGGGAGCGGACTTGCTCTCGGTATCGGCCTCGGCGTCGCCTTGGATGATATCATGCTTGGGATCTGCATCGGTCTGGCGCTGGGGGCATCCGGCGGCGTGGTCACCGGAGTGCCCACAAAGAAGGAGTGAGGGGCTGCTTTCCTTCTAGCCGGGTCCGGCCGAAATCTCGCCGCTGCTTCCCCCGAGCGCTCTGCAGTCCGAGAGCCAAATCCTCCATCTCACCATGCTCAACACCACCGCCTTCACCCTCTCCGGCCAGACGATCGTCGCCGAGCTCGGCACCGTCCGCGGCATCGTCGTCCGCTCGCGCTCCGTGATCGGCAACTTCGGCGCGAGCATCCAGACGCTCTTCGGCGGCGACATCACGCTCTACACCGAACTCTGCGAACGCGCCCGCAAGGACGCCTTCGAGCGCATGTGCAGCCACGCCGTTACCCTCGGCGCCAACGCCATCATCGGCGTACGCTACGACGCGACCGACATCGCCGCCGGCGTCACCGAAGTCCTCTGCTACGGCACCGCCGTGAAAGTCGTCCCCCAAACCGGCAATCCCCCGCCGCTCGCCTGACGCGCCCGACTTTTTCCGACGCAAATTCGCCACGGCCGCTGCGCGCCATTCCGCATTTTCCGAGATTCTTCCGTAGGTAGAACGCATCCCGAAATCCGCAATCTTCCCACCCCGCCGTGGATTTCTTCGCCCAACAGGATTCCGCCCGCCGGCGCACGTCGCTGCTCGTCGCGTACTTCGTCGCGGCGGTCGTGCTGATCGTCCTCACGCTCAATCTCGCCGTCGCTTTCGGCTTGGGCTACGTCGGCGGTTCGCAACAGCCGCGGCGGAACCGGAATCACGCACGCCTGGAATACGAGAGGCCGCGCCCCCCGGCGTTCGTCTGGCGCGCCGACGCCCTCGCGTGGACCACCGGCCTCACGCTCGCGGTGATAGCCGGTGGCGCGTTGTACCGACGCTTCACGTTGCGCGAGGGCGGCCGCGCCGTCGCGCGCATCGCCGGCGGACGTGAGCTCGTCCCCGGCGGCGCCGATCCCGCCGAGCGCCGCCTGCTCAACATCGTCGAGGAGATGTCGATCGCCTCCGGCGTGCCGATGCCCGCGGTGTTCGTGCTCGACGACGAACCCGGGCTCAACGCCTTCGCCGCCGGCTTCACGCCGAGCGATGCGGCCGTTGCCGTCACGCGTGGTTGCCTCGAAAAACTCAGCCGCGACGAGCTGCAGGGCGTCGTTGCGCACGAGTTCAGTCATCTGCTCAACGGCGACATGCGGCTGAACATCCGCCTCGTCGGCGTGCTCTTCGGTATCCTGATGTTGGCGATGCTTGGCCGCGGCTTGCTCCATTCGCTGCGGTTCGCCGGCGCCGGTCGCTCCTCGCGGCGCGACAAGGGCGGCGGCGGGATCGCGGTGATCGTCGCGCTCGGCCTCGTGCTCCTGCTCGTCGGCTACATCGGCTATTTCTTCGGCCGGCTCATCCAGGCCGCCGTGTCGCGCCAACGCGAGTTTCTCGCCGACGCCGCGGCGGTGCAGTTCACGCGCAACCCCGGCGGCATCGGCGGTGCGCTGAAGAAGATCGGCGCGTACGCGATCGGCTCCGGCATCACCTCGGCGCAGGCGACGCAGTTCAATCACTTCTTCTTCGCGCAGGCGTTCAGCGGCGAGTTCTCGCCGTTCGCGACGCATCCGCCGCTCGAGGAGCGCATCCGCGCGATCGAGCCGCAGTGGGACGGCAAACTGCCCGCCGTTCCCACCCTTCCACCCGGCGCGATGGCGCCGCCGCGGCCGCTCAGTCCGCGCGAGCAAAGCCGGGCGGAACGCGAGATCGCCCGTTCCGTGCTCGCGCATTTGAACTCTGGCGACGCGTCGCTTCGGCAGCCGCCCCCGCTGCCGGTCGCAGCGCCGATCGCCACCGCCGCGCTCATGGCTTCCGTGGGCGCGCCCTCGGCGGCGCATCTCGATCGGGCGCGCGAGCTCCTCGCCGCGCTTCCACCGCGGCTGGCGGAGGCTGCCCGCTCTCCAGCCGAGAGTTGCGCGGTCGTGTTCGCCCTGTTGCTCAGCAGCGATGCCGCGGTCCGCCAACGGCAGGAAGAAGCCGTGCGCGTGCGCCACGGAGCGCCGTTTGCCGAGCAATTCGCGGCGTTGCTTCCCCTCTCGATCGGTCTCTCGCCCGAGTTGCGGCTCCCGCTGCTGAACCTCGCGCTGCCGGCGCTGCGTTCCCTGCCCGCCGGCGAAATCGCGGGTCTGGTGGAGACCGCGAAACTCCTCGTCGCCGCCGATGGAGAGATGAGCCTCTTCGAGTTCATGTTCGAGAAGGCGCTCGAGCGGCATGTGGCGGCGCCGAGCCGCGGGGTGCGTCCGCGGGTCGTGAACTATTACTCGTTTGGCGGCCTCGCCGGGGAGATCGGCCTGCTGATTTCGGCGCTCGCCCGGGTGGGCTCCGAATCGGCTGATGAAACGGCGCGAGCGTTTGCGGCGGCCGCGGCTCGCGTCCCGGCGCTGCAGGGCCAGCTGCGTTTGCTTCCGGTGGATGTGTGCACGCTTGAGCTCATCTCCGCCGCGCTCGACAAGCTCGTGCAGGCCTCGCCCGCGATCCGCAAAGTCGTGCTCGTGGCCGGCACCGAAGCGGTCGCGGCCGACGGTACCGTGGAGGCAGACGAAGCCGACTTGCTCCGCGCCGTGGCCGACGCGCTCGATTGCCCGATCCCTCCGCTGCTCGGCGGCGTTGCGGTCTGAACGATCTGCTCGGGCGGAGCGCGCACAATGGGGCCGCTCACCGAGGCGCCACTCCGCCCGATTCCGGTTTGCAACATTACGCTGGATCCGCGTGGAACACCGCGCGCGCGATCGTGACCTTTCGCTCGCGCGCGCCGCGGCCCCCAACGGTCGCGGCGCGCGTGTTGCATGACTTCGCACCACGCCGCCTCCCGCTCCGCCAAGCCTCGCGACCTGCGCCTGGACTCGATCCGCGGCGCGTTGCTGCTGTACATGGCGGTCAACCACATCGATTCGGATCTGCGCCACTGGCTCGACCAACCGCTCGGCTACGTGACTTCGGCCGAGGGGTTCGTGTTTCTCTCGGGGCTGCTCATGGGCTCGATCGCCCGCGCGAAACCGCGCCCATCAGCGGAGGAGTTTGCGCAGGCCCGCCAGCGTGCCGGTCGCGCCTACCTCTGGCATGCGGTCGGACTCGTGGGCGTGTGGTTGTGGGTGCAGGGCTGGCTCGCCGCCGGCCAGGAAACGCCGTGGCGCTTGCCGTTTCTGTTCCACCACGCGCCGGTCGAAGGACTGCTCGCCGGGCTGAGCCTGCTCTATCAGCCGGGGATGCTCGACATCCTGCCGATGTACGTCGTGTTCCCGTTTCTCGCGCTCGGGCTGCTGCGGCTCCACCGCGCCGGCTGGGGGCAGATCGCGTGGTTTGCGTCGGGGGCGTTGTGGCTGGCGGATCAATGGCTGCTCCCTCCACGGCCGCTCGAGTGGGGGCCGATCAACACCGGCGCGTTTCACCTGCTCGCGTGGCAATGGCCGTTCACCAGCGGAGTCCTGCTTGGCGTGGCGCGAGACGAGACTTCCGCTGTGCTGCGCCGACCGCGACCTTGGCTTGTCGTCGCGGTGGCCGGCGTGGCGCTGCTGCTTTTCGGGGTGCGGCGATGCGGCTGGCCGGCCGTGTTGTCGCCCGAACAGCTCGCGGCGCTCACCGGCAAACCGTCGCTGGCGGTGCTGCGCTGGGTGAACTTCGCTGCGCTCGCGTTTCTCCTCGCGCTCGTCGTGCGGCGGCGACCGCGCTGGTTCGAGTGGCGTTCGCTCGCGGCGATCGGACGGCACCCGCTGCCGGTTTTCACCGTGAGCATCTGGACCACGCAGATAGCGCTATCGTATCCCGACCTCGGCGATTCGGCGGCGGGGCGCTGGGGCCAGACGCTGTTCGTGTTGGGCGCGATCGCGGCGACCACGGCCGGTTGCTTCTACTACCGTCGTTGGCAACGACGCCTGTTTGGAAGTGAACGCGTGCCCCGCGCCACACCCGTGCCTGCATCGCTTTGAGGGTCTCGCGTGGGTTCGCGCGTCGCGCTTCAACCCTCCGGTTGCTTGGTGCGGCGGAGCGTCTGTGCGGCGGCGTCGGCCGCGGCTGCGATCTCGCGTGCCTTCGCCGCGAAACTCGGCGGCGCGGTGCGGTTGTCGGCCAGCAGGTCGGCGAGCATGCGGATCAACGCGAGATGGTTGTTCAGATCGTGGCGCAGCGCCGGGCTGATCATCGGCGGCGTCGCTGTGGCGCCGGACGCGTCCACGACCAGGCTCTCGGTGGCGCAGTCGCGCAGGCGGAGGGCGAGCGCGTTGGCGTCGGTCAGCAGTTCGATTTGGCAATCCGGCACCGCGGAGCGGAGCGCCTGCTCGATGCGGGCGGCGTTCGCCGGATTCGCGGAATGGACGAGTAGGTGCAGCGGATCCATGGCTGGGCGCCGCCACGCTGCGCGCAACGGCCGGGAGCGTAAAGAGCCATCTCCGCACGGGTGTTGTCCTTGATGTGCCTCGACCGGTTTTCCGGCGTTTTCCCGAGGGAAACGCGCGGAGGATTGTGTTGCCACTGCCGGCGCGAGCGGAAACAACAAGGTTTCTGTTCCATCATGTTGCGTAAGATTCTTGGCGGTTTGAAATCGCTCACACGCTCCCTCAAGGGAGGTTCTTCCGAATCGAAATCCGGAGGGACGCACGGACACGGAGCGCACCCGCCCAAGGCCGGCCACGGTCACGGCGGCGGCGCGAAGACCCATGGCGGCGCCGGTCGCTCCGCCGAGAAGGCCGGCCGGTCCGAGCGCGCTGCAGGCACCCGCTCGAGCTCCGGCGGCCCCCGACGCGACGAGCCTCGCCGCCACGAAAGCAGCCGCGGCGAACATTCCCGCGGCGGCTCCGGCGGCCGGCAGGGCGGTGGCCACGGCGGCGGACGCCTGCGCGAGCGCGGGCCGGCTCCGCGCCGCGACTACGAGGAGACCCACGCCGCTCCGCTTCCCGTCGAGTTGCCGCCGATGCCCGAGGTGCCGGCGGACAACGCGTTTTTCGGTCTCGGCCTGCGCAAGGAGGTCGTGGCCGCGGTCTTTGAGAAAGGCTACACGGAGCCGACGCCGATCCAGGCGCGCGCGATCCCGCTTGTGCTCGCCGGGCGCGATCTGATCGGCACGGCCCAGACCGGCACGGGCAAGACGGCGGCCTTTGCGCTGCCGATCCTGCACCGGCTCGGCGGCCATGGCCGCTGCCGCTGCCTGATCCTTGAGCCCACGCGCGAACTCGCGTTGCAGGTCGAGGAGGCTTTTCGCACGTACGGCAAGTTCACCGGGCTACGCGTCGCCGTTGTCTACGGTGGCGTCGGCTACGGCAAACAGCGCGAGGAGCTGCAGCGCGGTGTCGATGTGATCGTCGCCACGCCCGGCCGTCTGCTCGACCTGCTCGGCGATGGCACTTGCCGGCTCGGTGATCTCGAGGTGCTCGTGCTCGACGAGGTCGACCGCATGCTCGACATGGGCTTCCTGCCCGATGTGCGCCGCATCATCCGTCACGTGCCGGCGCAGCGGCAGACGTTGCTCTTCAGCGCCACCTTGCCGCCCGAGATCCAAGGGCTCGCGCAGTCGGTGCTCACGAATCCCGAGACGATCGAGATCGGCATCCGCAGCTCGCCGGCCGAGACGGTGGACCACGCGTTCTATCCCGTCGTGGCGGCGCAGAAGTTCGAGCTGCTCTGCACGCTTCTCGAGCGCACGGAGTACAAGAGCGTGATCGTGTTCACGCGCACGAAAATCGGCGCCGACAAGATCGCGCACCGCCTCCACGCGCTCGGCCTGAAGAGCGGTGTGATGCACTCCGATCGTTCGCAACGCGAGCGCACCGAGGCGCTCGAGGGTTTCAAGAGCGGCAAGTTCCAGATGCTCGTTGCCACCGACCTGGCGGCACGCGGTCTGGACATCCGCGGCGTAACCCACGTTATCAACTACGACATGCCCGAGAATCCCGAGGACTACGTGCACCGCATTGGCCGCACGGGTCGCGCGAACAACGAAGGCGACGCGTACACGTTGATGACGGAGGAGGATCTGCGGAACGCGCGCTCGATCGAGCGCCTGATCGGCCGTGCCGTGCCGCGCCGCAAGGTCGAGGGCTTCAACTATCTCTACTCCGCGCTCTTCGAGGAGCAGGAAAAGGCGGTGTCGGCTCCGAAGACCGTGAGCCGGCTCTCGCGCGGCCGCCGCTGAGCGGGGCCGGAGAAACCGGGCCGCGAGCACGGCGGCCCTCGAGAAATTGATCGGGCGCCGCGTGGTGCGCGGCGCCCGAGTTTCTGAACCCAAATACGACGGGAGGCTGGGACCCGCCGGGTTCGGTTAGGTTCCCGGAGTGGGGGAGCCCGGGGAAAGACGTCCTATTCGGCGGCGTCGGCGGGCGGCGGGCCTTCGTGCCGCAGGTGTCGGCCACGCGCGCCGACCCGGAAGGCGGCGAGCTTCTCGCGCTGCTCCGGCGTGAGCACGGCTTCGATCTTCTTGATCGCCTCAGCCTGCTTCTTGGCCGCCTCCGCCTGCTCGACGAGGATCGGGCGCAGCTTCTCCTGCTGCTCGTTGGTGAGCGCGAGTTGTTTGGTCATGCGCGCCAGCCGCAGCTCGGGATCGACGACATCCGCCGGTTGGCCGTGGTGGTGCGGAGGCGGCGGTGGTGGCGGCGGAGCTGAATCGTCCGCGGCGAGGCGGGGCGAGAGGACGGCGGTGGAGGCGAGGGTGAGGAAGAGCGCGGCGCGCAGGAGCGAGTTGGTTTTCATCGGTGGTTTTGTTGGGCCGCCGGAGCGGCGGTGTTGGCGGAAACGACATTCCCGCCCCGCCTCCGGTTACGGCTCGCCCACGCCGGCGGCCAGCGTTTGGCTGGCGGCCATGCCTCTGAAAATCGCCATGATCGGAGCCGGATCGATCGGGTTCACCCGCCGGCTCATCCAAGACTTTCTTGCTGTGCCCGAACTTGCGGATACGACGTTTGCGCTCACCGACATTTCGCAGCGCAACCTCGACATGGTGGCGCGCCTCTGTGCACGCGACATCGCAGCCAACAAGCTGCCGGCAAAGATTACGGCCACGACCGATCGTCGCCGCGCGATCGCGGGTGCCGATTACGTGATCTGCATGATCCGGCAGGGCGGGCTGGAGGCGTTCCGCACCGACGTCGAGATCCCGCTCAAATACGGCGTCGATCAATGCGTGGGCGACACGATCTGCGCCGGCGGCCTGATGTACGCACAGCGCACGATCCCGGCGCTGCTGGATTTCTGCCGCGACATCCGCGAAGTGGCCAAGCCCGGCGCGCTCTTCCTGAACTACTCGAACCCGATGGCGATGAACACGCTCGCCTGCGACAAATACGGCAAGGTGCCGACGCTCGGCCTCTGCCACGGCGTGCAGGGGGCGCATTGCCAGATCGCGTGGGCGATCGAGCGGTGGGCGAAGCGCGAGGGACTGCTGCCGAGGGACTACGTTTCGCTGGGCTTCACGCCGTTCACGCTCTGGGGCGCCGAGGGTGCGGAGAAGATCGGCCTCAGTCGCCACGAAGTGGAGGCTACAGCCGCCGGCCTCAACCACCAGACGTGGTTCATCAAAGTCGCCTTCCGCGGGCGCGACATGGTGCCGCTGTTGCCGCAGATCATGCGTGAAGTGCCGCACCTCGCGAAGGCCGAGAAGGTGCGCCTCGATGTGCTCGACCGCTTCGGCTACTACTCGACCGAGTCGAACGGCCACCTCAGCGAGTACCTGCCCTGGTACCGCAAGCGGACCGAGGAGATCGCGCAGTGGATCGACCCGTCGTTCTGGATCCACGGCGAGACCGGCGGCTATCTCCGCGTGTGCACCGAGGCGCGCGACTGGTTCCGCACGGATTACCCGAACTGGATGCGCGAGGAGCCACCGAAGATCGGGCCGCAAAACCGTTCCGAGGAGCACGCCTCCTGGATCGTCGAATCGCTCGTCACCGGGCGCCCGTACCGCGGCCATTTCAACGTCATCAACCGCGGTCACATCCCGAATCTTCCCGACGGCAGCTGCATCGAGATACCGGGCTATGTCGATCGCAACGGCGTGCAGATGCCGGTCGTGGGTCCGCTTCCCGCCGCGTGCGCCGCCACCTGCTCCGTCTCCGCCAACGTCCAGCTCATGGGCATGGAGGCGGCGGTCCATGGCGACGTGACATTGCTGAAACAGGCGATGCTGCACGACCCGCTCGTTGGCGCCGTCTGCAACCCCGAGGAGGTCTGGCAGATGGCCGACGAGATGCTCGTCGCCGGCGCGAAATGGCTGCCCCAATACAAGGCCGCCATCCCGGCTGCGAAGAAACGTCTCGCCGACCACGTGAAGCGCGGCACCCGCGTGAAACTGCGCGAAACGCGCGGCGCCGTGCGTTTGAAGACGAAGACCGTCGCCGAGATGGCGCAGGATGTCGCCGCCGCGCGAGCCAACGCCGGCGCTGCCGACAAGGGCGGCCTGACGAAGCCGACGAAATAGCCGCGCCCGCGCAGCAGAGCGGAGTACTGGCGAATTCCGCCACAATCACGATGCTTTCGCCCTCATGGAGAGTGTGAACGTTCCGGGTGGCCGGGATGATTCACACTGGCAGTGGGAGCCGCGACGGTGCGTGGTAGCGGAACTCGTGAGAAACGCGTTGATCTGCTCGGGACGGCAGCGGTGCCCAGTCAGGCATGTCAATGAATAGTTGACATGTCTGACGGGCGGCTGAGTCGGTGGCGCGCGGCGATGGAGCGGGCAAAGGCTTGGGCGGGCTGAGGGCATGGCGAAGGAGGGAGGGCACCGGTTCCGGGTCGGGCGCGGGGAGTCGGCGTAGGGGGTGAACAAGGTCGCCTCGCCCGGCTGCATGAACGCGGCGGAGTCTCTCCCCTTGACAATCTAGGGGAGTGCTCTTCTCTCCTAGGCAAACTAGGAGAACAAACATGGCCAAAGACGAGAAGACCGATCTGCTGCAAGGCACGCTGGACATGCTGATCCTGCGCGCGCTGCAGCTCGAACCGATGCACGGCTTCGGCATTTCCGTGCGCATCCGGCAGATGTCGGATGAGGTGCTGCAGGTGGAGCAGGGGTCGCTCTACCCGGCGCTGTACCGGCTCGAGGACCAAGGCTGGATCAAGTCGGAGTGGGGCGTCTCGGAGAACAACCGGAAGGCGAAGTTTTACTCGCTCACCACCACCGGCCGGAAACAGCTCGTGGCAGAGACCGAGAACTGGGCGAAGCTTTCCGCGGCGATCAACCTGGTGCTGAAGGGCACCTGAGGAACCGCGGATTTCGGTTTGTTGATTGCGAAATGAAAACGTTGCGACAGGTCCTGTCCCGGTTCGGTGCGCTGGTCTGGCGCGGCCGGCGGGAACGGGAGATGCAGGAGGAGATGCGCGCGCATCTCGAGTTGCAGGAGGCGGAGAACTGTGCCCGGGGAATGGATGCCGAGGAGGCCCGCTACGCGGCGCTGCGGCAGTTCGGCGGTGTGGCGCAGGTGCAGGAACGCTGCCGCGAGCAGCGCGGAGGGCTCTGGTTGCAGCAGGCGCTGCAGGACCTTGTCCACGCCGCGAGGCTGATGCGCAAGAACCCCGGCTTCACTGCGGTGGCGGTGGCCACGCTGGCGCTCGGGCTGGGGGCGAACATCACCGTGTTTTCGATGGTGAGCTTCTTTTTCCTCCGTCCGCTGCCCTTGCCGGTGGCCGACCGACTCGTGGTGCTCACGCGGCAGAATCCCCGACTGGAGATCATGGCGCCGATGTCGTGGCGGGATTTTGAGGACTACCGCGCCGAGATCCGGGAGTTCGATGATGCGCTGGCGCTGATGTTCCGGCCGGTTCACCTGAGCCTCCCGGGGCGGAACCCCGATCGCAGCTACATCGAGCTCGTGAGCGGAAACTACTTCTCGCTGCTCGGTGTGCACCCGCTGCACGGCCGGTTCTTCCTGCCGGGCGAAGGCGAGCGGGCGGGCGCCGATCCGGTAGTGGTGCTCGGCCATGAGTATTGGCTGACCAAGCTCGGCGCCGATCCCGGCGTGATCGGCCAAACCCTCCTGGTGAACGGCGCGCCGCTGCGCGTCATCGGCATCGCACCGCCGATGTTCGGGAGCGTGCAATGGGCGCTGGTCCCGAGCGCGTTCGTACCCGCGACGATGGTCGGAGCTGTCTTTCCAACCGAAACCGGCGCGCTCACGGTTCGCGACTGGTCGGCTTTCAAAGTCTATGGTCGCCTGGCGCCGGGTGCCACGCTCGCCCGGGCGCAAGTCGCGGCGGATGTCGTGCAACGGCGCCTCGCCGCGGAGCATGTGGATCCGGCTCAGGAGCGTGAAACGCGGGTGGTGCTCCACGCGGAGGTGCTTTCGCGTCCCGACCCGAGCGTCGCGCGAGTGACGCTGTTTGCGGCCGGGGTTTTCGCCGTGTTGGTGGCGCTGGTGCTGCTCATCGCCTGCGCCAACATCGCCAACCTCATGCTGGCGCGGGCGGCGGCGCGGGAACACGAGATGGGCGTGCGCGCGGCGCTCGGTGCGAGCCGTTGGCGGCTCGTCCGGCAGCTCCTCACAGAAAGCATGCTGCTTGCGGGCGTGGCGGGCGCGGTCGGTTTTGTGCTAAGCAACTGGACCGGCGGGCTCCTCGCGAGCTTCGCGCCGATGGGCGACGTGCCCGTGCGCGCGGATGCGAGTCTCGACGCCAAGACCGTGCTGTTCACGATCGCTGTTTCGATGCTGGCGGGCTTGATCACTGCGCTGATTCCCGCGTTGCGTGCGACTGGCGTGGACGTGCAGAAGGCGCTCCGGAACGCGCCGCGCGTGGGGCGCTCGCGCCACTGGCTGCGCAACGGTCTCGTGGTCTCGCAAGTCGGCTTCTCCGTCGTGGTGCTGGTTTCCGGCGGATTGTTCCTGCGCAGCCTGCAGCGTCTTAGCCGGGCGGATCTCGGCTTCCGCTCCGCTGGAGTCGTGTTGGCCTCGATCGATCCGGTGCTCAACGGCTACACGCCGGAGCGCGCGCAGCGCCTGGTGGACGAGCTGCTCCGGCGCGTGCGCACCCTGCCCGGTGTGGACGACGCCTCGGTGGCGACGAGCGTGCCGTTCGGGAACACCTTCAGCCTGCGCGAGGTGCGCCGCACCGAGGAGCCGACGGAAGCGAACCGTCGCCCACCGGGCGAGGAGACGGTCGGCGTGAACTCGGTCGAGGCCCATTATTTCCATACCATGGGTGTGGGCTTGGTGCGCGGCCGCGGAATCGAGAGTGGCGATACGATGACGAGTCGCCCGGTCGTCGTTGTGAACGAAACGCTTGCGCGGCGCCTCTGGCCGGAGCGCGACCCGCTCGGCCGCGAACTCGTGATCGGCGACGACAGCGTGCGCCGCGAAGTCGTGGGCGTCGTGCGCGACGGAAAGTACCTGATGCTCGGCGAACGCCCGCGCGGCTTCCTTTTCGCCCCCCTGACGCAGGTGCCGGCCGGCCCGCTGACGTTGCATGTGCGCGCGACCACCGGATCGGGCACGCGCGACCCGCTGGCGTTGGTGCCGGAGCTGCGCGGCGTATTGCAGGAGCTCGATTCCGCGTTGCCGATCTTCAACGTCTGCACGCTCGACGAACACCTGCGGACGAGCGCGCTGGGTTTCATGCCGTTGCGGCTCGCCGCATGGCTCGCCGGGGCGCAGGGCGCGCTCGGCCTCGGGTTGTCGGTGCTCGGGCTCTATGGCGTCGTCGCCTACACGGTCGCCCAGCGGACACGGGAGATCGGAGTGCGGATGGCGCTCGGCGCGGAGCCGGGCGACGTGCTCCGGTTGGTCGTGCGCGGCGGCATGAAGATGACGCTCACCGGTCTGTTTGGCGGACTGCTCGTGGCGCTCCTCCTGGCACGCGTGCTCGCGGGCCTGCTCTACGGGATGAGTCCGTTCGACGGGGTGGTGTTCGGCGCGGTGGGGATGTTGCTGTTCGGCGTGACCGCGCTCGCCTGCTGGTTGCCGGCGCGGCGGGCGGCGAGGGTGGACCCGCTGATCGCGCTGCGGGCGGAGTGATCGACCGCGGGACTCTGAATGGAAACCTTGCGCCTGATCACCGCCCGGTTCGTGGGACTCCTCCGCCGCCGGCGGCTGGAGCGGGAGATGCAGGAGGAGATGCAGGCGCATATCGAGCTGCAGGCGGAGGCAAATCGTGCCCGAGGAATGGAGACGGAGGAGGCGCGCTACGCGGCGCTGCGGCAGTTTGGCGGCGTGGCGCAGGTGCAGGAGCGCTGTCGTGAGCGGCGCCGGTTCGGCTGGGTGGAGGATTTTGGGCGGGATCTCACGTACGCGGCGCGCTCGCTGCGGCGCGCGCCGGGGTTCGCCTTCGTGGCGGTTGTCACGCTGGCGGTCGGCATCGGCGCGAATTCGACGATCTTCGCGTTGTTCGACAATCTGCTGCTGCGGCCGGTGCTGCCGCCCGGCTCATCTCCAGCGGTGTTGCTACTCGCCCGGTCGGGCACGGGAGGCCGCGCCTATCGCGGGTTTTCTTTCGCGGATCTCGAGGTGTTGCGCGACAGCTCCGAGGTGCTGGCACAGGCGGCCGGCTTCAGCATCGCACCCGCGGTCTGGGGGCGAAACGAAATGGAGTTGCGCCATGGGTTGGTCGGCTTGGCGACGGAGGAGTTCTTCGATGTCTGCGCGGCGAAGCCGTACCTTGGCCGGTTCGCAGACGATGGGAGCGGCGCAACGGTTGTCTTGAGCCACCGCGCGTGGCGCTCGCTCGGCGGCGACACGACAGCGCTTGGCGGCACGGTGCTCGTGGCCGGCCGGCGTTGCACGATCGCGGGCATCGCGGCTGCGGATTTCCGGGGCCCGGCTCCGGTGCTCGCACCCGATGTGTGGCTGCTGGCGAAACCGCGGCGAACTGGCGAACCGGATTGGACACAGTTCAGCGTCGTCGCGCGCTTGGCGCCGGGCGTGGATCGCGTCGCGGCCAAATCCCGCCTTCCCGCCTTGGCCGAGCGTCTGGACCAGGGCAACGCGACGCCGCGACAGCTCCTGCTCGCGGAGCCGTCCTGGACGAGCATGCCCGGAATGCCGGATACGCTGCGCGCGGGGTTGCTCGGCGGCGGAGCGCTGTTGTTGGCGCTGGGCGCGGTGCTGCTGCTGATCGTGGGGCTCAATCTCTCGAATCTGCTGTTGGCGCGCGGCGCCGCGCGGTCGCGGGAGCTCGCGGTGCGTATCGCGCTGGGCGCGCCGCGGTGGCGGGTGATGCGCCTGCTGGCCTGCGAGAACCTGCTGCTCGCGGCGGGCGGAAGCATCCTCGGTCTGGTGCTCGCTGCCGGCGCGGCGCGTAGCCTCGGACGCTGGTTCGCCGGGCTGCTCGAGCGGATCGGTTTTGGCGGCGGTTTCGACACGGCGGTGGATGCGCGTGTGGTGGCCGTCACCTGCGGCTACGGCGCGCTTGTTCTCTTGTGCGCCGGGGTGGCGCCCGCGTGGCGAAGCACGCGCGAGGTGAGTGTCGAGGAACTCCATCGTTCGGGTCTGCTCAGCCGGGCGGGCGGGCCGCTCGCGCGACTTTTCGCGCCGCGGCAATTGCTCGTCATGGCGCAGATCGCGGGGTCGTTTGCTCTGTTGGTGTGCGCGGGTCTGTTTTTGCGGTTCGTCGCGCAGGTGCAGCGACTCGAGCCGGGTTTCGACGTGGCGACGAATCTCGTCTTTTCCTTCGACCACGAACTCAGCGGCCGCGATCCGCGACTGGTGCCGGCGGCGGTCGGCTCGGGACAGCGCGAGGCGGCGTATCGCGCGGCCAGCGAGCGCCACTGCCTCGAGCAACGGCGGCATCGTGAGGAGCTCGGGGCGCGCGTGCGGGCTTTGCCCGGCGTGCGTGCGGCGGCTTGGGCGTCGTCGGTCGTGTTTCCCGAGGGCGATGCGGGATTTCGCGTTCTGCGTGCGGTGGGTGCGGAGGCGGTCGAGGGAAACGGCGAGCAGGCTCCGAGAGTGGTCGAGTGCGCGGTGTCGCGGGAATATTTCGAGACGTTGGGCATTCCGCTGCTCGCGGGGCGCGGGTTCGCCGCGGAGGAGGAGAACGCGGGCCGGCGCGTGGCGTTGTTGGACGAAGGCGCGGCTCGTCTGTTGTTTCCCGGTCGCGAGGCGGTCGGGCAGATGGTGGTTTTTTCCGACTGCCGCGCACCCACCGATGCGGCACCGTACGAGGTGATCGGACTGGTGCGCAGTCCGCGCAACCACCCGCGCGATGCGAATCCGCCGCTGCGGATCTACCGGCCGTTGCAGACGCGCGAAGACGAGGAGGGCGCCTCGTCGTTGTTGTTTCTCCATGTGGCGGTGGCCACGCCGGAGCAGTCGGCGGGGGTGCTGGCAGCGGTGCGCCGCGAGGCGGTCGCGCTCGATCCGATGCTGCCGGTCCGGCTGGCGCGGACGATGGAGGTGCATGTCGCGGCGAACCCGTCGTTCGGGCTGCTGCGGCTCGTGGCGACGCTCTTCGCGCTGCTCGGTGCGGTGGGGCTCGCGGTGGCGGTCGTCGGTATTTACGGCGTGAAGTCGTACCTGGTGACGCGGCGCACGCAGGAGATCGGGGTGCGGCTGGCGCTCGGTGCGACACCCGCGCAGATCCGGCGGGCGTTCCTGCGGGAGAGCCTCGCGCAGACGGGCGTGGCGCTCGCGGGTGGAATGTTGCTCGCGCTTCCCGCGGGGTTGGCGGTGTCGCGGGTGTTTGCGAGCGTGAGCGCGTTCGACGGCGCGGTCGTGGTGGTGCTGGCGGTGGTGCTCGGTGGGGCGGCGTCGGCGGCGGGATGGTGGCCGGCGCGCCGTGCGGCGCGGATCGACCCGATGGTGGCGTTGCGCATCGAGTGATGCGGGCGAGGTCCCGGCCGGGCCGAGCGGGATGGCTGGTGGCCAAAAGACAGGAGGTGCTCGCCAATTGATGCGGAGCGGAAAGTGGTGGTTGCGCCGATAATGGCGGGGTAAAGTTATTCCCCGTCCCCCTCGACTAACCCAAGTCGGCTGCGCGTCCGCTCCCACCGGCCCGCGCCATGTCCGCCTGCAACTCGGATCCACGCATGAAGATTCTGCGCCGGCCTCAGTTCAGCAACGTCTGGCTCTTCGGAGCCGTCCTCGCCTGGTCTGTCCTATTCCTCGCCTGCACCAGCGTCACGCGCACCGTCGTCGCGCCCACGACGATCGCCGGGGCGACCTATGTGGGCAGCGCCGAATGCGCGACCTGCCACAGTGAGACGGTGGACGGGTTCAAACACGCCACACATGCGAATCTCTCGATCGCGGGTGCGCAGGGCGTCGATCCGTCCTGCGAATCGTGCCACGGCGCGGGCAGCAAACACGTGCAGGCCGGCGGTGGCCGCGGCGTGTTCATCGTGAATCCCGGCAAGGAGCCGGAGACATGTTTCCAATGCCACCTCGACAAGCGTGGCGAGTTCAACCTGCCGCATGCGCATCCGGTGATCGCCGGCAAGGTCTCGTGCACCGATTGCCACAATCCCCACAAGGGCCGCGCGATCGACAATTCCGCCGCCGCGCTCGGCAGCGAGAACCAGACCTGCACCAAGTGCCACACCGCCCAAGCCGGGCCGTATGTGTTCAAACACAACGCCATGGTCGAGGGCTGCACCTCGTGCCATAACCCGCACGGCTCCGTGAACCAGAAGATGCTCGTCGCGCGCGACGCGAACCTCTGCCTGCGCTGCCACCTTGAGCATCCGGCCACGCTCAAGAATACCGCCACCGGCCAGCCGGGCTTTGTGGGCGACGGCAAGATCGTCGTCGGCGGTGAGGACCACCGCACGCGTCTCCAAAATGGCACCTGCTGGGTGTCCGGCTGCCACGAAGCCGTGCACGGTTCCAACTCCAGCAAGCCCCTGCGCTACTAACCCCGAACCCCGCCGCCCATGAACGCACTGACTTACTCCCTGCGTCGCAGCACCTGCCTGCTCACCTGTCTCGGCGTCGCCGCCACCGCGGGGCGCCTGAGCGCGGCCGCTTCGGAGACCGATCCGTTTCAGGCCTATCCGAGTTACATCAAGATCTCCGGCCAGTCCGCCGCTGTCACCGGCAACGATGCCGCCTACGCGAGCCGCCGGCAGACGAACCCCGACGGCAGCGTCGGTATCGAGGACCTGCACCTCGCGCGCGATCTCGATCCCAACACCGCGCTCACTGTCGACGGTCGCGCGCTGTTCGGCGACGGCGACTATCTCGCGAAGGTGAATCTCACCCGCAACGAGGTCGGCTCGGTCGAGGTCGGCTACAAGCGGTTCCGCACCTTCTACGACGGCATTGGCGGTTTCTTCCCGCACAACTCCTACTGGCAGCCGCTGGCGAAGGAGGAACTGCACACCGACCGCGGCAATTTGTGGGCCGACCTCAAGATCGCCCGCCCCAATGCCCCGGTCTTCCTACTGCGTTTCAGCGACGAGCGCCGCACCGGCGAGAAGGATTCCACCATCTGGGGCGACACCGATTTCACCGGAGTCCCGATCTGGAACAAGAGCGCGCTCAACCCGTATTCATCGAACCGGAAGCTTGTCCCCTCGTACATCGAGCTCAACGAGCGGCTGCGCACCTACCTCGCCTCTGTCAGCCACACGATCGGGAAGACCAGCTTCGTGTTCTCCATCGTGCGCGCCGAGACGGACAACACCGACACGCGTTGGATCAACCGTTATCCTGGCGAGGTGAAACCGTACCCGGCGATCCCCACCTCCGCCTCCTCGCCGAACATCCTCATCGCGCCCGAGCAGGCGAACAATGCCATCTACGGCTTCGATGAGCAGTCCGTCGAAAGTTACTCCACCACGGTGTCGGGCGAGTTCGAGACGCGCCTCACCGACCGCCTCTCCATCTTCGGCGGCCTGCGCCACCAGAGCATCTCGGCCGATCTCGGCAGCGACCGCGAGCTGACCACCGATATCATGACCGCCACCGGCAAGGTGAGCGCGGTCGGCGCGTTCAGCGTCGGCACGAGCGGCAGCCCCAGTCGCCCGCCGTACTCGGTCACCTCGC
>DATGXA010000032.1:0-9515 GCA_035299125.1 Opitutaceae bacterium
CCGCGTCGGTGAGGTCGGCAGCGATCGTCTTCACTCTGACCGCAAACTCGGCGCCGAAGGCGCTGGCGACCGCGGTCAGCTCCGCCGCGACGGGAGCGACGATGATGAGATTGTGCCCATGCCGGGCGAACTCGCGGGCGAGCTCGAGTCCGATTCCGCTCGAGGCTCCGGTGATCAGCACAGCGTCTGTGACGGGGTTCATGCCCGGTGGATTGCTCGGGGTGTGCCAACGCCACGCCGCAAGAAAACGGCAGCGCGCACACCGGTGGTCTCGACCGCGACCGCGTTCATCCTGCCCGCCGTTGGGGCGTTCCGCACTCATCGCGGGGCGCGCGGCGCACCGGCCTGCACCCGACACGCCGCTGGGAGGATCCGCCGATCACGCGGCCTGCGTGTCTCCGGTACCCTCCGGCCATGCGCGCCATCTGGAAAGGATCCATCAGCTTCGGCCTCGTGAGCATCCCCATCGCGCTGCACAACGCAGTGCGTGGCGAGGAGGTGAAGTTCCGCCTGCTCCGCCGCTCCGACCTCAGCCCGGTGAACTACAAGCGCGTCGCCGCCACCGACGGCAAGGAGGTGCCTTGGGACCAGATCGTGAAGGGCTACGAGTACGAGAAGGACAAGTTCGTCGTCTTGAAGGACGAGGACTTCAAACGCGTCGACATCGAAGCCACGGATACGATCGACATCATCGATTTCGTCGACCTCCGCGAGGTAAACCCGGTCTTCTTCTCCCGCCCCTACTACATCGAGCCGCAGAAGGGCGGCGCACCCGCGTACCATCTGCTGCGCCGCGTGCTCGCCGACAGCGGCAAGGCCGGCATCTCGAAGGTCGTCATCCGCACCCGCCAACACCTCGCCGCCGTGAAGGCGAACGGCGATCTGCTCGCCCTCGAGCTCATGCGCTTCGCCGACGAGATCGTCGATTCCGCCGGCGTGCGCGTGCCCGCCGAGAAGGCTCCGGGCAAACGCGAGCTCGCGATGGCCAACACCCTCGTCGAGCAGCTCACCGCCAAATGGGATCCCGCGCGCTACACCGACGACTACCGCTCCGCGCTCATGGAGCTGATCGAGCAGAAGGTGAAAAGCGGCGGCAAACGGCTACCCGTCGCCGGCCGAGACGAGCGTCGCGCCACCAACGTCATCGATCTCGCCTCCGTCCTGAAGCAGAGCCTCGCCGAGGCGCGCGTAGGCGCGAAGCCCGCACCCGCCCGCCCGCGCACCCGAAAACAGAAACGCGCCGCCTGAACCGCCCGCCCGCGATGACCCGCCGCGCCCAGCCCAAGGTGAAGTTCACCAACCTGGAGAAGGTGCTCTTCCCCGCGGTCGGTTTCACGAAGGGCGAGGTGATCGACTACTACGTGGCGGTCGCGCCGTTCATCCTGCCACACCTCCGGCGCCGGCCGGTGAGCCTCGTGCGGTTCCCCGACGGCGTGAGGGGCGAGAAGTTCTATGCGAAGAACGCGCCGTCGTTCACCCCCGACTGGGTGCACACCTTCGCGGTGCCACGCACCCGCCACGCAGGGAAGACCGACTACATCGTGATCGACGACGCGCCCACGCTCGCCTGGTGCGCAAACCTCGCGGCGATCGAGCTGCATCCATTTCTCCATCGCGCGCCGCGACTTGACCGGCCCACGCACATCGTCTTCGACCTCGATCCCGGCGAAGGCGCCGATCTGCGCGATTGCGCCGAGGTCGCGTTCCACGTGAAGGCGATCGCCGACACGCTCGGCCTCACGCTGCTTCCGAAAGTCTCGGGATCGAAGGGCCTCCAACTCTACGTGCCGATCAACACCACGGTCACGTACGCCGCCACCGGTGCGTTCGCCAAGGCCGTCGCACAGCTCCTTGAGCAGGAGCATCCGGACCTCGTCGTCAGCCGCATGGCCAAGAGCAAGCGCCGCGGCCGCGTGCTCATCGACTGGAGCCAGAACCACGCGGCGAAGACCACCGTGGCCGTCTACTCCCTGCGCGGCAAACGCGACGCTCCGTACGTCTCGATGCCCGTCACTTGGACCGAGCTCAAACGCCTCCGCCACCCCGAGTCGCTCCTCTTCGAGCCGCAGGCCGCGCTGCGCCGTCTCAAGCGCCGCGGCGACCTCTTCGCGCCATTGCTCGAGCTGCGGCAGAAACTTCCGCGCGACTTCACCGCCGGTCGCGCGAAGTCGCCGCCCGCCGCACTCGCCGCCTACTCCGCGAAACGCGACTTCTCGCGCACCCGCGAGCCCGCGCCCGCCACGGCGGCCCCGGCCTCGGGCGGCGCGCCGCGTTTCGTGATTCAAAAACACGCCGCCTCGCAGCTACACTACGACCTGCGACTCGAGATGGACGGCACGCTCAAGTCCTGGGCGGTGCCGAAGGGACTGCCGCGGGAGCTGCACGTGAAACGCTCCGCGTTCGCCGTCGAGGACCACCCGCTCGGCTACATCGATTTCGAGGGCACGATTCCGAAAGGCCAATACGGCGGCGGCACCGTGATGGTCTGGGACATCGGCACCTACGAGCTGCTCGGCGGCGCCTATGCCGACGGCAACCTCAAGATCCGTTTCGCCGGCCGGAAGCTCCGCGGCGATTGGCACCTCTTCAAGATCCGCTCCGAGCGCGGCAAGGACGTGTGGCTCGTCGCGAAGTCCGGCGAGGCCGCAACACCGCTCTCGGCGAAACAGGACGACACCTCCGTGCTCTCCGGTCGCGGCATGGCCGAAATCGCCGAGGCGAACGACGCCGTCTGGGATTCCGACCGCGCGTCGTGAAACGTGGAGGTGCGAACGAGTCGCCGCCGCCGGCGCGCCCTCACGCCGGCGGCGTCTCGCGCACAACCTCCCGCGGTGCCTTGTCGTCGCGCAGCCCGAGGAACACCGGTTGTCGCAGGAGGCCGTCGTCGGTCCACTCGGCGAACTTGATCTGCGCGACCAGCTCCGGCTTCACCCAAGTGATCGCCGCCAGCGGGCCGCGCGACCAACGATGCCGCAGGTTGTCCTCGGTGAAACCGGTGAACGGGCAAGTCGCGCGGCGGCGGCGCGCCAGCTCGCGGTGCAGCGCGGCGAGCGAGCGGGTGTCGAAACCCGCACCCACTTTTCCGGCATAACGCAGCGCGCCGCCATCGTGGTAGCCGAGCAGCAGTGCGCCGAGATACTGGCGGCTCCGGCGCGGCGCGGTGAAACCGCCGATCACGAACTCCTGTTCACCAAGCACCTTGCACTTCAACCATGCCCCACTGCGGCGCCCGACTTCGTAGAGCGAGCCCGGCCGCTTCGCGACGATCCCCTCGAGTCCCTGCTTTCGCGCCGCCGCGAGCAGCTCCGCCGGCGGCTCGTCGAAGACGGGCGAAAGCCGAAGCGGCGGCGGCGCGTCCCGCAGCAGCACAGCAAGTTCCTGTTGCCTCCGCTCCAGCGGCTCGGCCAGGAGGGTACTGTCACCGAGTCGCAACAGGTCGAACACGTAGAACACGATCCGCGGGCGCTCTCCCGTCTCGCGCCCCTGCAGGAACTGGAAACGCGATCTCCCCTCGGCGTCGACCGCGACGATCTCGCCGTCGAGCACCGCCGTGGCGCGGCCGAGTTTGCGCAGCGCGGCGACGACCTCCGGAAACTCCGCGTCGAGCGGCTTGTGGTTGCGCGACCAGAGCTCGACCACGCCGGCGTTGAGCACCGCGATCGCGCGAAAACCGTCGTACTTGATCTCGCACCGCCAGGCGCCCGAGGGAGGACGCGCGACGGCGAGCGCTTTCATCGGTTCGAGAAACGCGGCGTGCCGGGCGCCGGTGCGGTTGGTGCGGGCGGACATGCGCGGCTCCATTTGCACGAAACACGCCACGCCGCGTCGGCGAGCCGCTGCGGAGATTTCCCGATGGCAAACTGCAACAAGCCCGCGCGGGCCGAACGCAATCTGCGCCCCCTGCGCGCACCTGTCGCAGACCCGCAACTATGCTAACGCCGCCCTCGCCAGCCGGTTAGCGTTTCCTGGACCGCGTTGGCCCGG
The DNA here is from genome assembly GCA_035299125.1 of Opitutaceae bacterium. GTDB lineage: Bacteria > Verrucomicrobiota > Verrucomicrobiia > Opitutales > Opitutaceae > CAJCBL01. The sequence goes on from DATGXA010000032.1 coordinate 3,985, forward strand.
TTCGCGCGGAGATCGGTGATCCCCGCTGCATCTCTTCAACCTCCTTGAAAAACCATGTCCACGATCACCACTGAAACCCCCTATGCCTCCACGACCGTGACGGCCGACCGCACAACCGCCCCGCTCTGCTGGGGCGCCGTCATCGCCGGCGCCGTCGCCGCCCTCAGCGCGCATCTGCTCATCACGACCTTCGGGATCGGGCTGGGTGTGCAGATGATCGACGCGAGGTCCGATCCCGATCCGGCGAAACACTTCAGCGTCGGTGTCGGCATCGTGTGGTCGATCAGCGCGCTGCTTTCGCTCTGGCTCGGCGGCTGGGTCGCGGGGCGGCTCACGCCCGAGCCGAGCCGCGCTCTGGGTCGCTTGCACGGCGCGCTCGTGTGGAGCCTCGCCACCGTCGTGTTGGCGTTCGCCGTCACCACCAGTTCCGGCCTGTTGCTCGGCGGTGTCGCGAAACTCACCGGCGAGGGTCTGGCGTTCGCCGGGCAGCAGGCCGGCCCCGCCGTCGCCGCTGCCAGCGGCGATTTCGTGAAGCGCGCCGTCGAGTCCAACCCGGACCTGATCGGCAGTTTCGTGCGCGAGGCGGTGCCGGAGTCGCGCGACATGCCGGCCGGCGACATCCCGCAGGCACAGGCGAACCCCGCCGCGCAACGCGAGCTCTCGTGGGCACTCGTGCGCTTCTTCTCGCGCGACAAGAACGACCGCCCCGCCGAGGCGCGCGCGGCGCTCGTGCGGGCCGTCGCCTCCGCCACCGGCGTCGACGAGGCGCAGGCCTCCCAACGCGTGGATGCGTGGATCGCCGCCTACGATCAGGTGCAGGCCGATCTCGCCGACATGGCGCGTCGCGCCGAGCAACGCGCCCGCGAAGCGGCCGACGCCGCCTCAGGGTACGTGACGCACGCCGCGGTCTGGACGGTGGTGGCCTTCCTCATCGGCGCGATCGCCGCCACGTGGGGCGGCACCAGCGGCGCGCGCTCACGACGCGAATACGACGCCGTGACAACGGCCCCCGCGGAATCCTGACGGCAGGCCATGGCAATGGCGGCTGCGCTTGGTCGACGCAGCCGGCCACCGCCAATGCCAGCACTTCGGATCCGCTCGCCGGAATTCACGATCCATCCACGCCCGTGTGCTCTCGGTCCGGCACGGCGCCGCGGCGGCGACTCAGCTCGGCGTCGTACCGGGCGTGCAGCTCGCGAAATTCACCGCAGTAGCGTTCGATCTCGGCCTCGGTGAGGTTCTCGAGATCGATCATCTCGTTGCGGGCGCCCTTCAGCGCACGGAGCAGCTCGTCGAGCTTGAGATGCATCGCGCGGGCGTCGCGATTCTGCGTATTCTGAACTAGGAACAGCATGAGAAACGTGAGGATCGTCGTGCCCGTGTTCACGACGAGCTGCCACGTCGCGGAGTAGCGAAAAGCCGGGCCGGTTAGCGCCCACGCGATGATGGACAGGGTGGCGACGGCGAACGCCAGGGGATGGCCGAGCGCCGTGGAGGTGGCCCGCGCCAGACGGCCGAAGAGTTCGATCATGCGGGCGCGCCCTGCAACGCGCATGCCACGCGCCCAGCGCCAGCACCGGCCGCGGCCGGCAGGTGCAAACTGCACGACGCGCCACATCCGCACTGCACCGCGCATCGTCCGCACCGCCGCCTCCCTGTCGCCGCGTCACGACACCCGCAGGTGCGCTCCGAGCGCGACCGGCCGACGCCGGAGCGTTGGCATCCCCCGTGCAGAAACACCGGCAAACCACACGCCACCGCAGCCGCGTAACGCGAGCTTCGTGGCATGCGGCGCAACCGTCGTCCTCCGCCTCCGTTGCTTCGTCGATGACAGCGGCGGACGGGAGGCAACCTCAACCCGAACACCAAAACCACCATGCCTAGCATCGAATCGCTCCATGATCTTTTCGTCGAAGAAGTGAAGGACCTCTACAGCGCCGAGACGCAGCTCACTCACGCGCTGCCGAAGTTGGCGAAGGCGGCCTCCAACGAGGAACTCGCGTCCGCGTTCCGAGATCATCTGAAGGAAACCGAGGGTCACCGAACCCGGCTCGAACGCATCGCCGAGATGCACGATTTCTCGCCCAAGGGGAAGAAGTGCCTCGCGATGGAAGGCCTCGTCGCGGAGGGAGCCGAAACGATCGGCGAGAAGGCGCCGCCGAGCGTCAAGGACGCCGCACTCATCGGCGCCGCGCAGAAGGTCGAACACTATGAGATCGCCGGGTACGGCACCCTGCGGACGTTCGCCGAACTCCTCGGCTACGAGGACGCCGCCAAACTCCTTGCCGCCACCCTCGAGGAAGAAGGCGCGACCGACAAAAGACTCACGTCGCTCGCGGAGAACATCAACGTCGAGGCGGAACAGACCGCCAGCTCCCGCGAATGATCCCGTGCGGCGCGGACCCGAACGGCCCGCGCCGACTCTTTCTTCACCAGCGCACACCATGCGTCTCCCGAATCAATCCCTCGAGGGCCGGGTCGCGCTCGTGACCGGTGCGGGCTCGGGCATCGGCAGGGCCACCGCGAAAATCCTCTCGTACGCGGGCGCGTCGGTCGCGCTCGTCGGCCGGACCCGCGAGGAGCTCGACGCAACCCACGCCGAGATCTCGGCGATGGGCGGGCAGAGCCTCGTTGGCGTGGCCGATGTCGGAGATCCTGCGGCGCTCGACTCCGTCTTCGCCCAAGTACAGGCCGCGTGGGGCCGGCTCGACATCGTCGTGGCCAACGCCGGCGTGAACGGGCTGTGGGCTCCGCTCGAGGAGATCACGCCCGAGGACTGGGACCGCACACTCAACGTGAATCTACGGGGCACCTACCTCACGGTGCGCGGGGCGTTGCCGGCGCTCAAACGCGCGGGCGGGGCGATCGTCGTCGTTTCCTCGGTGAACGGCACCCGCATGTTCAGCAACACCGGCGCGAGCGCCTACGCCACGTCGAAAGCCGGCCAGCTCGCGTTCGCTCGCATGATGGCGCTCGAACTCGCACCCAGCCGTATCCGGGTGAACACCGTGTGCCCCGGATCGATCCTCACACGGATTGACGACAACACCGCCAAACGCGATCTCGCGCAGGTGAAGACTCCGGTCGAGTTTCCCGCGGGCGTGGTGCCGCTCACCGAAGGCGAGCCAGGCACCGCCGGCCAAGTCGCCGAGCTGGTCTGGTTTCTCGTCAGCGACGCCGCCAGCCACATCACGGGCACCGAGGTGTTCATCGACGGCGCGCAATCGCTGCTGCAGGGCTGAGCGCCCGGCCTGCCACCGGGCCGTGCATACGGGATTCCGCCCGATGGCGGAGCGGAGCGGACCCGATTAACTTCCGCTAACGACAGAATGGTAGTCCCCCCTCATCCCGGAGCGCCGGCCGCGACCTGCGGCGGCGAACTCCGCATACATCGCCGGTTGTCCCGCGGTGCCTGACCCAGCAACGGAGGCCCGCATGACTTATCCGCGCGTGCGTCCCGCATCGCCCGCACGGTCACCGGATCCGGCGCAACCGCGTCGATTCGCCCTGCACCATCCCGGCCCGTGGCGTTGGCGGCCATTGTTCAAACTGCTCACTCCGCCCTCGGAGCGACCGGCGTGGGTGCGCGTGTGGGTTGTCGCCGTGAGCCTCTCGGTGGCGTTGGCCACGCGGTTTTTCCTCGCCGGCGTGCTCGAGTATCGGGCGCCGTTCACGATGGTGCTGCCCGCTGTGCTCGTGAGCGCGTGGATCGGCGGCACGCTCGCCGGTATCGTCTGCACTGTGCTCGCCACCGTGCTCGCCGGGTCCCTGTTTCTCGCGCCGGCCGGCGGGCTCTGGATCAGCAATCTCCCCGATCTCCTCACCGCGTTCCTGTTTCTGGTGCAGGGCGTCATCCTCAGTCTGCTTTGCGGTCTGCTGCATTCCGTGTTCGGCGAATGGCGCCGCGCGCAGAATCAGGCCGCGATCGATTTCGAGAACCTCGCCAACCGCGCCCCGGGCTTCATGTGGTCGGTCGAGCCCGACGGTTCGCCCCGTTTCGTGAACCAGAACTGGCTGCGCTTCACCGGGCTCGACGGCTGGGGCCCGACCGCCGACCGGCTCGCGCCCGTCCACCCGGCCGACCTGCACCGCGTGCGGGAAGCCGTCGCCGAGGCTCGCGCGAAACGCGAAGCCTACTCGATCGAGTATCGCCTCCGCCGGCAGGACGGGCAGTACCGGTGGATCCTCGAACACGGCATCCCGCAGGTGGCGGACAACGGCCGGCTCGAGGGCATGATCGGCTCCTGCGCCGATGTGACCGCCGTCCACCAGGAGCGCGAGGAGCTGCTCTTCGTCGCCGGCCTCCAGAGCGCCCTGTCCTCCACGCTCGATATCGAGAAAACGGCGACCGGCGTGGCCCGCGCAATCGTGCCCGCCCTGGCCGATTGGTGCGCGATCCACCTCGCCGGCGAGGATGGCGCGGGCGCGCCGTTGTTCCATTCCACCAAGGCGGACGGCAGCATCGTGGCCGCGCCCCTCTCCTCGGCCGCGGCGAGCACGTTGCTCACCTCCGCCGCCCAGCGGGTGCTCAAATCCGGCGCCCCGCTCTTCGCCAGCACGATCGACGAGGCGTTCCTTGGCGCCGTCTTCGGCGAACCGTTGGCCGCGAGCAACCAACACGACGTGCCGTTCAACTCCTACCTCGGCGTGCCGCTGCGGGTGCACGGCCGCACGATTGGCGTGCTCTCGATGGCCACCTGCGGCCCGAACCGCGCGCTCGGCGACGACTCGCTCGAACTCGCGCAGCGGATCGCCGGCATCGCCGCCTTCGCCCTCGAAAACGCCCGCCTCTACCGCCGGGCGCAGGAGGCGCTCGCCGCCGAGGCTGAGGCTCGTCACGAGCGCGAGCGCAGCGACCGCCAATTCCGCGCCGCGTGGGACGCCGACGTCTTCGCCACGTGCGTGCTCGACCGCCGCGGCCGCGTCACCGCCGCGAACGACGCCTTCCTCCGCCTCAGCGGCTACACCGCCGAGGAACTCGCCGCCGGCCGGATCGACCTGCACTCGCGACTCGGCAATCGCGAGGCGCAGTTCGGCCAGTTCACTTGGGAGCACCTGCCCGAGAGCGGCCCCTGCGAGCCGTTCGAAAAAGTCTGCCTGCGGCGCGACGGCAGCTGTGTGCCCGTGCTCGTCGCTGGCAGCATCCAGCCCGATCGCGAATCGTGCATCATCTTCCTGATCGATCTCACCGCCCGCAAAGCCGCGGAAACGGCGCTCGAGCGGCAACGCGCGCTCCTGAAGACGATCATCGACACGGTGCCGGCGATGGTCGGCTACATCGACCCGCGGGAACGTTTCGTCCACCACAACGTCGCCTTCGAGGAATGGCTCGGCCGCGGCTTCCCCGAGATCCACGACCGTCTTCTGCGCGAGGTGCTGCCGGCCGGGGCCGTCGCGCCGTTCGAGGCCCAGCTGCGCACCGCGCTCGGCGGCAAGAACGTGCGCTTCGAACTCGGCCTCGCCTCGCACGCCCGGCGCCGCGACGTGATGGTCAGCCTCCGGCCCGACATCGACGCCGACGGCTCCGTCGC
>DATGXA010000033.1:0-2083 GCA_035299125.1 Opitutaceae bacterium
GAGAAACCAGTCGTCGAGGCCGTAGTGGGTGAGGAGCAGCGCGCGGTTGAGCGCGAGCACGGCGGCGGGATCGGCGAAGTCGATCGTGCGGTCGCCGTGCGGCGCGGGCCGAAGGAAGCGCGCGAGCTCGGGTGCGCGTTGGACGAGAGCGGCGAAATCGTACCGGCCGCGGTGGCGGTTGCGCGGATGGAGCGTGGGCGCGGCGGGCGCAGGCGATGGCGACGGGTGCGGCACGGGAGGGGAAATAGGTCGGACGGGGCGAGGAGGTCGAATGGGAAGAATGCGGGCGGCACGGAAGGGGCGAGGCTTGCGCGCGGCGTGGCACCGTGTAGGCGATACGGTATGAGTTTCTCGTTCCTGGCGGTTTTCCTCACGACGCTGTTCATCGCGACGATCACGCCGGGGCCGAGCATGCTGCTGGCTCTCAACCACGGCATCTGTTTCGGCTGGCGGCGCGCGTTGGCGACGGCGTGGGGGAATGTCGCGGCGACGGCGCTCCAGTGTGTGGTGTCGTTTGCCGGGCTGGGCTTCGTGCTCGCGAAAGCCGCGTGGGTGTTCACGGCGATCCGCTGGGCGGGCGCGGCGTACTTGATTTACCTCGGGGCGCGGATGCTGTTCGGGCCGGTGGAGACGATCGGGGGCGGGACGGCGGCGGAGGCGGGCGCGCCGCGGCGCTGCTTGTTTCGCGAGGCGTTCATCGTGACGGCGGGCAACCCGAAGGCGGTGTTCTTCTTCTCGTCGTTGTTTCCTCAGTTCTTCGCGGACGGGCACCTCACGGCGGCGAAGGCGGCGGTGCTGATGGGCGCAACCCTCGCGACGACCTTCTGCTGCATGATGCTGTACGCCACGGCGGGGGAGCGGATCCAAGGGCTGTTCCGGCGGGCGCGCTTCCGGGCGGCGTTTCAACGCGGCGTGGGGGCGACGCTCGTGGGCTTCGGCGCGGGGCTGGCGCTTGAGCGAAAGTAGGGCGATCGGTCGAAGGGGCCCTATGGGTCGGAAGGGGAACTGGCTGAATGAGGGCTACGATTTGGCCGGCGCCAGGTGGCCGGCGGCGACGGCGCGGGCGACCTCGCGCTCGGCTTCGGCCCAGAGCGCGGCGCAGCCTTCGGCGGCGTGGCGGTTGCGGGTGTGGACGCGGTCGGCGGTGATGCCGTGTTTCTGCCACGCGGCGCCTTCGGTCGCGTTGTTCAGGAAGATCGGTAACACACGGTCCATGGCGTGGGCGTACTTGGCCTCGGCGGTGGTGCGGGCTTCGAACTCATCCCAGAGCGCGCGGTATTCGGCGGCTTGATCGGATGGGAGGAGCGGGAAAATGCGGTCCGCGGCGCGGGCTTCGCGCTCGTGCTGGGTGGCGGTGCCGGCGGTGTCGTAAGCGAAAGTGTCGCCGGCATCGATTTCGACGAGGTCGTGGATGAGGAGCATCTTCACGACGCGGAGCAGATCGATGGCGGAGTTGGCGTGTTCGGCGAGCAGCACGGCCATCATGGTGACGTGCCACGCGTGCTCGGCGTCGGTCTCGGGGCGGCGGCCGCGGATGGTGTAGTTTTGGCGGCGGATTTCCTTCAGATGGTCGATCTCCAGGAGGAAGGCGAGTTGCTGGACGAGGCGGGCGGACGACATGCGGGAGTTATGAGGAGAATGTGGAAAGCAGGGAATCAGGAACGGGAGGGGCGGGATGCAGGGCGGGGAACGGGGGATTCGGAGGACGGGAAACAAAAAGGCCCGGGTGAAAGCCCGGGCCTGAAAAATGGGATGTTTGACGGCAGTGACGACGTTTCACCGATCCGCGTAACCTTTCGGGCGCGACTCGTGCCATTTCCAAGCGGAGGCGACGATGGGCTCGATCGAGGTGAACTGCGGGGTCCAGCCGAGCGCGGCGCGGGCTTTGGTGGCATCGGCGTAGAGCGCGGGCGGGTCACCGGCGCGGCGGGGCGATTCGACGACGGGGACTTTGCGGCCGGTGACTTTTTCGACGGCGCGGATGACTTCGCGCACGGGAAAGACGATCCGCCGCATCATGTTCCAAGAGCCCGGCTTCTGGAACGCATCCGGTGGCGTCTACAACATCACCGACATCCGCACC
>DATGXA010000034.1:0-14601 GCA_035299125.1 Opitutaceae bacterium
GCGTTGCCGGCTCTCGTCGAGCGGACCACCCGCGCCGTGGCGCTCGTCGAAATCCCGTTGCAGGGCGAAAAGCGCCCGAAATTCCTTTTCGTTCGGGGCAAACGCCGCGAGCCGTGCCCGCAGCGCCCGCGCCGTCGCCGAAGTCTGCAAGTCGTAGAGCTCGAGTTCCTCCGCGCTCAAGATGGCCGAGACATCCTTGCGGCGCTCCTGCTCGAGCAACGCGAGGGTCTCGCGATCCGCCGGCAGCAGCATCCCGCCCGCGGCCGTGCGCACGTCTTCCGCCATCTCGCCGTAGTCGGCGTGGATACGATCCACGCGCTCCAATTTCTCCGGCGGCAACGGACCGTAGAGCCGCCGTTCACGATCCAGCTCGGCCGCGGCATCATCGTCGGGCCCGAAAAGCTCCACGAGCAGGTCGCGGTGCTCGCGCGCGAGCGCCCGCAATTCCGCTTGGCGGTCCCGATCCGCCGCTGCCGCCGTGGTCTTCCAGAATTCGCCGGGCTCGGTCGAGCCGATCAGCTGCCGTTGTCGGTCGAGGTACTCGCCGCGAAGCGCGTCGCCGACAAGCAGGCGGGCCGTGCGGACCGACACTCCGGCCGCTCGCAGTCGCTGGGCAAACGCCCGCACGCTCTCGCCGGCAAGCCGCTCCCAGATTCTCGCCGGCTCCGGCGCGGAGGTTTTCAGTTCCGGCGCGTGCGCCTCGGTAGGAGCGGCCGTTGGAGCTGCCGGCACAGCGGGAGCCGGAGCCGGTTTCACCACCGGTTTTGTCTCAACGTTTCGGCGCACTTGCCACGCGACGAGGCCGACGTTGCCGAGCAACGAAGCCGCGAGCAGGGCCGCGAGGGAGCGTTTCATGAGCGAGGAGCGGAGGACGAGAGCCGGACGGGCCGGAACTGCGGCGGATCATGAGTCCGCCGCGCCGGCTGACAAGTTCCCTGCTCTCCCGCTCACTGCAACGCCTTCGGCGCGCCGAGCACCTCACGCAGGATGATCGCACGGCGCAACGAGTCGCGATCGTGTGCGAGCGCGAAAACGCCATCCGCACGCCGCGTGCCGCGCCCCGCCGGCACCGCTGTGGAATAAGCTGCCATCGAGAGCGGCGCCACGGCCGAGTCCTTGGCGAGCGACTCGGTGCGCGCCCGCTCGGCTTGGGCGAGGCGTTCGAGCTGCTCGGCGTAGCGTCGCTGCTCCTCCATGACGCGTTCGAGTTCGGCGGCTCCGGGCGCCTCTTCCTGCGCGACGAGCACCGGCACCGGCGGCTCGGAAGGCAATGCCGGTGGCGTGTCGCGCCGCGCAGCTCGCTCGGCCGCCGGCGCCGGCTCGAGCGGCGACTGGCCGCGCCGTTCCTCGATCTTTCGGCGGATCTCCTCCTGGATGCGGCGCGTGCGCTCCGCCATCTCCTCGTCGGTGGGCTCGCGGGCGGCCTCCTCGGCCATCTCGCGGTCCTGCTTCTCCTTGCGCCGCTGGTTGAGCCAGAACGCGATTGCGCCGCCGATGATGAAGAGCAGCTGTGGGTTTTCGAGGATCCAGCGCATGGGGAGCGAAGCTTTGAGGTTTACGGGCAAGCGCGAAGGGACCGGCGCAATGGTCGCCGGCTCCTTGGCACTCGGGACCAGCTATTCGGTACTCGTCACGTGTCACTTCTTCGGCGCGTCCGGGCCGGCGATCGAGCCGCGCATCGCGGTGTCAGACTGGATGTTTTCCATGCGGTAGTAGTCCATCACGCCGAGCCGCCCGCTGCGGAACGCCTCGGCCATCGCGAGCGGCACCTGCGCCTGCGCCTCGACGACCTTCGCCTGCGATTCCTGCGTGCGCGCCTTCATTTCCTGCTCAAGCGCCACGGCGGCGGCGCGGCGGATTTCGGCCTGCGCCTGCGCCATGTTCTTGTTGGCCTCGGCCTGCGCGACCTGGAGCTTCGCGCCGACGTTCTCGCCCACGTCCACGTCGGCGATGTCGATCGAGAGGATTTCGAATGCCGTGCCGGCATCGAGGCCGCGGGCGAGCACGGTTTTCGAGATGCTGTCGGGCGACTCGAGCACGGTCTTGTAGCTTTCGGCGGAACCGATGGTGGTGACGATGCCCTCGCCGACGCGGGCGATGATCGTGTTCTCCTTCGCGCCGCCGACGAAGCGGTCGAGGTTGGTGCGCACGGTCACACGCGCCTTCACCTTCACCTGAATCCCGTCCTTGGCGACGCCGTCGATCGTGGTGCGGCCGGCCTCGGGATTCGGGCAGTCGATCACCTTCGGATCGACGGAGGTGCGCACCGCCTCGACGACGCTCTTGCCCGAGCCCTTGGTCGCGAGATCGATCGCGCAGGCGCGATCCCAATCGAGCGCGATGCCGGCCTTCTTGGCGGCGATGATCGCCTGCACGGTCGGGACGACGTTGCCGCCCGCCTGGAAGTGCGAAGCGATGAGATCGGCGCTGAGCGGGATGCCGGCGCGGACGGCGGTGATTCGCGCGTCGACGATGAGCCCGAACGGGATGCCGGCGAACTTCAGCGCCACGAGTTTGGTCATGGGCACGGGCGCGCCGTTGAACAGCGCCTTGACCCACGCACCGATCAACCCGCCGACGATGACGAGCAGCACCAGGCCGACAACGGCGAGGAGGATGATACCAATGACAGGCAACGAGATCATGGGAGTGACTTTAGGGTTTGGTGACGATCAGACGAAAGGCATCGAGTCCGACCACTTTCAGCGTCTCGCCTGCGGCGGCATAGCCGCTGCGGCAGCTCGCCTCGTAGCGACGGCCGTTCACCCGTACGAAACCGGTCGGCGCGAGGGTGGAAAGCGCAACCGCATCCTGGCCGAGCACCTCGGCCTCCTGCGCCACCGGCGGTTGGCTCACGCTGTCGATCGTGGCGTCCATCGTGAGGTGCTTGGCCACACGCGAACGCGGCAGCCAGACCATCTCGAGATAGAACATCGTGCCGAGCAGCAACAACGCGAGCCCCGTCGCAACACCCCCGCCTGTCGTGCCGAGCTTCAGGAACGCGGCGACCACGCCGCCGAGCATCAACAGCCCGCCGATTGAGCCGAGCACGCCGCCGGGCACGATGATCTCGAGCGCGAGCAGGAGCGCACCGAGCACGAAGAGCACGATCACGAGGGTCATGGTATCTCAACCTCCACGATCAGCCGGAAATCCGAGACCCCGACCACGACCACCGGTGTGCCGGCGACGGCCGTGCCGAGCTCGAGTCGCGCCTCGTAGCGCCGGCCATCGATCTCAATCTGACCGCCGGGGAACAGACCCGTCGCGACCACGCCGTGCGCGCCGACCAGCGAGCCGGCGCGGGCGGCCTCCTCGGGCGGCAGGCCGGCGATCTGCGAGGTCGAACCGGCCTCTCCGGCGACCGCCAGCCGGGTGAAGAACCAGCCCTTCGGGATGAACTTCGCGAACAACAGCGCGAGCGCCACCGCAAGGGCGACACCGAGCAGGAGATTGATCGCCGGTTGCACAAATATCTCACCGCTGAGCTCGATCGGCTGGTTCGGCCAGTGGTCGACCATCGACCAGAGCAGCGCGCCAAACATCATCAACGACCCCGTCACCGCCATCACGATCACACCGGGGAAGAAGACGAGCTCGGTGAGCAACAGCAGCAACCCGATCGCGAACACCAGCGCCGCTTCGTAACCGGAAAGTCCCGCCACATAGTGCCCGAAGAAAACGAGCAGGAGCAGCGCGCCACCCGAGACTCCGAAAAAGCCGAAGCCGGGCGTCTTGAATTCGATGTAGATGAACAGGATTCCCAGCCCGAGCAGGATCGAAGCGTAATCGGTGATGTACTGGGCGAGCTGTTCGGACCACGTGACCTCGAGCCGCTCGATCCGGTAGTTGCCCGCCCCGAAACGCGCGCCCAGCAGCGCATCGAGCGATTTGTAGGTGCCCGAGGAGAGCAACGGCAGCGCCGGCTCGCCGTAACGCTTCGCCGCCTCGACATCGGTGAGCGACAGCAACTCGCCCTTCGGCTTGATGACTTCGTCGCCGATCTTCAGCTCGTAATCCTTGTCCATCATCGCGGAGATCACCTGCGCACGATAACCGCGCCCTTCCGAGTATGCGCGGACCTTCGCCTTGAGATAGCTGTTCAGCTTGAGCCTCATCGTTTCAGGGATATCCGCGCCACCCGCGCTGACCGCGGCCGCCGCGCCGATCACGCCTTTCGGCGCGAAGTAGATGTCCTGCGTGACGGCGGAAATGAACGCGCCCGCCGAGATCGCCTCGCCGTTCACGAACGTCGCGGTCCGTCCCTCGAACTGGTCGAGCGCCTTCATGATCTCGAGCGCCGAGTCGAGGCGCCCACCGGGCGTCTCCATGTCGAGGATAACGAGATCGTTCTTCGCGGCCGACTTCAGGCCCCGACGGATGATGTACAGGATCGGGTCCGCGATCTGCTCCCGCACCGGGATCACGACCACGCGCACCGGCTTCTCCGCGCTCGCCGCCAGCTCCTCCTTCTGCACCAGAGCGAGCGGCGCCTCGGGTCCGCCGACAGGCTCGGCGACATGGGCGGCGAACGCCGAAGGGGCGAGCAGGCAGAACAGCGCGAGGATGATGCGTTGCATGCGGCGGGAGTTATCGGCCCCGGCACGGGGCGGCGCAAGCTTCCGGCCGTGGTTTTTCCTTACAAATCCCCGCGGATTTTCGGCCGCGCTCGCGAGGCGCGTCGCCCGCCTCGACCACGGGCTGCCGCATCCGGTGCCGGCCTCGCCGTAGCCTCCGACATTCCCTCACCCGCCAGCCCGCTCCTCCAACAACGGTTTGCAGTCCGCGCTGTTTTCGCGTTCACCCAAGGCCGCATGGACAAGATTCCGTACCACGGCAAGGAACTGCTCCGTTGGCAGGTGGGCCGCTCGACCTTTCTCGCCCTGCCCGAACTGGGTGCGCGCCTGATGAACTGGCACGTCGAGCTCGGCGACGGCTCGCTGCGTGACGTCCTCTACTGGCCCGAAATCAAGTCCCTCGAGGACTTCGCCAAGGTCCGCGGCGGCAACCCCATCCTTTTCCCCTTCGGCGGCCGCTGTTTCGACGGCAACGACATCTTCCACTGGCGCGCGGCCGACGGCGTGCGCCGCCCGATCCCGCTCCACGGCATCGCCCGTCAAGGCCAGTTCCGCCTCACCCGCGCCGATGCCGGCGGCTTCAGCGCCCTCTTCCTCCCCGACGCCGCGGCGAAGGAAAGTTATCCGTACGACTACGAGTTCACCGTCGACTACCGGTTCGAGCCGCTCGGCTTCTACGTCGAGCTCGCCCTGCGCAATCTCGGGCGCACGCCGATTCCGTGGAGCGCGGGCCACCACTTCTACTTCACCGTGCCGTGGTCCGAAGGCCTCACGCGCAACGACTACACCGTGCGCATCCCCTCGCGCCGGATCGCGAAACAAGACCTCACCACCGGCAAACTCGTCGACCAGCCGCACCTCACAGCCGAGGAGAAGCTCACGAATCCCGCCCTCATCGACACCATCCATCTCGACCTCGCCGGCACAGATGCGGTCGTGACCGAGCGCACCACCGGCAACAAGATCACGCTGCGCATCGGCACCGGCAAGACACCACCCGCCGGCTCCGCCGTGCTCACTTGGTCGGAGAAGCCGGAATCGCCGTTCTTCTGTGTCGAGCCGTGGATGGGGCCGCCGAACGCGCCGGGCAACAACCTCGGCGTCCATATCGTCGAGCCCGGGCAGACGGACCGCTACGTCGTCGAAGTGTCGTTGCGCTGAACACCGCGCGCCGCACGCGTTTCACTTCGCTTCCACGAGAAGGGCGCCGTACGCGGCGCCCTTTTTTTGCGGCAAGAGCTGCCGGAGCGGCGCCGCTCAGAGTAGCACGAACGCCGCACCGACGATCGCCGTGGGCACGAGCGCGCCGAGCGCGAGACCGAGCGGCGAGATGCCCTCCGGGAAATGGCGCGCGAGGATCGACTGGCCGGCGGGATTCGGAGCATTGGCGATCACGGTGAGACCGCCGCCCGTGACCGCACCGGCGACAACCGCGTATTTCAGCGCGTCGGAAAACCCGGGCACCAGTGTGGCGAGGTACGTGATCGCGGCGTTGTCGTTGAAGGCGGTGAGGAACGTCGCGCCGAGGAAGAGCGGCAACTCGCCGAGCCGCGTGAGGATCGGCTCGATCCACCAGCCCTGCACGCCTCCGTGGTTCACGAGTCCCGCGAGGAAGAAGCCGACGAGCAACGCCGGCCGCAGGTCGACGCGATCCTGGTGGTGCGCCGTGGCTTGCGCGAAAGCCAGGAAGAATAGGAAGCCGCCAATGAACAACGCCGGATAGTGCGCCATCCACACCGTGAAACCGAGACACGCCACATGCACCGCGGTGATCCATGCCGGTACTGGCGCACCCGGCTTCGTCTCCGCCGAAGCCGCAACGCGCAACGCGCGCAGCTCGCGCCGGAAGACCAGGAAATAGGCGGCATTCGCCACCACGATGCCGACGAGCGCCTTCCAGCCGAAATGGGTGAACATGAACGCGAGGTCCCATTTCCAGGGCGCGGCGACCATCAGCACAGGCGGCGCGGCGAAATGCGTGAGCGTGCCGCCCACCGAGATGTTCACGAAGAGCAGACCGAGCGTGGCGTACTTCAGCCGCGCGCCGGGCTTGAGCGCGTAGAACTGCCGGCCGAGCAGCAGCGCGGAGATCGTCATCGCCGCGGGCTCGGTGATGAACGACCCGAGCACCGGCCCGAGCGTGAGTATCGCCGCCCACCAAGCCGCCGGTGTCGCGCCGGCCAATCCCGCCGCGGCCCGCAGGCAGCGCTCGGCCAGCAGCAGCACCGGGCGCGTCGCGGCCAGCGTCATGATCACGACCACGAAAAGCGGCTCGGTGTAGTTCACCTGCGTGCCCACATAGTGGATCGCCGTGTCGAGGCCCTTGAACCAGACGATCGCGCCGGCGAGCGCGATCACCCAGATGCCGAACACCGCCTCAACCTCGCCGAGGAAATGCAGGATCTGCCCCGGGAAGCTCACTTCGTCGGGCACGCCGTCGTTGTCGGAATCCCCCGCCTGTTCCGCCCGCCGCGCCAAGCGCGCGGAGTGGCGTTCCTCGACGACATGCGCCAAGTGCCGGATCTTCGCGGCGAAGAACGTATGCACGATCGCGGCGAGGAAGATGAATGACGCGACGAGGTTGAACGGTTCCGCCGCGACGCGGCCGGCGAGCACCTGCCACAGGTTCCCCACACCGGCGTCACCGTAGGCCGGCAACGGCAGCGGGAAATCTGCGGCGGCCGCCCCCGTCGCGGCATGCAGCGCAGGCGCGAGCGCGGTCGTTGTCACCAAGGTTGCGAGTCGCCAAGTTTTTCGCATGCGCCGCAGGGAAGACAGGCGCCTGCATTTCGCAACTTCACGCCGCCGATCAAACCGGTGAATCCGCGCCGCCGGCGCATAACCAGCGCGCGGTCAAACCGCTCGGCTCAAGTCCTTCGCGGCAGGTTCCTCGGCCGGATCGCGCCGCCTCAGCCTTCCTTCCGCCACTTGAAGACGGTCGTCGACATGGCGGGCAGCGTGAGTTCGAGCGAGTCGTTGTAGCCGTCCCACGGCACCGGTTGGGCCATGACACCGCCGCCGTTGCCCTCGCCGCCGCCGCCATAGTAGTCGGAGTTCGAGTTGAGGATCTCGCGCCAGAAGCCCGGGCGCGGTGCGCCGATGCGGTAGTTGCGACGCGTGATCGGCGTGAAGTTGCCGACGACGACGATGAGTTCGTCGGGGTGGCGCTCGCTGTGGCGCAGGTAGGCGAGCACGGAGTTGTCGGAGTCCCAGGCGGCGATCCAGCGGAAGCCCTGGTGATCGAGGTCGTTCAAGCCGAGCACGGGCTCGTTGCGGTAGAGTTGGTTGAGATCGCGCACGAGGGTGCGGATGCCGGCGTGGTCGATGTACTGCAGCAGGTGCCAGTCGAGGCTGCGGTCGTAGGCCCACTCGCGCGATTGGCCCCACTCGCTGCCCATGAAGAGCAGTTTCTTGCCGGGCCACATCCATTGGTGCGCGTAGAGGGCGCGGAGGTTGGAAGCCTTGTCCGGGATGTGCCAGGCGGCCATCTTCAGGAGCAGCGAACCCTTCCCGTGCACGACCTCGTCGTGGGAGAACGAGAGCACGAAGTTTTCGGAATACTGGTAGAGCATGCCGAAGGTGAGGTCGTTCATGTGCCACTTCCGGTGGATGGGCTCCTTCTGGAAGAAACGCAGCGTGTCGTGCATCCAGCCCATGTTCCACTTCAGGTCGAAACCGATGCCGCCGTCCTGCACGGGCTTGGTGATGCCGGCGAACGCGGTCGATTCCTCCGCGATCATCAGCACGCCCGGATAGTAGTGGTGGACGAGGCCGTTGACCTGCTTGAGGAATTCGATCGCCTCGAGGTTTTCGCGCCCGCCGAACTTGTTGGGGATCCACTCGCCGTCCTTGCGGGAGTAGTCGAGGTAGAGCATCGACGCCACGGCGTCGACGCGCAGGCCGTCGAGGTGGAAACGGTCGAGCCAGGAGAGGGCGTTGGCGACGAGGAAGCAGCGCACCTCGTGGCGGCCGTAGTTGAAGATCAAGGTGCCCCAGTCCTGATGCGCGCCCTGTTTCGGGTCGGCGTGTTCGTACAGGTGCGTGCCGTCGAACATCGGCAGCGCGAAGCTGTCGCGCGGGAAATGCGCCGGCACCCAGTCGAGGATCACGCCGATGCCGCGCTGGTGCAGGTAGTCGACGAAGAACTGGAAATCCTCCGGCGTGCCGTAGCGGTGCGTGGGCGCGAAGAAACCCGTCACCTGATAACCCCACGAGCCGTCGAACGGATGTTCCGCGAGCGGCATGAGCTCGACGTGGGTGAAGCCCATCTCGAGCACGTGGTCGGCGAGCAGCGGCGCGATCTCGCGGTACGAGAGCGGGCGGTTGGCGTCCTCGACGATACGTTTCCACGAACCGAGGTGCACCTCGTAGATCGACATCGGCCGGTCGATCGTGGGTTGCTGCGCGCGCTGGGCGAGCCACTCGGCATCGCCCCACTGGTAACGGCGGGTGTTGCAGACGATCGAGGCGTTGTTCGGCGGCGCCTCGAAATACGTGCCGTACGGATCGGTCTTCAGGAAGATCGATCCGCCCTGCGAGCGAAGCTCGAACTTGTAGATCTCCCCCTCGCCCAGCCCGGGGATGAAAACCTCCCACACGCCCGAGCCGCCGAGCGGCCGCATCGGATGCGCCCGGCCATCCCAGTGGTTGAAATTGCCCACCACCGACACGCGCGCCGCCGCCGGCGCCCACACGGCGAACGTCACGCCCGGCACGCCCTCGATCTCGCGCACGTGCGCCCCGAGTTTCTTGTAGATGAAGTGCTCGTTGCCCTGATTGAACAGGTAGAGGTCGTGCTCGCTGATCGTCGGCAGGAACGAATACGGATCCGAGAACTGCCGGACCTCGCCGGAAGTGAGCGTCGCGCGCAACTGGTAACGGAAAACGTCGGCGCGGTCGGCGACGAACACCTCGAACACGCCCTCCGGCGCGATCCGCGCCATCGGGTAGCAACGCTCGGGCTTCGTCGTGCGGTCCACCACCTCGCACTCGACCGCCTGCGGCAGGAACGCCCGCACCGCCACGCCGCGCTCCTTGCCCCGTGACTGGGGATGCATGCCGAGGTACGAATGCGGCTCGGCGAGCTGGGCCCGCAGGAGGAGTTGGAGGGGGGTACTGCTGCCGGCGGCGGTTTTGGCGCTCATGCGTTTGTGTGTGCGGAAGTATTCGCGCGACTGCGGCCGACGCAAGCGCCGCGCCAACCGCGCCACCGACTCGCACCCCGCGCACCGGAAATCCCCGTCACGCCAAGCTTGCGTATTGAAAAGCCACACTCAAACGCTCAACGTGCCGCCGGTTACCATCGCTATGCAATCAGTCGAGGAACTCCGCCGCTGGGTGTCGGCGCCCGCCCGCACGGGCGAGGAGCTCTATCCCGTCGAACTGCTGCTCAACCAACTGCGCGGCCGCGCCGAGTACCGCAAAGGCTTCGGCTCCGCCAAGACGCTCAAGGCGGCGCAGGCCGATTTCGCTCGTCGCGCGCGCCAACTCCACTTCGAGCCGCGGATCGAGGCCGCCGACCTCGACCTGGTCGAGGAATTCTGGGACGAAATCCTCGCGCTCGAAAATGGTTTCGGCCCGCCCCGCCCTGTCCGCGATCTATCCTTGCTGCGTTTTCTGCCGCAGATCACCGCGGTCAGCCTGACGCTCGAGGGAACCACGCTCGCCGCGCTCGCCGCACTGCCCCGGCTCGCGCGGCTCACACTCTCCACCGGCGCCCTCGCCGATTTCTCGGCGCTCGGCTCGTTGGGCGAGCTCGAGTCGCTCACGCTCACCGTCGCCTGCCCGTGGCCGACGGGCCTCGGCGTCCTCAACCGACTGCCCCGGCTGCGAGAAGTCACCTTCCGCGGCAACCTCCTCATCTGGCAGGAGGTGGTGGCGTTGCCGGCCGTCCGCTCGCTCGTCCTCGCGCCGGCGTTCGAGGCCAACACCCCGCTGCCGTCGCTCCGCGTCTTCCCCGCGGCCCCCGAGTTACAGACGCTCACCATCGGCGCCGTCGCCGACCTGCGCGGTGTGCAACGTTTCGCTGACCTGCGCGAGCTCGACCTCGCCGGCCCGTTCACCGACCTCAGTCCGCTCGCGGCGTTGCAGCATGTGCGAAAGCTTCGCCTCGCCGGCGAGCATTTCCTCGACCTCGCGCCCGTCGCCCGGATGCGGCAACTGCACAGCCTCGAGCTTTGGCGCGAACGCGGCCTTGCAGTCGAAGTGCTGCTCAACGGGCCAAGTCTGCGCGAGGTCACCGCTCCCCACTGCAAGGTGATGACCGAGGAGCTCCGCGATCTCAACGCCGCGCTCGGCTGGGTCGACGAGGATCTTTTCGTCCGGGAAAAACCGCGCCCGCTCGCCCCGTTGCGCCTGTTGGCGTGCGAATATCGGAGAGACGATTACGCCTCCCTGCCGCGTGCCGCGGCTCCGGCGCCGCTGCCGGAAGGTGTCGAGGACCGCGCCGCCGTCTTCGGCGAGGATCCTGCGCCGCCGAGACGCGAACAACTCTGGATGAAAACGCAGCTCCACGCCGCGGTCGCCGCCGTGCTCCAACGGGGTTGGGGCCATGTGCGCATCTATCCGACCTCGGCTTGGGTCGTCCTCCGCCGCCCGTGCGACATGGCCCAGCTATCTCAGGTCGTCCAGGCGGCTCGAGCGCTGCTCGCGCGCAGCCGTTTCGCGTGGGATTGCCAGTTCTGCTACGACCCCGACAACGAGATCGAGGATCCCGAGGGGGAGCAGCCCCGGGACTCGGATCAGTTCGATGTCGATCGCGCGAGAGAAGAATGGGAGGATGACCGTCGTCGGCTCGCCAAGCGGCAGGAAGAAATCGATCGCGAGTACCGAACCCTCCGCGGGCTCAACCCCGCCGAGTCGGAGCAGATTTCTCCCGACGAACCCGGCGACGAGCAGGAGATATCGGAAGCAGGCATTCGCGGGGAACCTCTCGATCCTGAGGAAGCCACGGACTTCTCGGCCAACGCCTTCAACAGCACTCCCACGGAAGCGTTTTCCGGTGACAGCGAAGGAGAGTACGAGGGCCCCGATACTATTCCGTACACGCTGTACCTCGAAGAGCCCTTCCTGTGGGTGGACGCCGACTATGCGGAACCAGCCAGCCGGCACATGCAGCAGCCGGTCGAAGACTGGCACTCGCTCCCCGAGCCACCCGCACAACGTCCCCGGCGGCGCGTGTTCTGACATGCTCTTCGCGTGTTCCGCGCTCTGAGGTAGGGGCGGCGCTCCGAGCCGTCCGTAAGGGCGGCGGGCCCAGCCGTCCCGCCCAACCGGCAACCGTCAGCTCGCGGCACCAACCAGAATCGCGCGGGAGCACACACTCTATCGCTCCGGCCGCAGGCGCAGAACGCCGGCTTGCCTGCGCCGTGTTTCGCACCTCCGCGCCTCCGATTCGTGGAGTTGCACCGCGCCGGCCTTCCCTCTTTGCTGCCGGCCGCGTGAAGCTTCGCCAAACCCTCCTCGCCTCCTCCGCTGCTCTGCTCGCCCTCGTGCGCGCCCTCGCCGCCGACCGCGCCGCGCTCGATCTGGCGTCAGCCACCGACAAGCCCATCGAGTTCGACTACAACACCAAGGAGATGGTCGTGCTCGACGCGCGCCTCACCTATGGCGAGCTCACCCTCACGGCCGACGAGATCCGCTACAACGACCAGACCAAGCAGGCCCACGCGCGCGGCCACATCGTCCTCACCCGCGGCGACATCCGCCTCGTCGCCGACGAGGGCACCTATTCGCTCGAGGACGGCAAGGTCCGCCTCCAAAACACCCGCGCCGGCTATTACCCGCTTTACCTCCAAGGCCGCGAACTTGAGGGCAACATCCAGGAGTTCACGCTCAAGGACGCCACCCTCACCTACGGCGAACCGGGCACGCTCAGCCCGATGCTCCGCGCCGGCTCGCTCGACTTCATCCAGGGTAAGAGCTTCCGCGCCCACAGCGCGCACCTCCGGCTCGGGCCCATCCCGCTCATCCCGCTGCCCGTCTTCAGCCAACGACTCGACACCCCGCCGCTCGACACCGATATCCGCGCCGGTTTCCGCAGCTCGCTCGGCGCGTTTGTCGACGTCACCGCGCTCGCCCCCGTCGCCAACGGCGTGAAGTTCGGCCCCGAGCTCGGCCTCTACAGCAAACGCGGCCTCATCCTCGGCCCCGCCGCCGCCTACGACACGCAGCGCGGCGAGAGTTCCTTCTTCGGCAACCTCCGCTCCGGCTGGATCTACGACCTCGGCAACACCGCGACGCGCGGCCTCGACATCGAGGGCGAGCAGATCGGCCGCAACCGCGGCTACATCGACTGGCGCCACCTTCAGACCTACGGCGATCACCTCACGTTCATCGGCCAACTCGCCTACTGGAGCGACTCCGAGGTCATCCGCGATTTCGCCCGCCAGCGCTTCGGCCGCAACCAGCAGCCGGAAACGTTCTTCGAACTCGACTACGCCGGCGACAACTACCTCGCCTCCGCCTTTGTCCGCGCACAGCCGAACGACTTCCAGATCACCCAGCGCCGCGTGCCCGAGCTCCGCGCCGACCTGCTCGCCACGCCCATCGGCGCCGGCGTGATCGAGCGCGGCTCCGTCGGGTTCGTCGTGCTGCGCGAGGACGCGTCGACCATCTCGCCCGAGCTCTCCAGCGAACGTTTCGACGCCTACTACGGCCTCGAACGCCCGACCGCGCTCACCCCGTGGCTCACCGCCACGCCCGTCGTCGGCACGCGCCTCTCGCATTACTTCTCGCCGCTCGGCGATCGCGACACCTACACCCGCGTGCTCGGGCAGTTCGGTGGCGATCTGCGCGGCCGCGCGTTCGGCCAGTTCGAGTACAAGAACGAGCGCTGGGGCATCGACGGCCTGCGCCACCTCATCGAGCCGTTCGTCCAATACCGCTTCATCCCCGACGCCGAGAAGGGCCGCCAGTTCATCCCCGACATCGACCGCACCGTCTTCTCGACGCGCCTGCCCACGATCGACCTCGCCGACATCCGCTACCTCGACGATCTCCGCGAGATCAACACCCTGCGCTTCGGTCTCGAACAACGCCTCCAAACCCGCGACGGCAAGGGCGGCGTGCGCGACCTCATCATCCTCACCCTCGCTCAGGACCGGCACTTCAACCGCCTCGTCGCCCCGTACGCCCGCACCTCCGATGTGCACGCCGACATCGCGTTGCTCCCCGCCGCGTGGATCCGCTTCGACGCCTACCAGCGCTTCAATCCGCACAACAGCCGCCTCGACGAGTTCAACTCCGGCGTGACCATCACCGATTCGCAGTTCTGGACTGCGCGCTTCGGCACGCAGTTCCTCCGCGACGAACTCGAGGAGTACAACGCCGCCCTCTCCGTCCGCCTCAACGAGCGCTTCACCGTCACCGGTCTCTGGCGCTACGACGCCATCGAGAGCCAGTTCTACGAGCAGGTCTACGGCCTCCGCCAAAACTTCCGCAACCTCTGGTCGATCGAGTACCAGGTCGCGTTTCAACAAGGCCAGCGCCGCGAGTCCGGCTTCCAGTTCCGCGTGCAGCTCGAGGTGTTCAAGTTCTGAACATCCCCGTTGGGGCGTCGTTCGCCGGCAAGCGGTCATGGGTCATGGGTGATGGATGATAGGTCTTGGAGAAAACGACTTCTCGCCTACCCCCGCCCATCACCGATCCCCCATAACCCATCACCTTCTCCGTATTCCGCCTCCCCGATGCCCTCGCCCGCCGAACCATCCCCCGCCGCCCCCGGTTCGGCCCGCGCGCAGCGCCAGCTCGCCATCTTCGGCGAACTCTTCCGCGAACTTGCCCCCGCCGCGCGCCGCGAGCGCAACTTTCCCGCGTTGCTCCAGCAACGCCTCGGGCGCGACAAACGCTTCGGCTCGCGCGATCGCCGTTTCTATCGCGCCCTCGCCTACGCCGCCGTCCGCCATCTGCCGTGGGTCGAGGCCGCGCCGGAAAATCTCCGCCCCGCGCTCGCGCTCTGGCTCGCCGGCGACGAACCGCCGCTCGCCGCCGCTCGCACCGAACTGCTCGGCGACTGGCCGCCGTT
>DATGXA010000035.1:0-3521 GCA_035299125.1 Opitutaceae bacterium
GAGCACCACCGTGTCGCCGTCGACGAGCGGCGTGCCGTTGGCGTCCTTCACGATCCGCGGCGCCTCGGGTGCAACTTCCTTGGGCCACTCGTGGCCGCAGGTGGAGCACTCCCAATGGTCGGGGTGGCTGAGCACGTCTTCGAGGGAACAGGCCGGGCAGGTCGGTTTGGTCATCGCGTGGGAGGAAACTGCGAAACGTGCCGCCGCGTCGCGGGCGTGAGCAAGCGCGGAATCCGTTCCCTCCACAAAACAACGACGCGCGGGCGCGCAGCTTGCCACCCCGCGCACGGCATGACAGCTCTCTGCGCACTCCGATCCGATGAAGAAGCCCGCCGCCACCAAGGCTCCCTCCGCCGCCGCACTGACCACCGCCCTCGGGCCGACGGCCTCCGCCTGGCGGTTGCTCATCGAGGATCTCGAGTTCGATTTCCCCGGGCTGAAGCAGGAGTGGAAGCCCACGAAGCTCGAGTTCGGCCACGTGTGCCTGCTCAAGCACAAGGCGCGCACGCTGGTCTACCTGATCCCGCGCAAAGGCGACTTCGAGGCATCGGTCGTGCTCGGCGAACGCGCCGTGATCCTGGCGTTGGCCGGCGATCTGCCCGTTTCCACCAAACGCCTCATCGAGGAAGCGAAGCCCTACGTCGAGGGCCGGAGCATCCGTTTCCCGGTCTCCTCGTTGGCGCAGGTCGACACCGTGCGCCGGCTCGTCGCGTTCAAAGTAGCGCCACGGTGAGCAGCCGGTGATCGCGGCCGGCGGCGCATGGCGGGATCGCACATGCGAACCGGCCTCCGCGCTCCGGTCTCGCCGTCTGTCGTGTAAACTCGGGACAACGCGTCCGCGCGCTCGCTTCCGATCAGGTTCCGCCAACCCGAAGAACGCCTCAAAATCCATCGCGCGGTTACGCCGCGCCGGACGCTGTCCGGACGGGGGCAACACCCCAGATCCAGACCGGCGGCATACCCTTGTTTCCGCCCGGGCCAGCTACACTAGCCCGAAAGGGTGACGCACCATCCGTCGCCCATTCCGCCTGATGCAGCCAGCCCACACCACCTCCTCACCTCCAACTCCAGTTCGCCACGCCGGCCACGCCCACTCACGTCGCCACCGGTCAACGATGTCGCGCACGCACCTCTCGATGCGAAGCCGTTCCGCCGACTATTCGGCCCCTTCGTACCGTCAGATGAAGCCCACCCACCGCTCCCTACTCAGTCGTCAATCCCGCGCCGGCCTGACCATCCTCGAGGTCATGCTCGCGATGTTCGTCCTCGTGCTCGTCTTCGGCGCCGCGCTCTCCGCGGTTGTCCACGTCAGCTCGGTTGTCGCCGCCGCGAAGACCCGCACCCGCGCGGTCGCCGTGCTCAACCAGAAGCTGGAGGAGATGCGCGCGCTCACCTTCACCAATCTCAATTCGAAGCTCTCCTCGGCGAGCTTCACCTCGGGCGCCGAAACCGATCCCGCGTTCACCGGCACCGGCGTGCGCTCGTTCCAGTGGACGCGCACCGTCGACGCCGCCGCGGCCGATGTGTCCGGCTCGATGGTCAAGGTCGTCGTCACCGTCTCCTGGGTGCAGGCCGGCCACGCCGCCTCCATCAGCGCCTACTCGTATTTCGCGAAATACGGCATCCTCACGGCCGAATCGGCTGCCACCTGAGCCCCGCTCCCCACAGCCGATGAAAAACAACCGCCACGGTTTCACCCTCGTGGAGATCATGGTCGCGTCGACCGTGCTGCTCATGGTCGTCGCCGCCGCCCTGAGCGTCTTCCTCTCCATCAATCGCTCGATGTACGGCCTCTCCGATGCCGTCGCGCTCAACGCCCGCACACGCGTCGCGCAGGAGCGCATCGCCTTCGATCTCCGCGCCCTCACCAAGGTCACCCAGTCCGACCCGCAGGCGCTCGCCGGCGAGTTCGTCGAGTACGCCACTGGCCACACCGGCCAGATCGCGTACTTTTTCCAGGGCAACAATCTCATCCGCCGAGTCACCATCTCCGGCGGCACGGCGGAGACCAAGGTCGTCATGGCCGAACTCCGCACCAACGGCAGCGAAACCTCGCACTTCGCCTACGCGAACCGCTCCGGCGTGACGACCACCACGGCCTCCGAGGTGCGCGCCGTCCGGCTCGAACTCGCGCCGCTCGCCACCGCCCGTCAGGCCGCCGGCCTCACCACCGGCACCAACGCGCCCTTCACTTCCGCGCTCGTCCAGCTCCGCAACATCAACAGCTGACCCGCCATGATCCCGAATCGTCGCGGCTCCGCGCTTCTTCTCGTCCTCGTCCTCGGCTCAGTCCTGCTGCTGGGCCTCGCCGCGCTCATCGGCACCGCGCTCAGCGAGCACCGCAACGCCGAGCGTTCCTATCTCAACGCCGCCGCCTTCGCCCTCGCCGAGACCGGCGTCGATCGCGCCACGCCCACCATCCTCGCCGATGCCTTCGCCGCCAACGACTCGCCCTGGCGGCAGCACGGCAGCTCGTACACCCGCACGTTCGGCGCCGACAGCGGTTCGCTCGCCGGACGCCGCGGCGGCTACGATGTCGTCGTGAAAAAGAACGGCACCCGCTACACCGTCTCCTCGCGCGGCTGGGTCGCCAACGACGGCGCCACCACAAGCGGCGAGCGCGCCGTCGAGGTCGTCTTCGAGCGCCAGACCTCCGCCGGCACCGCCAGCGCGTTCGCCGGCTGGATCGCGCTCAAGACCCTCCAGGCCGGCAGCCACGGCGACTCCGCCATCAGCCCCACGCAGGTGGGCGTGACGGTCGACAGCTACCGCAGCGAGAACAACCTCGCGCCGAGTCCGCAAAACCGCGACAACAAGCCCATCGTCGGCACGCTCAGCGCCGAGAACGGCGCGTTGAACCTCAGCAACGGCAGCTATTTCGGCACCGTTGCCACCGGCTCCTCCGCCGCCACCCCCGCGCCCACCGTCAAGACCGCCACCAACGCCAGCCCGCCCTACGAGATCCTCGCGAAGATCGACGACCCCGACGACAAGATCGCCGACCCGGTCACCTACAAGGCCGGCCTCGTCCGGCACGACCTCGCGCTCACCATCGAGCCCGTCATTCCCCCCGCCGCCGCACCGCAGGACGGCTGGATCCACGTCCTCCCCACGAGCGCGAAGGAGAACACGCAGTTCCGCATGAACGGCAAACTCGCCGACTGCAACGACGCCGGCAGCCCCGTCGTCGTCCGGTCCGGCAGCACCGTTTCGGTCGGTCTCTCCGACAACAGCAAGACCTACCTCGCCGTCACCGATCTGGCCAACGTGAGCACGATCGACGTCACCGGCGAAGTCGTGCTCGTCGTCGCCGGCCAGCCGATCAACACCAACGGCCAGCTCACGATCAACTACCGCTCGCCCAACGCGAAGCTCACCCTCTACAGCACCAACAACATCAGCGGCGTCATCAAGACCACCCAGCAGCTCTCCGGCGCCTCCACCGCTGTGCCGAACTGGGAAGCCAAGCGCCTCACCATCGGCATGCTCCCGGGCAACACCGGCATCGGCTCGGGCTCGCT
>DATGXA010000036.1:0-6363 GCA_035299125.1 Opitutaceae bacterium
GACGACCCGTCGCTGCTCGTACAGCCGGGCGCCACGCTCTCCGGCCGGCTCGTGTTCCTCGTGCAGGGCACGAATCTCCAACAGGCGTCGCTGCATTTCTACGACACCGCCTACGGCCACTTCGATCTCGCGCTGGTCGGTCCGGTTGCCACGCGTCCCGCCGCGCTCACCGCGCTTCCCACGCGGGCCACCGCGCAGCTCTCCGAGTCGTTCGCGCTGCATCTGCTCGGCGCGACCGACTCGCCCGAACCGGTCGCCGGCACCGCTCCGGGCAAGGGCAACCTCTTCCGCTCCGTCCAGCTCGGCCTCGATTCGCAGGTGCAAGCACTGCTCAACGTCCAACCCGCCGCGAGCTTCGATCTCCTGCTCGGCACCGACAAAGGCCCGCTCTCCACGCCGCTCGCGCCGCTCACCGACGCCCTTCCCGGCGGGCTCTACCGCCCGGCCTCGCTCGCGCCGGGTTCGCACAACCGCTTCCAGCAGCTCTACTGCGTGCCGGCCGCACTCGCCGCCGCCCCCGCCGCGCTCTTCGTCGAGACGAAGACCACCGACGTCGTCCTTCCCTTCGCCGCGCCGCTGCCGCCGTACATTTCCACTACGCCGGTCGATTCGCAGGACGGAATCGCGATCACCGTCAACGGCCTCGCCCTCGCCGGCAAGGAGTCCGGCCTCGACAAGCCGATGCTCGTGGCCGACGTGACGATCGTCGACGCCGAGGACAAGTTCTCGACCGACCTCGGCAACCACTTCGTCCTCGTCCGCGTCGCCGAACCCGGCGCGCCCTTCATCGATCCCGATGCGCCGGTCCAGGCGCGCAAAGTCGGCGAACAAGCCAACGCCGCCGCCAAGAAAGGTCTGGGCAACTTCGCCGCCGACCCTTCGCAGAAGGACAAGCCACGCCGCGTCGATTCCGCGACCGCCGGACTGCTCTTCGGCTTTCCCGCAGGCAGCGTTGTGCCCGATGGCGCGGCACGCCGTGGCGCGTTGCTCTTCGTGCCGCCGGCCGAGGGCGAGTGGGTGCTCGCCTTCCACGGCCGCGAGCTCGCGCGCGTCACCGCGCCGCTCGCGACCACGTTGCCCGCCGCCGAGTCGTTCCTCGTCGCACGCCGTCCGAACTATCCCACGCTCGACGACCGCAATACCGCGGTGCGCATCGAGAAATTGGTGGCAGAGCGTGTGAAGGCCGGCGCCTTCAAACACCTCGCCCGCGACGCCAAGTCGGCAACGCCCACCATCGACGAAAGCGGCGCCACGATCCCCGCCGCGCTCGAGCCGCCCACGCTCACCGCCGCCGGCGCGCAGGAATGGAAGCAACTCCTTGCCGCCGACGAAGCCGCTCTCTGGAAGACCCTCGCCGCGCTGCGAGTGGAATCCTCCGCCGAAAAACCCTGGGCCGCGTCGCTCAGCCCCGAAGCCGTGCTCACGCAACACGCCGGCTCGCTCGCCGACCTCGCCGACCTGGCGCGCCAGTGGTACGCCGCGCGCAACCTCGCCGCCACGCCGCAACAAGCCGCCCTCTCCGACGGCGGCAAACAACGCCTGCGCGAGCGAATTCCAGCCGGCGACCTCCCCGCGCAAATCCCGCTCCTCTCGACCCCGCAGGGCACCTGGGCCGTGCCGTTCGGCACGCGCGACGCCGACTCAGCCGCGCTCATCACTGCGGCTGCGCCCGCCGCCGTAAAACCCGCGCCCACATCCACCACCATCACGATCGTCGTCGCCTGCAAACCCACCGCTTCGACCGCCGCCGCCCAGGTCGGCAACATGGCCAGCGCACTCGGCGGCGGCGACGCCGGCGGCGAGCGGAAGTTCACCCTCTGGAGCGGCTCGTTCCCAACCGCCGCGCTCTCGCGCGACGCGATCGACGCGTTCTTCTACGAAGTCGGTGCCAAGGAACCGGAGCTCCGTCTCCAACTCGTCGGCCCCGAAGGCACCGTCGACGGCAAGCTCGGGATCAAAACCGGTGAATGGACACCTGTCCGCGAAATCATCGAGATCCGCCCGCCCGGCCAACGCGTGCGCGTTCTCGAACGCGAGCTCGGGCCCGCACCGCTCGCTGGCACCTGCCACAGCATCGCGATCGCCGCGCCGGATCTGCCTGCCGACTCCGCCACCGCGCTCGCGCAGGCTTTCGCCGCGAGCAAGACCGCCGAGGCGCCGAACCACCGCTCCATCGCGCGTTGGCTCAACCGCACGCGCCTCGCGAAGTTCCTCACCGCGCAGACGCGTTGGGAGGAAAACGCCGCCACAAGCCTCGGCGTCGCCCGCTCGCGTGCCACCGCACCGCGCGTGCTCATCGCCACCCTTGCCTCCTCGCCCGATGGCAAGCTCCACCAATCGCTCGATCTGCGCCAAAGCGATGCGCTCCTCGCCGGCGATCCCGCCGCGTGCAACTCGTTCCGCCTAATGAGCGGACTCACCGCGACCGGCTTCGAAGGTCGTGCGACCGGCGCCCGCTCCGTCATGGATTTCTGGAAGTCTCCCGACGACTTCATCGTCGTCTCGCCCAAGAACCGCGGCCGTTTCGCCGCCGATCTCAAGACAAAGGGTTTCCCCGACTCCGTCATCTCCCGAGTGAAGTCCGGCCCCGAGGTGCTGCTCTTCTGCAAGAACCCGGTCGACTTCGGTGGCGAACCGCTCTGGGGCTGGCTCGCCATCGATCCCACGACGTACGCCGTCACGTCCACACTCTCCACCGGCGAAAACGGCGCGCTCGAGGAAGCGATCGTCGAGGCGATTCCGAACGCGCTGAGTTACGCCGTCGGTTATCTGGTCGGCGTCGAATCCTCCATCTGGTCGGTTTCGGCGTTCTCGCTCGAAGGCCTGCCCTATGAAGATGTCTTGGCGCAGGCCGAGGCGTTTGCGCTCAAAACCGCCGAGAACTTCAATGGCATCGGTGTCGAACCCAAGGAGGTCGCAAAGGAGCTTTGGAAACGTTTCAACCTTCTCGGCTCCGAGTACATGGAGGGAGGCGAGAGCTATCGGAAATTCAGCGACGGCTACGCCGCCGGCGTCGCCTACTACTTCAAACGGGCGCGCGCAGCGGGTCCGTAATACCGTCGCGGCCGCGGCGCCTCAGCGCCGCGGCGGCGTGGCCTCGATGTAGATCGTGCTCGAGCAACTGCCCTCGGCATCGCCGAGCAGATACGGCGTGAGCTGTTCGAGCTCCGCCAGGGGGACCGTCGCATCGCCCACCCACACCTGGCTCAGGTAACCTTTGTCCGGTGACTCGAGCGCAAGGCCCGTGTGCGGTCCGGGATGGACGGCGAGCCGCCAGCCCTGCGGGCGCTCGACCGCGAGCGTCTGCACCACGAAACCGACCTTCGCCATCTGGCGGCCGGCGACGACACTCACCGTCTCGCCCGTCGCGGTGATGGCCGGATGTTTGAGCAGTCCGTGCACGACAGCGCCGGTCATCTGGACATCGACGATGCCCTCGGGCACCTCGTCCCAGACCACGCGCCGCGCGGTGATCGCAAAGGGCGTGTTCACCGCCACCACGTGCATGCCGAAATACGGGCGGCCGTCGCTCTTCCACCGCACCGTGCACCGCAGCCGCGCGCCGTCCCACGCGTACTCGCGCACGAGCGCCGGGTAGGCGGGATCCTTGCGCTGATGCGCCACGACGAGCACGCCATCGCGCTCGCTCACCTCGGACGCCGCCGCGTGCTCCCACTCGATCGGTGCGGGCCAGACCCAACGTTTTTGCGGTCCGAGCCAGAAACGATGGCCGCCCCAGTCCGGCGAGTCGCTTGCGTTGGCCGGTTTCGCGGCGGGCACCGGAGCATCGAGCAGGTTGAGCGAACCGTCGCTCGCGCCGAGGTAGATCAACCGCGCCCGGGCCAACGAAATCACGGCGCGCACGCCGTCGTGATTGGAGACCCGCGCCTCCTCGCCGTGCCACTGCAACGGCTGCCAGACCGGCTCGGCCGCGGCCAAGCTGGTGACGATAACCAGGACGCCCAGGAGAATCGCGCGCGCTCGCATGCCGCCACGTTGGCCGAACCGACAGCGCCGAGGCGAGCCGTTCCTTCGCGCCTTCACCGCCCTCCCGACCGACGCGTCCCGTCCGGCCCCGGTTACGCTCAACGCAACAGCTCCACGCACCCGGCGAAATCCGCCGGCACCGCGCTCTGCACCTCGATCGTCGTGCCCGTGACCGGATGCGGGAAATCGAGTCGCACGGCATGCAGCAGCACCCGCGGCACCGGCCGCCACTCGCCGCGCGTGGTGCGCAATTGCATCGGTCCGCCGTAGAGTCCGTCACCGAAGATCGGATGCCCGGCCTCGGCCAGGTGCACGCGGATCTGGTGCGTGCGCCCGGTGTGCGGTTGCGCCTCGACGAGCCAGCCGCCATGCAGCCGCTCGAGCAACCGGAAGCTCGTCTGCGCCGGATCGCCGCCACTGCGCACCGCCCCGAACTTGCTCGCCTTCCCCACGCGACCGACGACGCCGAGGTGGTTCTCGACCGACCATTGCTCCGCGCCCACGGTGCCACCGGTGGCGAGCGCGCGGTACGTCTTCTGCGCCCGCTTCTCCGCGAACATCGCGGTGGCGCCCGCGTTCGCGCGCTGGTCTTTCGTGAGAAGCAGCACGCCCGAGGTGTCACGGTCGAGCCGATGCTGCAATGCGAGGTACGGTTCACCGCCGTCACGCTGGGCGAGAAACGCCTTGAGCGTGCCGAACACGCTGGCGCGCGCCGCATCGAGCGTGGGCTGCGTCGGCAGGCCCGCGGGTTTGTCGACGACGATGAGCCACTCGTCCTCGAACAGGATGCGCTCGGACGTCCACGTGAACTCCTTCACCGTCGCCTGCCGCATCCCGGACGCGCCGCCCGCGTCGAACTTCGCCGGATCGAGGAACACCTCCACGCGCGTCCCCTCGCGCAACTCGTAGGACGCGATCTGCTCGCGCCGGCCGTTGCGGCTCACGAGTCCGGATACGATGAGCCGACGCACCTGCGCGCGCGACACCTCGCGCCCGAGCGCCTTGGGCAGCGCCTCGGCGAGGAAATGGTCGAGTCGCACGCCCTGCTGCGCGGCGCCGATGCGCCAAGATTGTTTCCAGGTGGCCATGTGCGCAGAGCGTGCGCGACTCGGGCCGCCGCTGACAAGCGCGGCGCGCACCGGCTCTCGACGGCGCCCACCGTGCCGCTCGCGCGGCCAGCGCCCACAACACCTCCCCGCGCTTCCCAATCCTGCATCACCACCCGGACTCGAGGAATCACCCGCTTCCGAGAAATGGCACGTCAACCATTGGTTGACATACCCGCATTCGCCGACAGGGCGAGCGGCGGCAGATCGTCCGCCACCGCGAAAAACAGGCGGCTCGACGCCTGGCGGACACGATCAGCCACACGCGACGCGCCATGGCGTCCCGATCATCGTCGCCTCGAAAGGAGTGTGTGCCGCTTCCGACAGATCCTCGCTCAAGAGGGCTGTCCAAGGTGGGGACGGATCTCCGGCCTGTCCGTACACCCGGCGGGGCCGGCCGTCCCGCCTTACCAGCGGGAATCCGAATCTCCGGATTCGCGCGTCCTTCAGCGCCTATTGCGGCAGAAGCAAAACCCAGCCGCCTATCAAGCATCGCCACCGGCGTCTGCCGCCGGCGGCGAGGATCACCAAGTGCCGCGTTCAACCGCGCGCGATGGCGCGGAGGACCTTCTCCGAAACGCGGATACCCTTCTCCATTACGCCGAGATGGAAGCTCTCATTGGGCGCGTGGAGGTTGTCCTCGGGCAGGAAGAGCCCGAGCAGCAGCGAGTCGAGGCCGAGCACGCGCTTGATGTCGCCGAGCAGCGGCACGCTCCCGCCTTCGCGCAGATAGAGCGGCGGCTTGCCAAAAACCTCGGTGACCGCGGCATCCGTCGCGCGGAAGGCGCGGGCGAGCGCGGGCGATTGGTCCGGCGGGGTGTTCGGCTTGCCGGGCGGCACGGCGACGTACGGCAGGCCGTTGTGGCCATCGATGATCTCCATTGTCACGCCCTTCGGGCAACGTTCGCGGAGCGCCTGGTACACGCGCGCCTTCACGACCTCGGGATCCTGGTCGGGCACGAGACGGCAGCTGATCTTCGCCATCGCCTTGCTGGGGATGACGGTCTTGCTGCCCGCGCCCTGGTAGCCGCCGCCGAGGCCGTTGAATTCGAGCGTCGGCAGGAAGCGCACGGCGTCGAACGGCGAATAGCCGGGAGGCGCGTGGAATTCCGGCACGCCCAGAAATTTCAAATACTCGGCCTCGGTCGTGCCGAGCTTGCGCAGCTCCTCGCGCTCCCACTCCTGCACCGGGCGCACCTCGTCGTAGAAACCCGGGATGTTGACGCGGCCGTCCGGCAGATGCAGCGACGCGCAGAGCTCGGCCAGCGCC
>DATGXA010000037.1:0-6679 GCA_035299125.1 Opitutaceae bacterium
ATTACGAATGGCATGCTCTGGCCTGAGGGCCGGGTCGAGTTCGCGACGCGCGCCGAGGACACTGGTTGGTCGCGACTCGGCGAACTGCTGCGCGCGGCGCACGCCGGACTCGACGCGACGTTTCCCGCCGGCGACCGACCGCGCTCGATCCTGCACATCGAGAGCCCGCACCAACTCGAGCGCGCGCTTTGGTTTTGCCGCGAGGCGACTGCGGCACAGGTGCCCTTCGACATCATCGGCGTGAGCTACTACCCCGAATGGCACGAAGGGCTGCCGCAGTTGCGGAGCGCACTCGATGCGCTCGCGCGGACCTTCGGCAAACCGGTCCTCGTGGTTGAGACCGCCTACCCGTGGAAGAACGACGAGCACTGGCATGGTCGCCCGCACTTGGCATGGCCGCTCACACCGGCGGGCCAGAAGCGGTTCGTGCGTGCTGTGGTCGACGCGGTGCGCGCCACGCCCGGAGGGCTCGGTGCCGGCGTCGTCTATTGGAATCCGGAGGGGGTCCCGCTGCGCGACCTGGGCGCCTGGGTGGGCGGCTCGTGTTCATTGTTCGGTGACTCCGGCCGCGTATTGCCCGCTTCCACCGAGCTCGCCCGTCCCCGCTGAGCGCCTCGTTTTCTTGGCAATTCCGCATTCCCCAAACGTCCCAGTTACCTCCCGCACAAACATGAACCCCGTCAGAAAAACCCTCGCCTCGCCGCCCTCCAGCCTGCTGCTGGCCTGTGGATTGGCCACGCTCGCTTCTGCGCAGACCACACCGGCCGGGACCGCCTCGCCCGCCGCCACCGAAGATCAGGTCGTCGTCCTCAATCCGTTCGAGGTGAACGAAACCCGCGATGTCGGCTACCTCGCGCAGAACACCCTCGCCGGCAGCCGCCTCAACACCGAGCTGAAGGACACCGCGGCCGCGATCTCCGTGCTCACGCCCGAGTTCCTCAAGGACATCGGCGCGACGAGCATGAAGGACGTCATCCTCTTCCAGAATAACGCCGTGCCCGACTACGGCGATGCCGACAGCAACTTCAACGGCAACCCGATGGTCGGCAACAGCGAGTGGCAGCTGCGCATCCGCGGTCTGGACGCAACCTACGGGCGCAACTACTTCCCGTGGCGCGTCTCGAGCGATTTCTACAACGTCGACCGCATCGACCAGTCGCGCGGCCCCAACGCCATCCTCTTCGGCTTCGGCGCCGCCGGCGGCATCGTCAACACCACCACCAAGCAGGCGCTGCTCACGAAGACGAACAACGAGGTCTCCGTCACGGTCGGCAGCTGGGATCGTTACCGCGGCACGGTCGACACGAACCAAGTGCTCATCCCCGGAAAGTTCGCCTTGCGCCTCAACGCCATGGCCGAGAACGGCCACACCTGGCGCCAGTTCGAGTTCGACCGCGCGCGCCGCGCCGATCTCGCGGCGAAATGGAAGATCAACGACAACTCATCCCTGCGCGCGGAGATCGAGGTCGGCACGGTGACGGACAACGTCGCCCGCCCGTGGCTGATGATCGACCAGAGCTTCGCCTGGCGCGACGCCGGTCGCCCGCTCTACACCTCGCAATGGGCGGATTCCTGGGGGGCGCCGATCGACTCGTTCTGGCCGAGTCACCAGGTGGTCGTCGACGACGGCGTGGTGCGCGACTGGCTCGGTTTCCCCTTCGCCACCAACGCGAACAGTTCCGCTCCGACGAGCAACTGGCAGGCGCCCACCTGGTCCCACCTCGCGATGACCGCCGAGAACCTCGCCATTATCCCGAGCGACTCGAATACCGCCGGCCCTGATGCCGTGCGCCACACGAAGTACCACGCGCTCACCGCCATCTTTGAGAATCGTGTCAACGAGCGCTTTTCGTACGAGCTCGCGGTGAACCACCAGTATTCAAACTTCAAAGGCTACGACGCCAACGGCAGCCGCGCCACGACTTACTTCGGCGACAGCAGCGAACTCTGGGGCGACGCCAGCTACTACCTTCCAGATTGGACCCTCAATCCCTACGCCGGCCGGCTCTACCTCGAGAACAATTGGACCCGCCGCACCCAGCGCGACCGCGCGACCTTCCTCCGCGCCACCGGCGCCTACACCTTCGAGACCGGCGACTGGGGCAAACACCGCCTTGCTGGCATGTACGAGTTCTCGAAGAGCGACTCGTACCGGATCGAGGAGTGCGAGGTCCTGCTCGCCCGCGCCGAAGGCTCCTACACCGCCGACGACGTCAACCGCCTCTACCGCCGGCACTACATCACCGAGGGCGACGCCTCGAGCATCCACGTTTCCTCGTGGAAAAACGAAGTCGCCGGCAGCGGCTGGGCGCCAACGCAGGACATGACCGACTTCACCGACAAGCAGCACACCGGCATGCTCGCGTTGCAGAGCGAGTTCTTCACCAAACGGCTCGTCACCACGCTCGGTGCCCGCGTCGACAGCCTGAAGCACACCTGGACGCCCGTGCTCGAGCCCGACTCGGCCGCGAACCGCTACAGCTACGAACTCGATCCGACGAACCGCCTCTCGAAATCCTTCAACCCGCGGACGTTCACGCTCGGCGCCGTCTACCACATCAACGACATGTTCTCGCTCTACGGGAACCACTCGAACAACCGCCAGCTGCCGAACTTCAATATCCATCTCGTCGACGCCTACATCGCGCCGATGACGGAAGGGCAGGGCACCGACGCCGGTCTCAAGATCGATCTCTTCGGCGGCAAACTCTACGCCACCGCCGGCTACTACACCACCGAGCAGACCAACACCACCGACTACGGCAACGTCGCCGGAATGGTCTCGGTCAACAACCGCATCCTCGACGCGCTCTATGCCGCCGGCCGGATCAGTCAGACCGAGCTGACCGCGAACACGCTCGACGACTCGATCAACGGCTACCTCGCCGACCGCGACGCCGACGGCTGGGAGTTCTCCCTTGTGGCCAACCCGCTCACGAATTGGCGCATCACCGCCAACTTCTCGATCAACGACATTCGCTACAAGAACATCATGTCCGACGTGAAGGTCTGGGCAGACCAGGCGACGGAGCTCTGGCTCACGAAAGGCGGCGGCGGCTTCCTCCTCGGCGGCGGTGACTGGGATACGATCATCAACCAGATCGGCTGGCAGCTCGGCGAGGTCTACACCACCGGTGGCTCCACCGATCGGTCCACGTGGACCGCGGGCACCGTCACCGGACTCGAGGGGCTTCAGGCCCGCGGTCAGCGCAAGTACGGGGCGAACCTCTACACGAAGTACACGTTCATGTCCGGCCTGCTGAAGAATCTCTCGATCGGCGGCGGCGGCCGTTACCAGAGCGCCAACGTGCTCGGCTACTACTACGGCGCCTCCCGCGACGGGCGGAGCATCCTCCTCGCCGACGCCTCGCTCGGCTACACGTTCAAGACCGCGTACTTCGGCGAGGGCTCGTGGATGGAGCTGCAGCTCAACGTGGGCAACGTCTTCAACACGCGGAAATACCAGGTCTACACGCTCGCGTGGTGGGACACCTCGGCGTCGATTCCCGAGCGTATCGGTTTGCAGGAGCCGCGGCGTTTCAACTTCACCGCCACGCTCCACTTCTGACGATTCCCGGCTGACGGCGGCGCGAGCTTCCCGCAGAAAGCTCGCGCCGCCCGGCGCGGGTTGTGCCCCGCTCGCACGCGACCTCCGCGACGCGAGCGCGGCACAGCCCGCCTCGGCCAACCCACCGCACATGGAGACCGCCCCCACCACAGCCGCCACCGAGCGGCGCCAAACGGATCGCGTGCCGTTGGGCGAAAAACTCGCCCTCGGCGCGGGCGGTCTGCCGATGTTTCTCGGGCTCGCCGCGATCGGCAGCTTTGCGACGCCGTTCTACCAGATGACGCTGAAGCTGGACCCGGTCTGGCTGGCGGCGGCGCTCACGGTGCCGCGTTTCCTCGACGCGTTCATCGACCCGCTGGTCGGGCGGTTTTCGGACAACTTCCACTCGCGCTTCGGTCGGCGGCGTCCGCTCGTCGCGATCGGCGCGATCGTGCAAGCGCTCGCGTTCGGCATGATCTGGATGGTGCCGACCGGGTGGGGGGCCGCGGCGCTCGCCGCGTGGCTCGTGGCCACCCAGATCGTTTTCTACACCGGCTATTCGTCCTTCTCGGTGCCGTTCCTCGCGTTGCAGTACGAGATCACACCGGATTACGACGAGCGCACGACCGTGTCGTCGTTCGTCGGCTTCTTCGGCAAGGCCGGCGAGATGGGCTACAACTACATCTTCCCGATCGCCAGTTCGATGATGTTCGCGTCGGCGATCACCGGAGTGCGCACGCTTGGTTGGATCGTCGGCGTGGTGTTCCTCGGCATAGTCGCGTTGCTGCCGGCGTTTTTCGTCCGCGAGCGTTTTTTCCACCGCACCGGCCGGCAGGAGGCGGTGAAGCTGCTGCCCGGGATCCGAGCGGCGTTTGCGAGTCGGGCCTTCACCGTACTCGTCGCTCTCACGCTGTTGCAGATCGTGGCCGGGATGTTCGCCAGCAACCTCGATCGCTACCTGCTCGTCTACTACCTCTTCGACGGCGACGTGGCGCTCGGCGAGACTTGGAAGGGTCACCTTTCGCTCGCCTACGCGATCGTGGGGATCGTCTCGATCTACCCGGTCGCGTGGCTCGCCCGCCGCATCGGCAAGGCGCAGACGGTCGCGGTCACGTTCGCTCTCGTGCTCGTCGGCTCGCTGGGAAAATGGCTGCTGTTCACTCCGGGCGCTCCGTGGCGCATCCTTGTCGATCCGCTGCTCTGCGGCCCGGTCTGGATCGCGATCAACATCCTCACGCCGGCGATGCTCGCCGACATCTGCGACGAGGACGAGTTGTGCGGTGGCCTGCGGCGCGAAGGCGTCTTCGGCGCGATCTTCTCGTGGATCCAGAAGGTCGGCTATTCCACCGCGTTCTTCGGCGCCTTCCTCTCGCTGAAACTCACCGGGTTCGACGCCGCGCTCGGCGGCGCGCAGACGCCGCAGACGATTCTGCGGCTGCGCCTCATCCTGGCACTCTCGACTGCGGCCTGGGCGTTGCTCGCCTTCGTCCTGCTGGCCGTGTATCCGCTCAACCGCCAGCGCGCGCACGAGATTCGCGCCGCGCTTGAGACTCGCCGTGGCCGCGTCTGACTCTCTTTCCGCACATGTCCGCCAGCTCCAACCGCCCTCGCAAAACCACTCCGGCCGTCGTCGTGCCGCGCAAACGCGCCACGATCTACGACCTCGCGCGCCTCGCCGGCGTGTCGCCCGGGACGGTCAGCCGCGTGCTCAACAACCGCGACAAAGTGAAGGACGAGACACGCGACCGCGTGCTGCGCGCCGCCACCGAGCTCAAGCTCAAGCCGCAGGTCTCCGTGCGTTCGCGCCAGATCGCGATTCTCACGGAGCCCGGCTACACCGACCGCGTTGAGGGTTACGCGGCCACGCTCGCGGCGTATCTGGCCTTCGAGTTTTCACGCCGCAACATCGGCGTGTTCATGCCGTCGAACCCCGTCGAGCAGCTGCCCGGCATGTTTCTCGACGGCGTTGTGGCTGTGACCGCCGACCGGCCGTTGCAGGCGATGCTCAGCGAACTCGAGCTGCGCATGCCGGTCGTCTACATGGACAAGTTCGACTGCACGCCGCGCGAGTACGCCGTGTGCTCGGACCACTTCAATTCGGGCTACCTCGCGGCGAAACACTTTCTCGGGCGCGGCAAGAAGCGCCTCGCGTTCTTCGGCGGCAATTATCGCGCGTTCGCCGAGCGCCTCGCCGGTTTCCGCAAGGCGATGGAGGAGGCCGGTGCGCCGATCGACGACCGGCTCGTCTCGCTCTTCGGCTCGGATTCTTCCCACCTCGCTGTACTCACACGACTGGTACGCTCCGGTGCCGATGCGATCTACGCGCCCGGCTCCAGTTTCCAGGCGATGGAAGCGCTGCACATCCTCACCTACACGATGCGCGTGAAGGTCCCGCAGGAGGTGTCGCTGATCGGCGGCGAGAACGAGGGAATCTCGATCCTCCAGACTCCGCCGCTCACGACCGTCGCGGAGCCGTTGCGCGAGATGGCCGAGCAGGCGGTCGACATGCTCGACCGGATGACCCGCGGCGAAACCGTCTCGCCGCGCCGCGTGACGCTCCCCGTGCGCCTCATCGAACGCGACTCCGTCGCCTGAGCGGCGGACGGACATCGCCGGACAGGACCCTTTCATGGCTGTTTTCACCACGCTCGATTGCGACTGGGAGTTTCGCCGCTGCGAACCCGCCGCCACCGAAAACCACTGGGCGCCGGTCGCCCTGCCGCACAATCCGTTCGTCGCCGACCTCGACGGCCGCGAACACTGGTTCGGCCTCTGCGAATATCGTCGCTCGCTCCAGGGGCCGACGTCGCGCGCGGGCGAGCGGCACGTGCTGCACGTCGGCGGCGCGATGCACACCGCGACCGTGTTCGTCGAGGATCGCGAGCTCGCGCGCCACGAGGGAGGTTACCTGCCGTTCGAGGTGGATCTCACCGAAGCGCTCGCCGACGGCGCCACGCACACGCTCCTGCTCCGGCTCGACAACCGCGAGAACGAGGACGTGCCACCGGGAAAGCCCTACGGCGAACTCGATTTCTGCTGGTACGGCGGCCTCTACCGCGGTGTGGAGCTGCGTACCTTGCCTGCGTTGCACATCACCGAGGCGACCTCGGCCGGCGAGGTGGGCGGCGGCGG
>DATGXA010000038.1:0-10507 GCA_035299125.1 Opitutaceae bacterium
GCGTTCGGTCAACATCGCGTCCCCGGCGACAGCCTTTTCCACCTCGAGTCTCCAAGTTTCTCGCCGGGTCGCACTACCCGACCGTCTGCTTCCCCGCCTCCGGCCTCGAACTCGTCGAAAACCGCGATCTCCTGCCGGTCACCGTCGGCCAGCTCACGATCCCGTTCCGCACATACATCTTCGAGCGCGCCGGCCAGCGCTTCTTCGTCTTCCACGGCCTCGTCGAGGAACGCCCCTCCGTGAGCGGCGAACACCTCGACTACCGCCAGGTCGCCGCCGACGAGCGCCTCGCCTCCGTCCTCGCCGGCAACCGCAACCTCGGCCAGCGCGTGCTCGGCATCACCCTCTCCGGCGCCGTCTACGATTACGACTCCGCCGTCGCCGCCCTCCGCGCGGCCCTTCCCCAGCTCGTCCGTTTCGAAAGCGTTACACCATGAATACCGCCCCGAAAACCGCCCTGCTCTCGGCCGCGCTGCTCGCGACCCTCGTCCTCCCCGCCACCGCCCACGCCCTCGCGGAGTTTGCCCGCGGCTCCCTCACGCTCACCACGATCGGCCGCATTTCCTACGACTCCAACCTCCTCGGCAACTCCACCGAACTCGACGACACGATCTACACGCTCGCGCCCACGTTCTTCTACCGCCGGGCCGCCGGCCTGGGCACGATCGACGCCTCCGCCGGCGTCTCCATCAACCGCTACGCCGACTTCACCGACCTCGACAACGAGGGCTACAACGCCTCCCTCCGCGTCGACCTGCCCACCCCCGAGGGCGCGCGCCAGGAAGGCGTGTTTTCCGCCAACTATTCCGACAACACCGAGGTCGACGAAACCGTCGGTGCCCGCATCCGCGCGACGACTTGGGGCGGCCGCTTCTCCGGCACCTATCGCGCCGGCCCGCGCGTCGATCTCCGCACGAATCTCGCCTACACCGAGACCTCCCGCGACGTCTTCACCGACCGCACCCAGTGGAACGCCGGCGCCGGTTTCGACTACAACGACTTCCTCGGCGGCTTCGGCCTCGGCGCCGACTACCGCTACACGGATACGGTGAGCAACTCCAATGGCGCCGCCGGCTCCATCGATCAGCAGTCGCACTCCCTCAGCAGCGGTCTCTTCTACAAGTTCATCAGCGGCCTCCGCGCCTCGGCCGATGTCGGCTACCGCTGGCTGAAACGCAGCGAAAACGAGACCCTCGACCGCAACAAGGACGACAGCAGCATGACCTTCGGCCTCCGCCTCACCGGACCGTTCCTCCCGCCGTCCCGCTTCCCGAAGCTCGAGAGCTCCTTCTCCATCGGCTACGAGCAGGGCGAGGCGGTCGGCCTCAACGACCACGGCCGCGCCACCCTCGTCGGCAGTCTCTCCCTCTCCTGGCACGCCCGCGAACGCACCGTCGTGTCGGTCAACGCCAGCCGCCAGCAGGGCCTCAGCGCCGACAACCTCTCGACCGTCAGCTCGTCCGTCCGCCTCGGCGTCACCCAGCGCATCGGACAACGCACCCGCGCCTCGCTCAGCCTCGCCGAGGAATGGGCCGATTTCCCAAGCACCAACCGCAACGACGAGCGCACCCGCGCCGGCCTGAATCTCTCCTACTCGATCAACCGCACCTGGGCCACGGGCGCCGACTACACCTACACGAACTCCCGCTCGAACAACAACCTGCTCGACTACGAACGCCACGTCATCGCCGGCTTCGTCTCCTGCACGTTCTGACGACAGGCCAGGTCGTCGACCTGGCCTTCTGGAGCCACGTTCCCGACGTGGCCTTCAGCGCTGAAACCACCCGCCGCCATGCCCGCCACCACCAACGCGCCAGCCGACACGCTCTCCTCCGCGGAGCGCGTCGTGCTCTGTGCGCTCGGCGTCGCCTGGATCGCGCCGGCGTGGTGGTTGGGCGCCTCGACCGTCGGCGGCCAGGCGCTCGCCGCCGCGGTCGGCGGCATCGCGTTCGTGCTCGCTCGACTCGCCGCCCGTCGCCGGCTCGTGGCGTGGCCCACCAGCGACGGCGATCGTGCGGGCACCGTGCGCGTGGATGCCGCGCCGCTCTTCTCGCCCTTCGTCGTGTTCTGCGCGCTCGCCTTCGCCGGCCTCCTGCTCTGCCAGGCGCTCAACCCCGATCGTCTCCTGATTCCGGATCGCCGGCCCGTCGGGGCGGTCGTGCCGCTCGCGCATCGCGCCTGGCTGCCGACCGGCATCGCCGGACCCTTCGACCGCCAACCGGGCGACTTCCTCGATTTCGCCAACGCCTGGCGCCACCTGCTCGTCGTCGCCGCGGCCAGCCTGCCGCTCGCCGCTCTCGCCGCTCTGCGCCGCCGTGGGCCGTTCCTCTCCGCCGTGCTTGGCCTGCTCGCGCTGCACGCCGCGGCGTTCTCCGCGTTCGCTTTCACCCACAACCTCTCCGGTTCGCACGCCGTGCTCTGGCTCGTCTCCGACGCCGCGTTCCACCTCGGCGCGCCGCAGTTTCCGTACAAGAACCAGCAGGCCGCCTATCAGGTCGTGCTCTTCGCGCTCGCTCTCGCCGCCTGGTTCGCGCCCGCGCCGCTGCGCCCGTGGCCGCTCCTGCGCCGACGCAATCTCTGGTGCGGTCTGCTCGTCGCGCTCGTGTTCCTCGGCACCGTCACCACGCGCTCGCGCGCCGGACTCGCCGGCGCCGCGGTGCTCTCCGCCTTGGCCGCGGCCTTCATGCTCTGGCCGCTGCGCGACCGCTGGTTCTCCCGTCCGCGCCTGCTCACGGTCGGTGCCGCCGCCGCGCTGGTGTTGGCCGCCGGCCTCTCGTTGCTGCCTCCGGTCCGCGCGACGCTGCACCGCGTCGCCGAACTCGCCCGCGAACCGGGCGACCTCCTCGTCGGCGGTTCGTATCGACGCATCCTGCACGACATCGCCTGGCAGATGACGCTCGACCGCCCGTGGCTCGGCCATGGCGCCGGCAGCTACGTGATCCTCTTCCCCGAGTACCAACAACGCGTGCCGACCTTCGCCGCGGCCGTGCGCCGTTTTCAGCCGAACTGGAACCGTCCCGTGCACGTCCACGCCGATGGCGATTGGGTCGAGTTCACCGCCGAGTTCGGCTTCGTGGGCACCGCGCTCTTCGCCGCCCCGTGGCTGGTCTGGCTCGCCGCGCTCCGCCGTGCGTGGAGTTTCGTCCCCGCCGCGGCGTTGCTCGCCGCGGGCGCC
The DNA here is from genome assembly GCA_035299125.1 of Opitutaceae bacterium. Taxonomy (GTDB): domain Bacteria; phylum Verrucomicrobiota; class Verrucomicrobiia; order Opitutales; family Opitutaceae; genus CAJCBL01. Next base: position 3,176 of record DATGXA010000038.1, read on the forward strand.
GCGTTCGTGCTCGCGCACGGCTGGATCGACTTCGTCCTGCGCAACCCCGCCGTGCTCGGCCTCGCCGCCGTCGCCGCCCTCCTCGCGCTCGCGATCGTGCGCGCCGCCCCGGCACGCGAATCGCTGGAATCCGCCTTCGCGTCGGCCCACACCGACGATCTGCCCGCCGCCGCCCGACTTCATCCACATCTTCCTTCTGCATGAGCACACTGCCTCCGCCCTCGGATAACGAGATCGTCATCAAGCCCACGACCGCCTGGTTCGTCTTCGACTGGCGCGGCCTGATCGAATACCGCGATCTCCTGCGCCAACTCGTGCTCCGCGACTTCACCGCGAAGTACAAGCAAACGATCCTCGGGCCCGCGTGGTTCTTCCTGAACCCGCTCATCACGACTCTCACGTTCACCCTGATCTTCAACAAGGTCATCGGCGTCCCGACCGACGGCGTCCCGCCGATGCTCTTCTACCTCTGCGGCATGCTGGGCTGGACGTATTTCGCCGCCGTGCTCGGCGCGACGGGCAACTCCCTCGCCGGCTCCGCCGCGCTCTTCTCGAAGGTCTATTTCCCACGCCTGATCCCGCCCTTCGCGCTCGCCGTCTCGTGCCTCATCGCCCTGAGCATCCAGCTGATCACGTTCTTCGTCTTCTATGTCCGCGAGCACTGGGTGGCGGGCAACCCCGCCGTCGCCGGCCCGTCGTTGGTCTGGCTCGCCTACCCTGCCATCGTCCTGCACATGGCCGTGCTCGCCCTCGGCATCGGGCTCATCCTCTCGACGCTTACCGCCAAGTACCGCGACCTGCACCACATCCAGGCGTTCATCATCCAACTCTGGATGTACGCCACACCGATCATCTATCCGCTCTCCCGCGTGCCCGAGAAGTGGCGCTGGGTTTCCCAACTCAACCCGATGACCGCGATCGTCGAGTCCACACGCCGGCTCTTCCTCGGCGTCGGCCATGTCGACACCGCGCAATACGCCCAATCCGTCGCGCTCTCCATCCTCGTCTTCCTCGTCGGCATCTTCGCGTACCAACGCGCCGCCCGCACCTTCGTCGACACCGTCTGAGCCCCGGGCCCAGTTTCCATCCTCTCGCCTTTCCCCTCCAGCCTCTCGCCTCCCTCCCGCATGTCCCGTCCCATCATCCAAATCCGCGGAGTCTCGAAGAAATACCGTCTCGGCCACATCGGGATGACCTCCCTCCGCGACGATGTCGAACGCTTCGGCCGCTGGTGCCGCTCGCTCGCCGGCGGCACACCCGCCGCTCCGCGTGAGGACAAACGCGACTTCTGGGCGCTCCGCGACGTCTCCTTCGACGTCCAACCCGGCGAAGCCCTCGGCATCATCGGCCGCAACGGCGCCGGCAAAAGCACCCTTCTCAAGGTCCTCTCCCGCATCACCGAGCCCACCTCCGGCGAGATCCGCCTGCGCGGCCGCGTCGGCAGCCTCCTCGAGGTCGGTACCGGTTTCCACCCCGAGCTCTCCGGCCGCGACAACATCTTCCTCAAGGGCGCCATCCTCGGGATGACCCGCGCCGAGGTCGCGCGGAAGTTCGACGAGATCGTCGCCTTCTCCGAGGTCGAGCGCTTCCTCGACACCCCGGTCAAACGCTACTCGAGCGGCATGTACGTCCGCCTCGCCTTCGCCGTCGCCGCCCACCTCGAGCCCGACATCCTCATCGTCGACGAGGTCCTCGCCGTCGGCGACCAGCAGTTCCAGCGCAAATGCCTCGGCAAGATGCAGGACGTATCCGAACGTCACGGCCGCACCGTCCTCTTCGTCAGCCATCACATGACGGCCATCCGCCGCCTCTGCAAACGCTGCGTCCTCCTCGACGCCGGCCGCTCCAGCGGCCCGATGGATGTCGATGCCGCGATCGAGCACTACGCGCAGGGCTCCGGCGCCTCGCCGCTCAAGCTCGACCTCACCGCCGCCAAACGCAGCCCCGGCGCCGAGGCCCGCGCCGCACGTTTCAAGGAGGTCGCCGTCGTCTCCCCCGGCGGTCTGCGCTTCAACCAGCCCTTCGCGATCGAGTTCGTCGTCGAGGCGCGCGAAGCCCTCGAGAACATGATGATCGGCCTCGGCTTCCGCACCGTCGACGGCCAGCGCATCCTCACCTTGGATTCGGACGGCGGCGGCCGCACGTTCACCCTCCCTGCCGGCACCAGCCGCATCCGCCTCGAACTCCCGCGCCTCCCGCTCCACCCGGGCGCCTACCAGATCAGCGCCGCGCTCGGCTCCGGCCGCCACTACTACGACAGCATCGGCTCCCTCGCCCTCTGGGAGGTCGTCACCAGTGTGCATGACCACGAAAGCGATCGCTCCTTCGGCGGCTGCCGCATCGAGCCCGCGTTCGCCATCAGCTCCGCCTGACCGGCCGTCCGCTCCGATGGCAGCCCCACTTGCCCTCTTCGTCACCCGCCACAGCCCGCGTCCGCAGGATGATGGCGCCAGCGCCCTCCTCCACGAGATGATGGGCTTCCTCACCGAGCACGGCGTGCGTTGCCACGTCGCCTGGCTCGAGCAACCCGAGGAAATCGCCCGCTCCTGGCGCTGGCGCACGCCCGCCGAACTCGCCTCCGTCTGCCGTCTGCACTTCCGCCGCAGTGTCCAGGTTGCAGGCACGCATTTCTTCCCGGAGCGCCTGCCCCTCGGGGGTCGCACCGCCCGCCGCCTCGGTTCCCGCCTCCAGCCCGAACCAGCCTCGCCCAACGACATCGTGCCCTTCGCCGGCATCCCCACCAGCGTGCCGCGCTGGTATCGCCCGCTCGAGAAAGCCGAACTCGCCTTCGTCGCCCGGCTCGTCCGCCGCCTTCGGCCCAACGCCCTCCTCGTCAACTACCCGTGGCTGGGCAGCGCCTGCACGGTCGCCAACGGCGCCACCACGATCATGCTCAGCCATAACGTCTGGCATCAGAAGGCCCGCTCCACCGCCGCGCTGCTCGCTCCCGGCTGCCTCGACTACCTCACCGCCCGCACCGAGTCCGCCATGTTGTCCGTCGCCGACCGCGTCGTCGCCATCTCCGACGACGATTACGCCGCCTACACCGAACTCGTCCCGCCGGAGCGGATCATCCTCGTGCCGAAGGCCGTCACCCCCGAGCACGCGCCGGGCCCCGAGAATCCCGATCTCTGCCTCTACCTCGGCAGCCGCAATCCCGCCAACCGGGCCGGCCTCGCCTGGCTGCTCGCCGAGGTCTGGCCCCGCGTCCTGCGCGACCATCCTGCCGCGCGTCTGCGCATCTGCGGCCGCGTCGGCGAAGGTCTCACCGGCCTCGATCCGAGCATCGAGAACCTCGGTTTCATCGAGTCTCCCGATGTCCACTACGGTGCCGCCGCGCTCGTGCTCGTGCCGCTCCACCACGGCGGCGGCGTGAAGATCAAGCTCCTCGAGGGCCTCTCCCACGGGAAGGCCGTCGTCACCACCTCCACCGGCCTCCAAGGCCTCGGCTTCCTCGCGGAAACGCTCCCGCCGGCCGACACGCCCGTCGAGTTCGCCGCCCAGATCGTCGCGCTCCTGCGCAACCCCGCCGCCCGCGCCGCCCGCGCCAAACAGGGCCGCGATCTCGCGCTCTCCCGTTTCTCGCCGGAGCGCTGCTACGGCCCGCTCCTCGCCGCCATCACCGGCCGCCCTCACGTTCATGCCGCTCGTTGACATCGTCATGCCGGTGTTCAACGCCGGCCGCTACCTCGACGAAGCCGTCCGCAGCCTCCAGCGGCAGACGCTCGCCGATTTCCGCCTCATCCTCGTCAACGACGGCTCCACCGACGGCAGCGGAGAACGTTGTCGCACCTTCGCCTCCGCCGATCCGCGTCTCCACTGCATCGACCAGGAGAACCGCGGCATCACCCGCTCGCTCAACCGCGGCCTCGCCCTCGCCACCGCGCCCTTCGTCGCCCGCATGGACGCCGACGACCTCGCCGAGCCCGACCGCCTCGCCCAGCAGCTCCGTTATCTGGAGTCGCACCCCGCCGTCGTCGCGCTCGGCACTTCCGTCCACAGCATCGACGACCACGGCGCGCCGGTGAACCGCTTCGATCCACCTGCCCTCCACGAGGCCATCGACCGCGAACTCCTCACCGGCAACGGCGGCGCGATGATCCATCCCACCCTCGTCTTCCGCCGCGAGGCCCTCCTCGCCGTCGGCGGCTACGACGAGGAGCTGCCCTACTCGCAGGACCTCGACATCTTCCTCCGCCTCGCCGAGGTCGGCCGCCTCGCCAACCTCCTGTCGCCGCTCCTCCGTTACCGCCTGCACCCGGGCAGCTCCAACTTCACCCACGGCACCAAGAAACGGGAGTTGAAGGAGGGCATCCTCCGCCGCACCGCCGCGCGCCGCGGCGTGCCGTTCGTCCCCCCGCCCGTCCGCCCGCTGCTCCACGAACGCGATGCCGCCGCGACCCGGCGCGAATGGGCGCTCTACGCCTCCGCGCATCACCAGCGCCGCGCCGCCCTGCGCCACCTCGCCGGCGCGTTCGTCCACCGGCCTCTCGCCACCGACAATCTCCGCGCCGCCCGCCTCGTGCTCCCGCGCCTGCTCCGCCGCGACTCCTACGAATACTGGGAGCACCGGCGCGAGATGAACTACTACCTTGAGGTCCGCCGCCTCGCCACCGAGCACGCCGCGTCCGCCGCCTCCGTCCTCGAAGTCGGCCCGCGCAACACCGCCTTCCTGCGCCGCCTCGACTGGATCCCCGACAAGACCGCCATCGACATCGCACTCAAGCCCGAGATTCCCGGCGTGCGCGGCGTGCAGGGCGACTTCTTCGCCTACGATCCCGGCCGCCGTTTCGACCTCGTGCTCTGTCTCCAGGTTCTCGAGCACCTCTCCGACCCCGCCGCCTTCGCACGCAAGCTCCTCGCCACCGGCCGCACCGTCATCGCCTCGGTCCCATACCGGTGGCCCGCCGGCATGTGCCAGTACCACCAGCAGGATCCGATCGATGAATCCAAGATTCTCAGCTGGTTCGGCCGTCCACCGCGCGATTGGATCCGGGTGACCGACGAGAACCACGAGCGCATCATCTGCGTCTACGATTCCGTCGCCGACTGAGCCCGCGCATGCCCGCCACGTTCTCCAGCCGTTTCCGCCATCTCGCCAACGCCCTGCGCGTGTGGCGCTTCAGTCGTCGCGCCGGCGTGCAGATCGGTCACGGTCTCCGTCTCCTCGGCGGCGCACCGGTTGCCTCCGGCGGTGGGCAAGTGCAGATCGCCGACCACGTTTCCATCGACAGCCGGATCTTTCCTGTGCGCCTCACCGCGCTCGCTGGCGGCACGCTCACGATCGGCCGCGGCACGTTCATCAATCGCGGTGCCGCACTCGCCGCCGCGCGCTCCGTCCGGATCGGCGAAGACTGCCTCATCGGCGAGTGGGTCTCCGTGCTCGATACCGATTTCCACCCCGTCCACGCCGATGCGCCGATCGCCGTCGCACCCGTCGCCATCGGTCGCAACGTCTGGCTTGGCAACCGCGCTACCGTCCTGCGCGGCGTGACCATCGGCGACCACGCGGTCGTAGGCGCCGGCGCCGTCGTCACGCGCGATGTGCCTGCCCGCGCCATCGTCGTCGGCAACCCCGCCCGCGTCGTCGGCACCGTGCGTTGCGACAATGCCTTCCGCCGCGCCTCCGTCCCCTTTCCATCCTGACACCTTCCGATGCCGACCACCCACGCTCTCTCCGTCGTCGTCTGCACCCATAATCCACGCCGCGTTTTCCTCGAGCGCACGCTCGAGGCCCTGCGCCGCCAACAGGCCGACTTCGCCCGCTGGGAACTCGTCCTCCTCGACAACGCCTCCACCGCGCCGCTCTCCGCCGAGTACGACCTCTCGTGGCACCCGCACGGTCGCCATGTGCGCGAGGACACGCTCGGCATCGCCGCCGCCCGCATGCGCGCCATGCGCGAGGCCCGCAGCGATCTCATCCTCTTCGTCGACGACGACAATCTACTCGCGCCCGACTACATCACGCGAGGTCTGGAGTACGCCGTCCAGCGCCCCGACCTCGGCGTGTGGGGCGGTCAACTCGTCCCCGAGTTCGAGCGCCCGCCCGCCGAATGGACGCGCCGCTGGTGGAGCTATCTCGCGATCCGCCCGCTCGACCGCGACCTCCAGGCCGCGACCCCGCGCGATTACGAGGCGATCCCGCCCACCGCCGGCGAGTTCATCCGCCGCCGCGTCTGGGAACGTTACCTCGCCTGCGTCGAGAACGATACCCGCCACCTCATCCTCGGCCTGCGCGGTTCCGAGCGTATCTCGGGTCAGGACACCGATATCGCGCTCTGCACCTTCGATCTCGGCCTCGGCGCCGCGCGCTTCCGCGACCTCGTGCTCACGCACATCATGCCCGCCTCGCGCCTCGAGGAGCCCTCGCTCCTGAAACTCGTCGAGAGCATCTCCTTCTCCACCGTGATCGTCGAAGCGCTCCGCGGCGGCACCGCGCCCGCCGAAGCCAGCAGCCTGTGGCGCTATCTGTTCGCCCGCTTCCGCGCGTCGCGTCTGCCCGACCAGCAGGGCCGTTTCCACGCCGCCGAGCTCCGCGGCCGGCGCCGCGCGTTTCTCCGTCTCCGCTCCGCCGCCTGATCGATGGTCGCCCCCGCTACCGCCGAGCTCGTCTCGGTCCTCATCCCGGCCCATCGCGCCGGCGCCTACCTCGGCGCCACGCTCGAATCCGTCGCCGTGCAGACGTGGCCCCACTGGGAAATCCTCGTCTTTGAGGACGGCCACTTCGACGACACCGCCGCGATCGTGCGCGCCTTCGCCGCGCGCACGCAGAACCGCGTGCAGCTCCTCCGCGCCGAGACCAACCGCGGCGTCTCCCGCGCCCGCAACGCCCTCATCGACGCCGCCCGCGGCACGTTCATCGCCTTCCTCGACGCCGACGACCTCTGGGAGCCCGACCACCTCGAGCACTCGCTCTCGCTGCTCCGTTCCGAGGATACGGCGTGGTCCATCGCCGGGCTCAACCTCATCGATCCCGCCGGCCACGCCACCCGCCACAACCTCCTCCCGCCGCCCACCGAACTCGCCGCGCTCCCCACGCGCCTGCTCGAGCACAACTTCATCCTTACTTCCGGCATCGTCGCGCGCGCCGCTGTTTTCGCCGGCGGCATCCGTTTCGATCCTGCGCTGCGCATCGGCGAGGACCTCGACCTCTGCATCGAGTTCGTGCGCGCCGGTTTCCGCCCGTCGTTCTCGCAACGCACGACGCTGAACTATCGCAAGCACCCGGTCAGCACCACCGCCGACCCCGTGCGATTCCCAGAGGAGTTCTCCGCCGTCTTCGAGAAACACCTCGGCAACCCGCTCGTCGATCGCCGCGTCTGCCTGCGCCTC
>DATGXA010000039.1:0-55126 GCA_035299125.1 Opitutaceae bacterium
GCGAAGCGCCGAGACCGAGGCCGACGCCGAGCAGAGTGAAACGCAGGCCGTGGCCGAGCACGAGGCGGGCGACACTCGCCGGGGTGGCGCCGAGAGCGAGGCGAATGCCGAACTCGCCGCGGCGTTGGGCGACAACGTGGGAGATCACGCCGTAGAGACCGACGGCGGCCAGCGCAACGCCGAGCAGCGAGAAGCCGTCGAGGATGCGGCCGGCGAGGTGGAGATCGCGTTGCTGGCCGGCGGCGATTTCCGGCACCGTGGCGATCGAGGAGATCGCGAGGTCCGGATCGACCTCGGCGACTGCACGGCGCAGTTCGCCGGCGATCCCGACTGGCGCGCGGCAACGCAACGCGATGCGCGACCACGACCACGGCTCCTGTTCGAGCGGTTTATAAACCTGATACGGCGTGCTCGGATCGCGGGTCGCGGTGGCGGCATCGACATCGCGTACGACGCCGACCACCTCGGCCCAGAACGGAAGCCCGCTATCCATCGCGCCGAGGCGACGACCGATCGGGTCGGCATCGGGCCAGAGGCGATGGGCGAGCGCTTCGTTGATGATGACCGTCGTCGGCCGGTCGGACGGGAGGCCGGGCTCGAAGTTGCGGCCGCGGACGAGCTTGATGCCGAGTGTGGCGAAGTAATCGGAGGTCACCATGACGTGGAACGCGGAGGGCATGCGCGCGGCATCGGCCGGGCTCTGGCCGTCGACCAACACCTGGCGTTCACCAGTGTAGCTCTCGAGCGGGAGCGAGGTGGCGATGGCGGCATGCTCCACGCCGGGAATCTCCGCGAGGCGGCGTTCCAGCCGACGGAAAATCTCGATGCGTTTCTCGAACGTCTCGAACCGGCGCTCGGGCAGTGGCAGATCGGCCACGAGCACGCGGTCGGTGTCCCAGCCGGCCGGCCGTACGGAGAGTCGCGTGACACCGCGGTGCATCATGACCGCGCCGGCGAGCAGCACGAACGCCAACCCGACCTCGGCCACGATCAACGACTGGCGCATGCGATGGTGGGCGGGGCCGCCGGTGCTGCCGCGGGATTGTTGTTTGAGGGCGGAGTTGACGTCGGCACGCGCGGCGAACCACGCCGGGATCAGTCCGAAGAGCCCGCCAGAGAGCAGCGCGATGAGGACGGTGGCGAACAGCACCGGGCCGCCGAGGCTGAGCGATTCGGCGCCGCCGATTCCGAGCTGGGCCCCGAGGATACGCCCGAATGCACCGGCGAGGAACAATCCGAGCGCGCCGCCGGCGAGCGCCAGTGCGAACGATTCGAGCAGTTGTCCCACGAACAGCCGGCCGCGAGAAGCGCCGAGCGCGGCGCGGATAGCGTATTCCCGCAACCGGCCGGTGGCGCGGGCCAGTTGGAGGTTAGCGAGGTTGGCGCAGGCCAGCAGCAACACGAACGCCGAGAGACCGAGGAGGAGAAACGTGATCTGGCGGCTCTGGCGGTCGGTGAGCGCCGCCTCAAGCGGTTCCACACGGTAGCGCAATCCGGTGTAGCTTTCGGGAAACGACTTGGCCTGCTCGGCCGCGAGCGCGGCCAACCCGGCTTCGGCCTGTGCGGGCGGGGCGAGGTCGCGCAGCCGGCCGAGGATCGTGAACTGGCGGTTGTCGCGCCAGTCGCGCTGCTCGGCTGTGAAGTCGAGCGGTCGCCAGTAGGCGGCACCGCTCCAGAGCGGCCGATAGTCGAAACTCGGCGGCATCACGCCCACGATCTCGACGGTTGCTCCGTCAAGCCGGAGCGTGCGGCCGAGGACACCGCGGTCGGCGCCGTAGTGCTGGAGCCAGAAGGCGTGGCTGAGCAGCACGACGTTGTTGGCGCCGGGCCGGAACTCTTCGGCGGTGAAGGCGCGCCCGAGCAGAGGCGCGACGCCGAGCGTGTCGTGGAAGCCGGCGGAGACGTTGGCGGCAAGGATGCGCTCGGCGGGGCGGCCCGGTTCCGCGAGGGCGACGCTCTCGCGACCGAGCACCAGCAGGGACGCGAAGGCGGCGGCGTGCGGCCGGATCTCCTCGATCTCCCGGTAGGAGAACTGGCGGTACGCGCCCTGGCGGAGGGTTCCGGTCAGCTGCACGAGATTCCCGCGGGTGGGAAACGGCGAGGGACGGAACAGGAGCGCCTCGACCAGGCCGAGCATCGTGGCGTTGACGCCGATGCCCAGGGCGAGCGTGAGCATGGCCACGAGCGCGAAACCTGGGGCATGGAGAAGACGGCGGAGAGTCTGTCGAACCTCAAGGAGCATGGGGAGTTGCTGAATGCGGATTATGTAGTTCGGATCACGTGGGACGCGGTGCGTGCGGAAAAAGTTGGAGGGAAAAGTTGGAGTTCAGGGCGCGACGGCTGCGGTGTTTCGCGCTTCGGCGTAATGTTTCCACTTCGACTCCCGGTTATTCGCTGCGCAGCGCGATCGCGGGATCGACGCGCGTGGCGCGGCGGGTGGGCAGCCAGCAGGCGAGAAGACCGCTCGCGAGCAGCAACAGGATCGCGGCGGCGAACGTGAGCGGATCGTGCGGTGCGACGCCGTATAGAATGCCGGCCATCAGACGCGAAAGCAGCAGCGCGACGATGCAGCCGAGCGCGAGCCCGGGCAGCAGCAGACGCAGATTGCGGCCGAGGACATGGGCGAGGATGTCGCGGCGGCTCGCGCCGAGCGCGGCGCGGATGCCGAATTCGCGCGTGCGCTGCGCCACGGCGTAGGCCACCACGCCGTAGAGGCCGAGGGCCGCGACAAGCAGAGCCAGCCCGGCGAAAAGACCGAGCACCCGCGACTGGAAGCGGCGCGGCGAGAGTTCGCGATCAACGATCCCGTCGAGGGTGAGGAACTCGACGATCGGCACGTTCGAATCGAGGGCGGCGGTTTCGCGGCGGAGGTCTGCGGCGAGCGCCTGAGGCTCGGCGGCGGTGCGCACGACAACCTGCAGCGGGGCTTCGCCGTGTTGCGCGCAGGAGAAATAGACCTCGGGCGCGGCGGGTTGATCGACGCCTTTCTGCCGCATGTCGCCGACGATACCGACGACCGTCGCCCAGGGCCCGTCGCCGTTGCGGATTCGTTGCCCGACGGGATCGGCGAGATCGGGCCAGAGTTTGCGCGCGAGCGCGAGATTGACGACCGCGACGAGCGGCTGGCCTTCGACATCGGTGGCCGCGAGTGCGCGTCCGCGCAGCAACGGCACGCCGAGGGCGGCAAAATATCCGGGCGTGACCACGCGGCGGTTCACGGTGAGGGCCTCGTCGGGCCGGGCGGCCGCGAGCGGGCGCTCGGGCGTGAACAACGCCATGTTGCCCTTGTGGAGGAGCGGCACGCCGTTGGTGAAGCCGACGGCGGCGACACCCGGCAACGCCGTCACGCGTTCGAGCGCCGTGCGGTAGAAGGCGGAGCGCGCTTCGCGGGAGTGTCCGTAATTTCGCCACAGAGCGTTCCCGGAGAGCCGGGCGACGACCACGCGTTCGCTGCGGAAGCCGAGATCCGTCGAGCGCAGCTGCGCAAACGTGCGGACGAGCAGGCCGGCGCCGACAATGAGCGTGAGCGAGAGCGCGAGTTGCACGACGACCAACGCCGACTGGAAACGACCGGCACGGAGCCCCGGACCGTGGCGAGTCACATTCCGGCGAAGTGCGTCGGAAACCGATGACCGCGCTAGACGCCAGAGCGGGGCGCAGCCGATGAGGACGACGGTGAGCAGCGTGGCGACACCGGCGAAACCGAGCACCCGCCAATCCAGTTCCAAAGGAGCGAACGCGGCGAGCTCCGGCGGCACGAGGGGCCGAAGGAGATCGACACCCCAAAGCGCGACGAAGACGCCGAGGCCGCCGCCGAGCGCACCGAGCACGCCGGCTTCGAGCAACGAATGGCGCAGGAGATGCCGACGAGCGGCGCCGAGCGCGAGCCGCACGGCGGTCTCGTGACTGCGCGCGACGAGCCGCGCGAGCATGAGGTTGGAGATGTTCGCGCAGGCGGTGAACAGCAGGAGGCCGACCGCCGCCGCGAGCACCAGATAAAGCGGGCGCACCGGGCCGGTGGTGTGCTCGGCGAGCGGCGACGCGAATGTGCCGAGGTCGGTGTTGGTCGCCGGGTACGCCTGCTGGAGGCGGGTGGCGATGGCGTGCAGATCGGCGTTGGCCTGCGCGAGGGTGACCGAGGGTTTCAGCCGGCCGACGACAAAGAAGTTGTGTCGCCCGCGGTCGGCGAGGGCAGCGTGGTCGTAGAGATTTCCGAACGGCACCCAGAGCGCCTCGACTTCGCCGGGGATGGCGAAGGTCGGCGGCATGATCCCGACCACGGTGTAGGGCGCCCCGCCAAGTTGCACGGTGCGGCCGATCATCCGCGGATCGGCGGCGAAGCGCCGTTGCCAGAGGCCGTGGCTGAGCACGACGGTCTTCGCCGCGCCGGGGAGATCCTCGCCCTCGGTCCAGTAGCGACCGGCGATCGGTTGGCTGCCCAGCGCTCGGAATACTCCGGCAGTCACACAACCGCTCGGAACTTCCTCAGCATCGCCGTCGCCGGTGAGGAGCATGGCGCCGTGCTCGTGGAGCCCCATCTCCTCGAAGCTGCGGCTCTGCGCGCGCCAATCGGCGTAGTTGGCAAACGCGGGCGGGCTGAAGCGCAGGCCGAAGAGGTTGGTCTTTTCCCAGATGGCGACGAGCCGATCGGGCTCGGGGAAAGGCAGCGGGCGCAGCAGCGCGGCGTCGATGACGCTGAAGATCGCGGTGTTGGCGCCGATCGCCAGTGCGAGCGTGGCCACGACCACGGCGGCGAAGCCGGGGGCACTCAGCAAGGACCGGACGATACGGCGGAGGTCGAGGAACATGCAGAATTGAGGATTGCGGATTTGTCGGACCCGAAGGTCGAGGAGAGGCTGAATTCCGTAACCAGTCACTCGCTGCGCAGCGCGACCAGCGGGTCGACGCGGGTGGCGCGGCGGGCGGGGATGAGGCAGGCGATGAAGGCGACCAAGAGCAGCGGCAGCACCGCGACGAGGTACGCGTAGGCGTCCACGCCGGATATGCCGAAGAGCTGGCTCCGGAGGAGACGCGCACCGGCGAGCGCGCCGACACCCCCGAGCAGCGCGCCCGAGGCGACGAGCAACAGGCCCGAGCGGAGCACTTCGCGGAGCACGTCGAGCGGTTGAGCGCCCAGGGCCATGCGGATGCCGATCTCACGCGTGCGACGGCCGACGTTGAAGGCCAACACGCCGTAGATCCCGATGGCGGAGAGCAGGAGACCGATGCCGCCGAAGAAGGCGAACACGCCGGTGTTGAAACGTCGGCCGGAGCTGCGCTCGGCGATGCGGTCGCTCATCAGCCTGATGTCGTAGATCGTCTCCTGTGGAGCGGCGGATTTGAGCACTGTGCGCAGTGAGCCGATCAGCGCGGCGGGCTCCTTGCGGGTACGCACCACGAGGCTGTACGATGCCGGCATCGGGAACTGGCCGATCACCGTGTAGTATTCCGCCGATGGCCCGCTGTCCAAGCCGTGTTGAGCGGTGTTGCCGGCTATGCCGATGACGCGGAAGCGCGGGAGGTCCAACGCGGGCTGGCCCATCTGGAACTGCTTGCCGAGGGCGTCCTCGCCCGGCCAGAGCAGGTCGGCCAAGCGCTGGCTGATCACGCACTGGATCTCGAAGTTGCGGTAGATCTCCACGAAGACTTTCTGGGACAACTCGAGGTTCGGAGGCATGTCCGGCCGGGGCTCGCGACCATCGAAACCGCGGCCCCGTAGGAGAGGGATGCCCATTGTGCGGAAGTAGTCGGGCGTGACGACGTGGGTGTTGGCGGACGTCAGATTCCCCGGCGTCGGCGCGGGTCGGTCGGTGGGGAAGATGTCGGTGCTCGAGTTGTCCCAGGTAAACGGCAACGAGGAGCCGAACGCCGCCGATTCCACCTCGGGCAGCGCCTGCACAGCCTCGACGATGCGTTCATGGAACGCAGCGAACGCGAGCGGGCTTTTCCGGTACTCTTCGATCGGAGGGGCAGAGACGCGGAGCGTGAGCACGCGCTCCGGGGCGAGGCCGGAGGGCACGCGCGAGAGCAGCCAGAGGCTGCGGATCATGAGGCCGGCGCCGACGAGGAGCATGAGCGCGAGCCCGACCTGCGCGACGACCAGGAGATCCGGAATGTGGAAACGGCCGAAACGCGTCCGCACGAAATGCGTGGAGTTCTTGAGCGCGTCGTTCGGGTCGTTGCGGGCGAGCCTGAGCGCCGGCAACAACCCGAAGGCGAGGCCGGTGCCGAGAGCCAACAGGGCGCTGAACGCGAGCACGCGGAAGTCGAGTCCGATGTCGTCGCCGTAGATGCTCTGGAGTTCCCACGGCATCAGGCGCCGGGCGACATCGCAGCCCCATGCGCCGAGGAGGACACCGAGCACGCCGCCGGCCGCGGCGAGCACGAGGCTCTCGGTGAGCAGTTGGCGGACGAGGATGCCGCGTGTCGCGCCGAGCGAGGTGCGGATGGCCATCTCGCGTTCGCGGCTGCCGGCGCGGGCGAGCAGCATGTTGGCGATGTTCACGCAGACGATGAGCAGGATCATGCCCACGGCGCCGAAGAGCAGGGAGAGGTTGTTGCGCGCGCCGCCGGAGAACTGTTCGTGGAGGAACGTGGCGCCGGCGGAGATGCCGGCGTTGTCGTTCGCATAGTCCTTCGCGAGCCGGGCGCTGATGGCGGCGATTTGCGTGCGGGCGGCCGTGAGCGTCACGCCGGGCTTGAGCCGCGCGATCACGGAGGTGCCGTTGTGATTGCCGCGCATCTTCAGGAAGGTGCGCTCGGCGTATGGCGCGATCGGCACGACGAGATCCATGCCGTGATGGAAACGGTATGACGCCGGCAAGATGCCGGCCACGGCGACCGGCTCGTTGTCGACGAGGATGGTGCGGCCGACGAGGCTTGTGTCGCCGGCGAAGGCGCGATGCCAGAACGCGTGGCTGAGCCAGGTGGCGGGCGCTGCGCCTTCGCGGTCGTCGGTCGGGGCGAGGTCGCGGCCGAGGGCGGGCCGCACGCCAAGCAGCTGGAAGAAGTCCGCGGAGACGTAGCCGACCGAGGTGCGTTCGACGCCGTTGGGTGTCTCGACCTTGAGCGAGTTCGTGCGGTAGATGGCGAGCCCGTCGAAAACATCCTGCGAGGTCTGCCAATCACGGAAGTTCGGGTACGAGACGCTCATCTGCGGCCATTGGCTGCTGGTCTCGAAGACCTGCACTAGGCGCTCGGGCTCGGGATAGGGCAGCGCGCGCAGGAAGGTGGCGTTGACAATGCCGAAGATCGCGGTGTTCGCGCCGAGCCCGATCGCGAGCGTGAGGACCACGACGGCGGAGAATCCGGGGGCTTTGCGGAACTGGCGGAAGGCGAAGCGGAGGTTCTGGAGCATGGGATTGCGGAATGCGGATAGGTCGGTCGCGAGGCGGGATGCGGGCGGGGGTTATTCGGAGCGAAGCGCGACCATGGGATCGACACGGGTGGCGCGGCGCGCGGGGACCCAGCAGGCCAGGGCAGCCACGAGCAGCAGCGCGATGGCGACCACGAGGAAAACGAGGCCGCGGTCGGCGAGTTGCATGCCGTAGAGCTGGCTCGCCACGCCGTAACCGGCGCCGACGCTGCCGAGCGCGCCGAGCGCGATGCCGCCGAGCACAAGGAGGATTCCCCCGCGGACGACTTCGCGGAGCACCGCCGAGGAATCGGCGCCGAGCGCGATCCGCACGCCGATCTCGCGGGTGCGTTGCGTGACCGTGTAGGCCATCACGCCGTAGAGCCCCACGCAGGCGAGCAGGAGGGCGATGCCGGCAAACACGCCGACGAGGATCAACATCGCGCGCCGGATCCGCACGGAGAACGAATTGTCGATTGCCTGCTGCATCGTGAGGAGGTTCGCGATCGGCTGGTCGGGATCGACCGAGGCGACTGCGCGGCGCACCGTGTCGGCCACCGCGAGCGGCGAACCGTGCGTGCGGACGACGATGGTGACCGTCCACGGAAATTCGGAGACCGGCAGATAGACCATCGGCGGGGGCGGTGCGTCGAGTTGCGCACGGCTCATGTTGCCGACGATGCCGACGATCTCCCAGTCGGCGTCCTTGAAGCGCACGTGCCGGCCGAGCGGGTCCTCGCTCTCGAAGAGCTGGCGCGCGAGCGCTTGGTTGACGAGGAGCACCTTCCGGGCGCCGGCGAGGTTGTCGGCCTCGGTCAGGAAACGTCCCCGCTGGAGCGGCACGCCGAGCGCCTTGAAGAGGTCGCCGCCGACGGAGTCGAAGCCGACGCGGATATCGGCGCGTGCATCGGCCTCCTCGGAGCGTCGGAGAGTGTCGCCGTAGAAACGTTGGTTGTTGAACGGGGCCGACGAGATCATGCCGGCGGCGGCGATCGCGGGCTGCGCGGAGAGTTCGCGCAGAACGGATTCGACGAAGCGCACGCGGTGCGCGGGCGTGGGCGCGGCGACGCTGCTCTGGTTGAGATCGAAGAGCAGGATCTGTTCGCGATTGAAGCCGGCGTCGGTGCCGAGCGTCGCCATGAAGCTGCGCAGCAACAGGCCGGCGGTGAAGAGAAGCACCACCGTGAGGCCGGTCTCGGTGACGATGAAGGCGCGTTGGAGGCGGTGCCGCGCGCCGCCGGCGGTGCCGCGCGAGCTTTCCTTGAGGTCGTTCGTGAGATTGGGCCGGGCGATGCGGAGCGCCGGGGCGAGTCCGAAGAGCACGCCGGTCGCAAGCGAGACGGCGAGGGTGAACAAGAGCACCACGGGGTTGAGCGAGATCGCGAGTCCGGGTGCGAGGGCCGCCGAGGCGAACGTGATCAACGGCCCGATCGCGTACGAAGCGACGAGCAGGCCGGCGGCACCTCCGAGCAGCGAGAGCAGCGAGCTCTCGACGAGCAGCAGGCGCACGATGTGGCCCACGCTCGCGCCGAGCGCGACGCGCACGGCGATCTCGGTCTGGCGCGTGGCGGCGCGGGCCAGCAGGAGGTTGGCGACGTTGGCGCAGGCGATGAGCAGCACGAGCGCGACCGTGGCCATGAGCATCAGCACGTAGGGGCGGGGACCGCTGGCAACCGTCTCGTGGAACGGGTCGACGGTGACGGTCCAGTCGGCCTTGTTCGGCGGGTAGAGCGAGCGCAACGAGTCGTTGGCGGCGACGAGCTCGGCCTGGGCCTGTGCGAAGGTGGCGCCGGGCTTGAGGCGGCCGAAGACGAGGCAGACGTAGTTGTAGTTCCGTTGCTGTTTCCACCCGGCGGCGCCGATCGCGGCGGGGATGAGAAACTCGATGCCGGGGGTGTTGAGCGCATCGGGCGGGAGCACGCCGACGACGCTGAACGGGCGGCCGTCGAGGCGGACGGTCTTGCCCAGGATCGAGGGATCCCCGGAGAGGCGGCGCTGCCACATCTCGTGGGTGAGGATGACGACATCGTTGTCGCCGCCGGCGGCGTCCTCCTCGGCGGTGAAGTTGCGCCCCAGCGCCGGCTGGATGCGGAACACACGGAGGTAGTCGACGGAGACCGCGTAGCCGGAGACTTGGGCGGGCTCGGCGACGCCGGAGAGGTTCAGGTCGGCGTTGTGTTGGGCGGCGAAGCTCTCGAAGGAGGTGGCGTGCTGCTGCCAGTCGAGGAAGGTGCCGCCATCGGCGATATTGCGGGTGTTCGGAGTCGGCGAGTGGAAGACGATCGCGATGCGTTCGGATTCCGGGTACGGCAGCGGCGAGAGCAGCATCGCCTGGACGACGCTGAAGATCGCGGTGTTGGCGCCGATGCCGAGCGCGAGCGTGAGGATGGCGACGGTGGCGAACCCTGGCGCCTTGCACAGCTGACGGATGGCGTAGCGGAGATCCTGGAGCATTTGCGATTTGTGATTGCCGATTTGCGATGGGCGAAAGGCGGACGGTCCCCGTCACTCCGCGCGCAGAGCGACCAGCGGGTCGACGCGGGTGGCGCGGCGGGCGGGGATCCAGTTGGCCAGGAGCGAGGCGGTCGCGAGGATGCCGGCGGCGAGCCCGAGGCTCAGGGGATCGGCGGGACTCACATCGTAGAGCGCGCTGGAGAGGATTCTGCCCGCGAGCAGCGCGAGCGCCGCGCCGACGGCGAGGGCGAACAGCGCCTGCTTCAGCCCTTGCCGGACCACGAGACGCACGACTTCCCGCGGCTGGGCCCCGACCGCGATCCGGATGCCGATCTCGCGGGTGCGGCGCAGCACGGCGTAGGAGCTGATGCCATAGACTCCGAGCACGGCGAGAAACAACGCCGTCGCGCCGAGCAGGGTGAAGATCGCCCCGCCGAGCTGGATGAGCCAGAGATTCATGTTCCGCTCGACGAGCCTCCCGAACGGCACGGCGCGCAGGAGCGGCAGTGCGGGATCGGAGGCGCGCAGCTCCTCTCGCAGTGCCTCGGTGGCGGCGGCTTCCGCGGTGCGTTCGATCTTGTCGGTGTGGACAAGCAGGAAAACCTGCGCTGCAGGGGCGTGCGCCAGCGGCACGTAGAGGTGACCGGGGAACTCCTCCTTCTGCGGACCGTGGCGGTGCGCCGCCACGATGCCGACGATCTCGAATTCAACCGGAGCGGTGTCGTCGACCGGATCAACACACCGAATACGGCGGCCCAGCGGATCGGCGCCGGAGAAGAGTGTCTCGGCGAGGCGGGTGTCGACGACCGCCACGGGAGCGGTGCCCGCGAGATCGGCTTCCGCCTCGGTGAACACGCGGCCGCGCACGACCGGCACGCCGAGAACTTGGAAGTAGCCGGACGAGATGCCGGCGAAGAGTCCGTCGCTGCCCGGCGGGGGCGCGTCGGGCGCGGCGGGGGCGGTTTCCGCGGGAGCGACGCGCCGCGTGATCTCCATGTCGGTGTACGGCAAGGTCGTGGTGAGCGCGGCCTGGCGTACGCCTGCGGCGCGCGCGGCGCGCTGGAGGACGGCTTGACTGCGGCGGCGCATGGTCGGCTCGTCGTCGCGAGTCATCGCGAAGTCGATCTCGGCCACGAGTCGGTTTTCCGTGTGGAAGCCGCGGTCGACATGCGCGGCCTTCAGCGCGCCGCGGAGGAAGAGCCCGCCGGCGAACAACAGAGCTAGCGAGAGCGCGAGCTGCCCCATGACCAGACAGTGGCGCAGGCTGAAGAAACGGTTCCAGCGATCGGCGGGGCCGACCCCGGCGGACGCCAGCCGGATCGCGGCGGCGATGTCGGGGCGCACGCAGCGGAGCGCCGGCAGGAGGCTGAACGACACGGTGGCGACGAGGGCGTAGAGCACTGTGGCGGCGAGCACGCGGCCCTCCGGCTGGAGGTCGAGCGTCAGGGGGAAGTTCATCGCCTGCGCGCGGGCGTTGAAAGTGTGGGCGAGCAGTTCGTTGGCCCAATTCGCGGCGAGGAGACCCCCGGCGCCGCCCAGGAGCGCCAGAAGGAGACCTTCGACGAGCAACTGGCGGACGACCTGCCGGCGCGTGGCGCCGAGCGAGAGCCGGATGGCGAACTCCCGCTGACGCGCGGTGTTCCGCGCGAGCAGCATGTTGGCGAGATTGAGGCTCGCGATGATGAGCACCACGGCAGCCATTCCGAGCAACAGCACGGCGAACACGCGCACGCCGCTGTCGTCGGCCGGGCCGGCGCCGATGCTCAGCCGGGACGGCGGCCCGGCCTGGAGCGCGCGCCGCTCGTTGGGAGCGCTGGCGCCGCCTCGGAGCGCCTCGAGGCGCCGCTCGAGCACGCCGAGCGGACCGGCCAGCGTCGCCGGTGTGAGGTCCGGCTGGAGACGTGCGATCAGGGTGAGCGCGTAGGTGTCGGCGCGGGTGAGATCGGTGGCGTGCGCGCGGTCGGCGGATGGCGCGGAGAACTGCCCGACCATGCCGAGCGGCAGCCAGAGATCGGGGGAGACGAGGGCGTTGATTCCCGTGAAGCCGGCGGGTGCCACGCCCACGATGGTGACGGGGCGGCCGTTCACCCGCACGGTGCTGCCGACAAAATCAAGACGGCCGCCTCGGCGGCGCCAGAACCCGTGGCTGGCCACGGCGACGGGGATGTCGGCGCCGGGGCGCGCTTCGGTGGCGGAGAAGAAGCGACCGAGCTCGGGCTGCGCTCCGAGGAGCGCAAAGGCGTTTTCCGAGGTGAAGAAGACGGCGGAGCGCCGCAGGTCGTCGTCGCGGCCGACGCCGGCGAGCATGAAATGCATCGCCGCGACATCGGCGAAGGCGGGACCGGGTTCGCGGAGAGCGGTGAACTCGGCGTATGAGAACGGGCGATAGTCGCGGTGGGCCGCTTGGCGTGCGGTGTGGAGGCTGACGAGTTCGTGCGGGCGGACGGCGTTGACCGGGCGCAGCGCGATGGCGTCGACGAGCGAGAAGACCGCCGCGTTCACGCCGATGCCGAGCGCGAGCGTGAGGATGGCGACGGCGGCGAACCCCGGCGTTTCCCGGAGCTGACGGAGGGCGTAGCGGAGGTCCTGGAGCATTTGCGATTGTAATTGCCGATTGGTGATGGGCGAAAGGCGGAGGTCCCGTCATTCCGCGCGCAGAGCGACCAGCGGATCGACACGCGTGGCGCGGCGGGTGGGGAGCCAACAGGCGAGCAGGCCCACGGCGGTGATGACGACGAAACCGAGGGCGAGCGTGGCCGGATGGAAGGGCGCCACGCCCCAGAGCAGCGAGCGCAGCAATGCGGCGGCGCCGTATGCGCCTGCGATTCCCAGCGCGGCCCCGAGCAGCACCCAACGCAACCCTTGGCCGATCACGAGCCGGCCGATGCCCGCCGGCGCCGCACCGAGCGCCAGGCGGATGCCGATCTCGCGGGTGCGTTGTTGGACGAGATAACTCAGCGTGCCGAACAGGCCGATCGCGACGAGCAGCAGCGCGAGTCCCATGAAAACAGCGACGAGCCAGGCGAGCAGGCGTTGGCTGCGGGTGGCGTCGTCCACGAGGCCCTCCAGGGTGCGCACGCGGGCGAACGGGAGGTCGGGATCGATGCTGGCGACGGCGCGGCGCAGCGGCTCTGCGAGCTGGAGGGCGGGTTGCGCGGTGCGGACGACGAGGAAGACATTATCGCGTCCGCCTCGGGCGGGGCTCCAGTAGATCTCGGGCTGCGGGTCTTGAGTCGGGCCCCACTGGCGCACGTTTTCAACGACGCCGACGACGGTCGCGGTCCATGCCGGAGTCGGGTCGTTGGCGCGAATCGTCCGGCCCACCGGGTCGAGGCCGGGCCAGAAGCGCTCGGCGAACGCGCGGTTCACTACCACGCCGAGGTGGCCATCGGAGTAATCCTCGGCGTGCGGGGTGCGACCGCGCAGCAGGCGGAGGCCGACGGTGGCGAAGTACTCCGGGGTTACGCCGGAGAACTCAGTGAGCGGCCGCTCGGTGGCGACTTCGTAAACCTGGTCGTCGACGAGAACGTTGCCGTTGTTGCCGCCCTCGAGGGGCAGCTTGTTGGTGGTCGCCGCGATGCTGACGCCAGGGATGGCGGCGACGGTTTCGACGAGGCGTTCGCAGAAGGCGGCGCGCGATTGGTCGCTGTCGTAGCGGGGGCCGCGTGGGGCCAACTCGACGACCAACACCTGTTCGGAGGCGAGATCGCGATTGGCGGCGCGGATCTTGAGGTAGCTGGCGGTGAAGAGCGCGGCGCCGTTGACGAGCATGAACGCGACGACGATCTGACCGACGACCAAGCCGCGCAGGAGCCGGTGCCGCACGTGGGAGCCAGAGGCGCTTCGCGTGCCGCCGCGGAGAAGATCGGCGATGCCGGAGCGGGTGCCCGCCCAGGCGGCTGGAAGGCCGGCGAGCAGCGCCGAGAGCGCGGCCAGACCGGCGGCGAACATCACCGCGTGGAAGCCAGGCGCGGCCGCGGCGCGGCGGCTTTCGCCGATCGGCAGAAACGAGGCGAGAGGCCCGCTGCCCACATCGGCCAGGAGCAAGCCGAGGGCGGTGCCGGCGAGGGCGATCAGAAGACTTTCGCAGAGCACGAGTCGGAAGAGCTGACTCCGCGAAGCTCCGACAGCGGTGCGCAGGCCGAGCTCGGCCTGCCGCAGAGCGCCGCGCGCCAGCAACATGCTGGCGACGTTGCTGCACGCGATGAGGAGGACCAGCAGGACTGCGCCGAACATCATCCAGGCGCCGGTCTTCTCGTATTCCGTCATCTCTTCGTGCAGTGTGCGCAGGAGAAAGGGCTTGCCGGTGTTGCTATCGGGATACGCGGCGGTGAGGCGGACGCCGACGGCCTTGATCTCGGCTTCGGCGGCGCCGCGTGTGACGCCGGGTTTCAGCCGCCCCACGGCGCACATCCAGTGGCTACCGCGGTTGCCCCAGGTGCGCGACAGGGTGAGCGGTTTCCAGAGCTGGCAGTCGTTGCCGCGCATCCAGGGGGCGGCGAATTCGAAATGGCGGGGCATCACCCCGACGATCGTCACCGTGCCGCCATTGAACGGAACGGTGCGGCCGACGACTGACGGATCGGCGTTGAAGGCACTGCGCCAGAGCGCGTGGCTGATGACCGCGACCGGAGTGGCGCCGGGCTCTTCGTCGGCGGGTTCCAGCAAACGGCCGAGCAGCGGGCTGATGCCGAAGGCGCGCAGCACGCCAGAGGTGCACTGGGCGGCCGGGATACTCTGCGGACGTTCGCCCCCGAGGTTCACCCGCTGGGGCGCGTAGGCGCCGAGTTCCTCGAAGCTTGTGACGGAGTCGGCGATGTCGAAGTAGTCGAGCACCGAGAGCGGCCACTGCGGGCCGGACCAGAGCTGCACGAGGCGATCGGCGGTGGGATAGGGCAACGGATCGAGCACGAGCGCCCGTAGCGCACCGTAGAAGATCGTGCTGCCGGCGATGCCGAGCGCGAGCGTGAGCACGGCGACGGCGGTGAAGCCGGGCGCCTTCAAAAGGCGGCGGAAGGCGTAGCGGAGATCTTGGAACATGGAGAATCGGAGATTGCGGGATGCGGCGGATCTGGAGTTCGGGCGGTCGTGCGGCGGAAAAGCGAAAATCCGAAATCCGGTATCGGTAATCCCGTCAGTCGGCGTGGAGGGCGACGAGGGGATCGGTGCGTGCGGCGCGGTGGGCGGGGAGCCAGCTGGCGAGCAGCGTGGCGACGCCGAAGACCGCGAGAATCGCGCCGGCGAGCCAGTAGCCGGGGAACGGCATCTCGGGCATCGCGCGACCGAGGAAGGCGCGCGCGGCGACGAAGCCCACCGAGCCGATCACCGCACCGAGCGCGAAGAGGATGATGCCTTGTCGCAGAACCATGATGACGATCGAGCGGTACCCGGCGCCGAGCGCGATGCGCACGCCGATGTCGCGGGTGCGTTGCGAGGTGAGGTGCGCGATCACGCCGTAGAGGCCGATCACGGCGATGAGCAGGCCCATGCCGGCGAAGATGGCGAGGTTGGCGACGATGAGGTTGATGTTGCGCATATTCTGCTGGATCGAGGTGCGCACGGACCCGCCGCCGGCGACGGGCAGATCGGGATCGAGCGAGGCGACCGCGCGGCGCACGGACTCGGCCACGCTCTCGGGCGGCACCGCGGTGCGCAGGACGATCTGCTGGTAACGGGGCGGCGCCTGCACGAGCGGGCGGTAGACGTTGAGGCGGGAGCCGGGCGCGCCGAGGTTGACCGCCATGCGCACGTCGCCGACGACGCCGATGACCTCGGCGAGCTGGTCGTTGCCTTTGAAACGGATCCGTTTGCCGACCGCGTCTTCGCCCGGCCAGAACTGGCGAGCGAGGGCTTCGTTGACGATCACCATGGGACGCGAGTCGGCGCGGAGATCGGCCGGGAAGAACGAGCCGCGGCGGAGCGGAATGCCGGCGGCGGAGAAGTAGTCGGCGGAAGCGGGCCCGGAAAAGGCGAACGGTTCCTGGCCGGGTGTGAACGTTTGCCCCTCCGGGATGCAGTTCACGCTGTCGAAGAACGTGAAGAATGGCAGCGTGCCGGTGATCGAGGCGTACGTGACGCCGGGGATCGCGGCGAGGCGCTCGAGCAGTTCGCGGTGGAAGGTGCGGAGCTTCTCGTCGTCGCCGTAGCGGTTCCAAGGTGTGACGAGGAAGCCGGAGTAGAGGCCGTCGGGGTTCCAGCCGAGATCGCGGCCGACAAAGCCGCGGGCGCCGAGGGCGAACGCTCCGGCGACGCCGACGAGCACGAGGGCGAACGCGAGTTCGCCGGCGACGAGGGCGTGCTTGAGCCGGTGATGCGCGCGGCCGGCGGTGGAGCCGCGGGAGCTTTCCTTCAGGCTGTCGGCGGCGGAGGTGCGGGACGCGAGCAGCGCCGGGGCGAGGCCGAAGGCGAAGGCGCTGAGCACGGCGCTGACGCCGGCGAAGAGGAGCACGCGGCCGTCGAGCGGAATGCTGAAGCCGTATTCGCCGTTGATTTGCAGGTTGCGGGCGAGCAACGAGGCGCCCCACGCGGCGAAGAGGATGCCGACAATGCCGCCGGCCACGGCGAGCACGGCGCTCTCGGCGAGCAGCGGACTCATGAGCTGGCGGCGGCCGGCGCCGAGCGCGGAGCGGATGGCGAACTCGCGGCTGCGCCCGAGCGAGCGGGCGAGCAGGAGGTTGGCGAGGTTCGCGCAGGCGATGACGAGCACCATCGTCGAGAGGATCGGCATCATCCACAGAATCATCCGGCTGACGGAATCGATGTTGGACGAACTCAACGAGACGCCGCGCAGGCCGTCGCTCCCGTTTTCCTTGGGGAAATCCTTCGCGAGACGGGCGCCGATGGTGGCGAGTTCGCTGTGGGCGCGCTCGATCGTCATCCCGGGCTTGAGTCGGCCGACGATGTTCATCCAGGCGTTGGTCCGATCCTGCGGAAAATGCGTCTGCTGCGTGAGCGGCCGGACGATGTCGCACGGACCCCACACGAGCGGTGCGGCGAAGGATTCGGGCAGGATGCCGACGACGGTGGCCTGCTCGCCGTTGATCCGAAGCTGGCGGCCGATGATCTGCGGGTCGGAGCCGAAGCGGCGCGTCCAAAGGCGATGAGTGAGGACGACGACGTTGCTCTTGCCGGGCTCGTCCTCGTCGGGGGCGAAGAGCCGGCCCTGCGCCGGGACGACGCCGAGGAGGCTGAAGAAGTTGGCGCTGACGTTGATGGCGTTGAGCTGGACGGCGGGCTGGTCGGGCTCGGCGAACGAGAGGCTGTCGTACGAGTAGAGGGAAGTGTGGGAGAACGAGGTGAGCGCGGCGCGGATGTCGAGGGCGTTGGCCGGCGCGATGGAGTTGGACTGCGACTGGGGCGAGGTGCGGAAGACGCGCACGAGTCGTTCGCCCTCAGGATAGGGCAGGGTGCGGAAGAGCAGGACGTTCGTCAGGCTGAACGCCGAGGTGCTCAGGCCGATGCCCAGCGCAAGCGTGAGGACCGCGATGGCTGTGAACACCGCCGATTTGACGAGCGTGCGGAGGGCAAGGCGGAGATCCGAGAGCATGTTGGGAATGGCGTGCGGTGGATAGGGGAAGACTGCGGGAGAAACGCAGTCCGTGTGCCAGTCTGTGGTGGCGTGCGTAAACACCGGATGGACAACGCGAAGAGTCGGTTTCGGGAACGCGTGCATTGGGGCTCCGCCATCGGGGATGGGAAAGGGCTTTCCCAAAAGCGGGACGGTGGTCACGGGGCGACGAACGGCCCGCGGTCGCCGCTGGCGGTGGGCCACGGCCGGTTGGTTCTGCTCAAGTGGACTCCCGAAAAACCGATTACGAGCCATGCGAAAATTAGGACTCCGCGCGAAGATGATTTTTGGCGCGCTTGCGCTCGGCATTCTGCCGTTGCTCGTCGTGTCGTTGGTTGTGCCCGCGCGGGTGGCCGATGCCTTCGCCAAGGCGGGACGGCAGCATCTCGCGCAGGTGGCCCAAGATATTTCCTCCTCGGTCGAGCATCTGCTCACGCGCCACGTGGAGCTCGTGCGCGGCTTCGCGTCCACGGAGGTCTTCGCCAAGGCCCTCGCCGAGCGTAACGCCCAGCGGCTTTCGCCCGAGACGCTCGCCGCGACGAATCGTCAGGTCGCCGCGATGATCAAGGAGCTCGGCGGACACTACCAAGGGATGTTCCTGTGCGATGCGTCCGGCGTGATCTTCGCCGGCACTCTCGCCAACGGTGACACGAAGCCGTACGTCAACCTCGACATCCGCGATCGTGCCTACTTGAAGGACACTCAGCGCACCTGCAAGACGGTGGTCAGCGATCCGATGCGATCGAAAATCGGCAACGTGCCGATCGTCGTGCTCAGCACGCCGTTGCTCGACGAGCAGGGACGGTACGCGGGATTGCTCGGCATGTCGCTCGAACTGAACTATCTCATCGACACGATCGCGAAGCAGAAGGTGGGCGACGCCGGCTACCCCTTCGTGATCGACGGCAAGGGCGTGATGGTCGCGCACCCGGACCCGGCGCGCGTGCTCACGTTGAATTTCCTCCAGGTTGCCGGTGCCGAGCACATCGCCAAACGCATGGTCGCTGGCGAGACCGGGGTCGACGCTTACACCAGCAGCGCGGGTACGTCGAAACTGGCGGCGTATTCACCAGTTCCAATCGCCGGCTGGAGCGTGGCGGCAAGCATCGACGAGGCTGAATTCCTCGCCGCGGCCCGCCAGATCCGCTCGATCGTGCTGGGGCTCGCGCTCGCGTGCGTCGTGCTCGCAGGCGGTGGCGCGTGGCTGTTCTCCGCTCGACTGGCGGCGCCCTTGACGCATACGGCGCAGATCCTCGGCGAAGCCTCGTCCACGATGGACAGCAACGCCGACGAGATCGCCCAAGGCGCGCAACTGCTCGCCGAATCGACCTCGCGCCAGGCCGCCGGGATCGAGGAGACCGCGGCATCAGTCACCGAGCTGACAGCCTCGACGCAGTCGAACGCTTCCGAGGCGCAAGCCGCCTCGACGGTGGCGCAGGCCGCGGGCGAACGCGTCGTCTCCGCCAGCGGTCGGATGCGGGAGCTCGCCGAGGCCGTGCAGGCCGTCGCCGAGGCCAGCGCGCAAACCGGCAAGGTGATCAAGACGATCGACGAGATCGCGTTCCAAACGAACATTTTGGCGCTCAACGCCGCGGTCGAGGCCGCGCGGGCCGGTGAATCGGGCGCGGGTTTCGCCGTCGTGGCCGACGAGGTGCGCAACCTCGCGGGACGCGCGGCGGCCGCGGCACGGGATTCTTCGGATACACTGACGAAGGCCGGCGACCTCGTGGCGCGCAGCCGGGATCTCGCGCTGCAGGCGAACGAGGAGTTCGGCCAGGTGAGCCAAGACGCCAAGAAGATCGAGAAGCTCGTCGGCGGCATCGCCAGCGCGTGTCGCGAGCAGGCATCGGCGCTCGAGCAGGTCAGCCGTGCGTTGTCGGAGATCGAGCACGGTGTGCAATCGGGCGCGGCCACGGCCGAAGAGGCGTCGGGGGCGGCAATCGAGATGCGGGCACAGGCGAGCCGCGTGCACAGCGAGATGCTGGTGCTGCGCGCGATCGTCCTCGGCGCGCAGAACGACCAGTCGACAGTCGAGCCCTCCGCAAGCGGAACGGCGTCGCCCCTGCCGGTGACTACCGGAGCGAAGTCTTCGGCGGCCCCTCGCCCGACGAAGCAAACTGCAGCGCCCCGCGGCTGAGACACGTGGAGGAATCCGTTCGGATTTCCGGCCCAGGCATCAGGCCGCCGGCTGCGCGGTTTCAGCGGACGTGCCCAGTGTACTGTGGAAGACTGTCCGTGATTTCGTACCACGGAGCCTTGTCGCCGACGAAGATATGGGCCGATGGCCGGATCGAGGGATCGTCGGCGAGGCTGCCGAGGGCCACGTGCGCGTAGTTACCGTTGCGAACGACCGAATAGAGCAGCGAGCCGCAGATGCCGCAGTGGATATCGTGCGCGGAGCCGCCGCCGTAGCGGCGTACGTTTTCCTGCCCGCGGATGATCGCGATCTCGTCGATAGCGATTCCGGCGAACGGCTTGAACGCCGAGCCTGTCGTCCGACGGCAGTCCGAACAATGGCAGTTCTGGGCATACTCGAAGCAGTCGCTCACTTGAAACTGCACCGCTCCGCAGAGGCATCCTCCGTTCAGTTTCCTCGAGTTTCCGGATGTGGAAGACCGGCTCATCGCTACTTCGCGTCCTGATTGTTTTCTGGAGCCGCGCTAGACGCTTTCGGAACTGCTCCGGCGAAACGCCGGAAGCTTCGGATCGAGGACGACCCACGGCAGCTTGTCCTCGACCCAGATGCTTTTCGCGGGCTGGAACGCAGCCGGTTCGTCGAGTGAGCAGATCGTGACATCGACCCATTCCGAGTCCTTCGTTTCGGAGAAGAACAGCGGTGTGCCGCAACAAGCGGCGAAGAACCGGAAACGCGCGGCATGGGAGACCTCCCGCAGTGTCCCGCGCGTCAGCTGCAGCTCTCCACGACGCACCGAGCCCCAAGTCACGTAAGGCGCGCCAGCGCTGCGCCGACAATCGAGGCAGTGGCAGTCGGTGAGCGCCACCGGGGGAGTTCGTAACACGTAACGCGTGCCGCCGCAGACACAGCCGCCGAGGAGGTCCATCGGGATCGTTGCTCCGGAGTTCGTTGTTGGGTTGCACGCGCACCATAGGAGCGCGGTCCGTGTTGTCCATCGGCCCGCCGTTTTCGACTCAGGCGACCGGATCAGTCTCGCCGTGCGTGGAGCACCTGGAAACGTTGGCCGAGCAGCCCCGGGTGGAGCAGCTCGTGCAAACGGGAGCGCCGCAGGTCCGGCTTGCCGGCTGCCGCGCCCGCGATTCTCGCCGCGGTCTCGCCGGCCTGGCGGAGCAGAAACGACTCCTGTGACTCGACGTGGACATCGTGAAAATTCGCCGCGGCCAGGCTCTCCTCGATCATATCCCAACAAACATGACACGTGAGATCCTGCCGTCCCGGCGCGGAGAGCAGATCGCGCGTCTGCCGGTGGAGACGATAGCCGCGCGCAGTGCCCGCGGGGGTGTCGGTGGCGAGCGCGGTCCAAGTCTTCCCGTAGTCGAAGGCGAGGAAGATCCCGCACCAATCGCCGTGGGCGATCTCGGCGCAGAGCGCGGCGGCGGCGAGCGGCAGATCGAGGCGATATCCGTCGAGACAGACGGTGGGCAGACGTGGGGCGAAGTCCGCCACGGCAGGCGACAGATCCGCGAACTCTGTTTCGACGAGCCGCTCACCGTCGACGGCGACGCCGAGCTCCCGCCACGCGCCGCCGCGGCGGACGAGGCGATGAAACGGCTGCGCGTCGAAGAGCTCGTTCGAGAAAACGATCCGCTTTCCGGTCAACGCCAGCGGCTCGCCCAACCGGCGCGTCTCGAGTCCGCCGAACGGATGCGCCAAGCCGTCGAGCACGCCGCGGCCGGGTTCGGCACCGAGTTCGGTGAACTGGAAATCGTGCGGTGAGACCGAGCCGAGGAGCTTGCACGCGGCGGCCGCGACGAGTTCACCGAACACCTCGCCGGTGCTTGTCGCGGTATAGAAATCGGCCTCGGGCGCGAGGCCCACACGAGTGCGCGGGCGTCGATAATAGCCGAGCTCCGGATGATACAGCGCGAGCGCCATGAACTGCGCGAAGGTCGCCGGCCGGCCCTGCGTTTCCGCTCGGAAAACCGCGAGAAAACGGGCGTCTTCGGCGGCATCGCTGGCGGTCGGTGGAAACATTGGACTAGGGCGCGGTTTCTTGCAGAGTGCCGCGCATGTTCAAACGGATTCTCCACGTCGGCCTGGTCGTGTTGCTTGTCGCCAACACGGCGTTGCTCGCGCTGCAATATGCCGAGCGCTACGGCTGGTTGGCAGGGAAGGATTCGGCGGCGCAGGCGCGGCGTTTCCGGGAGGTGACGGATGCGATCGCGGCGCGCTATGTGGACCCCGCCGCGGCCACGCCGGAGAAGCTGACGACCACTGCGCTGGAGGAGATGGTGCGCCGGCTCGATCCGCATTCGGAGTTTCTCGAGGCGAAGGAGTACGCGAGCGTGCAGGGCGATCTCCGCAGCGAGTTCGGCGGGGTCGGCGTGCAGATCGAATTGCGCGACGAGAAGGTGATCGTGATCGCGCCGATCGCCGGCACTCCCGGCGAACGGGCCGGGATCCTCCGCGGCGACCGGATCGCCAAGGTCGACGGCCGCGAGCTCGCGAGCCCCGTGATGCGCGACGCCGTCGAGCGGCTTCGCGGCAAACCCGGCACGAAAGTGCGCGTGGGCCTCGAGCGCGGCGAGAACGGCTCCACCCGCGAGCTCGAACTCGAGGTCGTGCGCGAAATCATCAAGGTCGAGACGATCCGCGAGGCGCGCCTGGTGGCTCCGGGAATCGGTTACATCCAGCTCACGCAATTCACCGAACGCACGGCGGTCGAGTTCAGGGCCGCGCTCGAGAAGCTCGAGGCGCAGGGGCTCAACGGGCTCGTGCTCGATCTGCGCAACAATCCCGGCGGGCTGCTCACGAGTGCGGTCGAGGTGCTCGCGCCGTTCTTTCGCGATGGCGAACTAGCCGTCTACACACAAGGCCGGGAGGCGAGCAGCCGGGCCGAGTTGCGCACGCACGGCGGAGGACGGCCGCGCCACTATCCGATCGCGGTGCTGGTGAACTCCGGCAGCGCCAGCGCTGCGGAGATCGTGACCGGCGCGCTGCGCGACACGCGCCGCGCGGTCGTGATCGGCGAACGCACCTTCGGCAAAGGTTCCGTGCAAACGCTCGTGCCGCTCGACCGCGGCGAGGCGTTGCGGCTGACGACGGCCCGCTATTTCACGCCCGGCGGACAGGTGATCCACGGGCAGGGCATCGAGCCCGACGTGTTGTTGCCCGTCTCCGCCGAGGATGACCGCAAGCTCGGGATTCAGCGGCTGCGAAACGACTTCGCCACCCCGGAGGAGTTCAAGGCGCGTTTCGATTTCGAACCGATCGCGGACCGGCAGCTCGAGACCGCGCTCGATGTGCTGCGCGGGGTGTTGGCCTATGGCGGAGGCGTAAACCAAGAAACGGCCACGGCCGCGACCCAACCATGATTCTCGGCGTCGAAAGTTCCTGCGACGAGACGGCGCTCGCCGTCTTCGATCCTGCGCGCGGATTGTGCGGCGAATGGGTGCACAGCCAGATCGCGTTGCATCAGGCCTACGGCGGCGTGGTGCCGGATCTGGCGAGCCGCGAGCATCTGCGGCATTTCGCGCCGCTCTTGCGAACCGCAGCCACGGCGGGCGATCTCGGCGCAATCACGCAGATTGCGGTCACACGCGGGCCGGGTCTGGCCGCCTGCCTCGCGATGGGGGTTTCCGTCGCGAAGGCGCTCGCGCTGGAGTGGGGTGTGCCGCTGGTGGGAGGCAACCACCTGCGCGGGCACGCGTGGTCGCCGTTCATCATTTTGCACGCGGAGAAACCGGAGGTCTTCGAGGAACGGTTGGCGGGATTGTTGCCGCACCTCGGGCTGCTCGTCTCCGGCGGCAACACCGTGCTGCTGCGCATCGACGAGGCGCGTCGCATCTCCGTGCTCGCGTCGACGCTCGACGATGCGGCGGGCGAGGCGCTCGACAAGGGAGCGAAGCTCCTCGGCCTTGGTTATCCCGGCGGACCTCTGATCGAGAAACATGCGGCCGCGGGCCGCGCCGACGCGTTTGACTTTCCGCGCGGGACGAACTCCCGCGGCACCCTGGATTTTAGCTACTCGGGACTGAAGACCTCGCTGCGCTACACGCTCGAGAAGATGAGCGACGCCGAGGTGCACTCGCGACTGGGCGACCTATGCGCGAGCTACCAGGCGGCGGTCGTCGACTCGCTCGCGAGGCGTACGGCGCAGGCGTTTGATAGCGGGGACTTCCGAAGCGTGGGGCTGTCGGGCGGCGTCGCCAACAACCGGGCACTGCGCGCGTCGATAGCGGAGGTCGGCCGGCGGCGCCACGTGCCGGTGTTCGCGGCGGAGCCGCGGCACACCGGCGACAACGCGGCGATGATCGCGTTTGCGGCATGGATGGATCGCGCGCGACCGCGCGGTGCGGTGGAGGAGGGTGCGGCGTTGACGTTCGAGCCGGCGCTGGAACTTGCCGGCTGACCGCGCGCCGTCGCTCCGCGCGAAAAAGCTGTTTGTTCCCGAAGTAGGCGTCGGTGTAACCGAAAACGGGTTGCGTCGGGCTCGGGCCGTTGGCTACGACAGAGGGGCATGACTAACAAACTGCAGACTGCGTTTGTGTCTCTGGTGTTGATGGGTGCGGCTTCCGTCGCCGCGGCCCAGACCGGGGGCCTCATTGGCGAGCGCTTTGGTGCGCTCGATCTCGGCTACGTCGATTTCGACGACGGTGGCCACCTCACAACCGGCGGCATCGCCCTCAACGTGCCCTCGACGATCAAGGGCCTCGACCTCGGTATCGATGTGGGCTACGCGAACGGGGGTTACCAATCGCTCGACACCGAGGCTTACGCTGTGGGCGTGTCGGGCACCGGCTACGTGGAACTCGAGCACGGGATCAAGCCGTTCCTCGCGGGCCGTTTCGGCTGGGAACGCGACGAGGCCTCGATGTGGGGCATCTCGGGCCACGACGACTCGTTCGTCTATTCGCTCAAGGCGGGCGTCGAGGTGCCGGTAACGAGCAAGGCGGCGATCCGCGCGTCGTTCGGTTATTACGACTACACCAGCTTCCACGACGGCGACGGGCTGACCGCCTCGCTGGGCGCCAACTACTGGATCACCGCAAAGTTCGGCGTGCTGGGCGGCTACACGCGCGACTTCGAGCAGGACTCCAACACCTTTTCGATCGGGGTCTTCCTGCGCTACTGAGTGCCTGTTTCCCGAAGGCCGCCCTGCGAGGGGCGGCCTTTTTTTGTCCCGAAACTTGCTGCCACGGCCGGCTTCTTGACAACGAGCGCCGGCGCGTTCTTCTTCCGCCAGCTCATGACCAGCCTCGTCCACGCCTCGCGCAATCTGCTCGCCGCCCTCCTGGTGGTAGTAGTCGTCGCCTGCGCGCCGCGAGGGAATTGAGCAATCGCACAATTTTGCCCCCTCCGGTGCCGCACCGGAGGGGGCTTTTTGTTTGCGGCCTCTGTGGTGCGAAACCGGAGCGGACATCAACCCCGAACCATCATGCAACACACCGGAGCCACCATCCTGCGGACTCTCCTCGAGCGGCAGGGCATCCATACACTCGCCGGCATTCCCGGCGGCGCGATCCTGCCGTTCTATGACGCTCTGCATGGCAGCAGCATCCGCCATATCCTGACGCGCCACGAGCAGGGCGCGGGGTTCGTCGCCCAAGGCATGGCGCGCACCACCGGTCGCGCCGCCGTGTGCCTCGCCACCTCCGGGCCCGGTGCGACGAACTTGTTGACCGCGATCGCCGATGCGCGTCTCGACTCGATCCCGCTCGTCGCGATCACGGCGCAGGTGCCACAGGCGATGATCGGAACCGACGCGTTCCAGGAGGTCGACACCTACGGGCTCACGCTTCCGATCACGAAGCACAACTTCCTCGTCCGCTCGATCGACGAGCTTCTCGAGACGGTGCCGCTGGCGTTCCGCATCGCGGAATCGGGCCGCCCGGGACCGGTGGCGATCGACATCCCGAAAGACGTGCTTACCGCGTGCGCGACGGTCTCCGCTTGGCCGGAGCCCGGTCGGCGTGAACCGACGCCGCCGTGCGCCGAGACCGAGATCGAGGCGCTCGCGAATCTGCTCGCACAAGCACAACGGCCGATGCTCTACCTCGGCGGCGGCGTGATCGCCGCCGGCGCCGCGGAACTGGCGCGTGCGCTCGCGCAACGCCTCGATGCCCCGTCGGTCACCACGCTCATGGCGCTCGGCACCCTCGAGGCCGACGATCCGCTGAACATGGGCATGCTCGGCATGCATGGCGGCAAGGGCACGAACCTGCTCATGCGCGAGGCCGACGTGATATTCGCGATCGGAGCGCGCTTCGACGACCGCGCCACGGGCAAGGTCGCGGAGTTCTGCCCGCAGGCCCGCATCGCGCATCTGGACATCGATCGCGCCGAGATCGGGAAGATCCGCACCGCCACGCTCGCACTCGCCGGCGACGCCGCGGACGCATTGACGCGCCTGCTGCGCAGGCTTCCGCAGCAGCGCCGGTCGAGTTGGCGTGCGCGAGCGGTGGAGTTGCGCGACGCGCATCCGCTTCGCCATCCGCCGCGCGAAGCCGAGCCGCTGCATCCGGTGAATCTGTGCCGTTTCCTCGGCGACACCCTCCCGGCCGACTCGATCGTCACGACGGATGTGGGCCAGCACCAGATGTGGGTCGCGCAGGCGTTTCCGTTCCGGCGGCCGCGCGCGCTGCTCACCTCCGGTGGTCTTGGCACGATGGGGTTTGGGTTGCCCGCGGCGATCGGAGCTTCGCTCGCCGCACCCGGGCGACGAGTCGTCTGCGTGAGCGGCGACGGCTCGATCCTGATGAACATCCAGGAACTCGCCACGCTCGCGGAGCTCGATCTTCCGGTGGCGGTGCTCGTCTGCAACAACGCTCACCTCGGTCTGGTCCGCCAGCAACAGGAGTTGTTCTACGGGCAGCGCTACTCGGCGTCGCGGTTCCTGGCGTCGCCGGATTTCGCGGCGATTGCACGCGGATTCGGCGTGCGCGGCATCACCCTCGATCCGGACGGAGATCCGCTGCGCCAGCTCGCTGCTGCGCTCGACGAGCCCGGACCTTGCGTGGTCGACATTCCGATCCGCGAGACGGTCAACGTGCTCCCGATGGTGCCGCCCGGCGCCGCCAACCATCTCACCATCACTGAAACCGAATCGACGCTCGCCCATGCCTGAGTCCATCGCATCCACACCCGCGTCGGCCCCGATCCCCGCGGAATCCATCGCCTCGCTCACCGTGCTCGAGCTCAAGGTGCGCAACCACCCCGGCGTGATGTCGCACATCACGGGACTCTTCGCTCGGCGCGCCTTCAATCTGGAGGCGATCGTGTGCGTGCCCGACGAGGATCACGCGACGAGCCGCATGCTTCTGCTGGTCGCCGCCGACCCGAAGCTGGAGCAGGTCGAGCGGCAGCTTGCGAAACTGCACGACGTGCTTGGGGTCCGCCATCGGCCGGAGCTGCACGAAGGTTTCTTTCAGCGACTTCGTTGGTGAACCCGGGCGGTTCGGCCGGCGTTTCCGACGCGGGATCGCCGGCGCGGCCGCGCGCTTCCGGAAAAAACCGCGCGGCGGGCGAGATTTCGTTTTGGCGGTTCTGTCGTCGGCCGATACATTGCCGCACGATCCCGGTCGCCAGCGCATTCCCACGATGCTTGCCGCACCCCACATGTTTCCGTGCCGAGCGCGTTTTTCGGCATCCTTGCCCGGCGCATGCGGGGCGTTTCCTCGGTGCATTGAATCAGAATACTGGATTCACCGAAACCTGCCGCACGCCACATGAGCGCACTCCGGCCGATCCTGTTGTTTGCCACGGCGGCCGCCTCGACGGCGGCCGGAGCGGACTTGGCGGATCTGGACATCACCGAACTCGTGCAGGTGCGAGTCTCGCCGTTCGAGGTCTCGACAACGCTTGATCGCGGCTATCGCGCGTCGAACTCCGTCTCCGGTTCGCGGCTCGATGTGGCGATCGGGCAGTTGCCGTTCGCGATCCAGGCGTTCACCGAGGACTTCATCGAGGACCAACGGCCGGCGGACCTCTTCGACATCGCGCGGTATTCGCCGGGAGTCACGTACCGCAGCAACGATTTCAACGAGGGCAACGCCAACCTCGCCATCCGCGGATTCGCGGTGAGCACGGCACCGGGCGGCGTGCAGGTCCTGCGCGACGGTTTCCACGGGCCCTCGGTCTTCGATTTCACGAACATCTCGCGAGTCGAGGTGGTGAAGGGCCCGGCGTCGTTTCTCTACGGCCAAGTGGCGCCGGGCGGAATCGTGAACGTGATCACGAAGAAGCCGCAGACCGAGGCGGCGGCCCGATTCAGGGCGACCTACGGCTCCTACGGCGAATACCGCGCGGAACTCGACACCACCGGGCCGATCGCGCCGCGACTCTTCTATCGCTTCGCGGCCTCGTACGGGCACGACATGCACTACTGGGACCCGTACGAGGCGCATTCGTGGGACCTCGCGCCGTCGCTGCTTTGGCAGCCCAACGACCGCGTGAGCGTTTCGGCCAAGTACGAGCATTACCGGAAGATCGAATCGCCACAGCTCATGCAGAAACCGGGCTACGGCATTCAGGCCGGCATCGTGCCGACGGCCGCGGATCCGAATCGCTCCGGCGTGGATGTCCCCGGTCTCCCGGCCGATTGGAACAGCATGTCCGACTTCGACTACCGCGACAGCGAGACGGATGTGTTCAACGCTTGGGGCGATCTGAAACTGGACGACCACTGGAACGTGCGTGCCGGTTACTCGCACCTGGACTACGAGATCGACGCGGTCTTCTCCGGCAATCTCGGCATGGCCAACAATTCGACCTTCCTGCAGGGGCGCCGCGTGCGTCGGCAAACCTATCGGAATGCGGACGACACGACCGAGTTGCAGGCGGTCGGGCGCTACGAACTGGGGAGTGTGACGTTGCGGACGATCCTCGGGGCGCAGTATGTCCGGCGGCATTTCTCGGCCGAGGCCGGTCAGGCGCCAAACGACCCGACGCTCGGCAGCACTCCCACCGCTTCGCCGCTGCCCCTCTGGGACCTGCGTGACCCGTCGACATGGAACCGCAGCGTGACGGTGCCACTCCCGTTGCTGACCACGCAGCGGGCATCGAACCGGCTGACCGGCGATGATACCTCGGGCTTCGGCGGCGTGACGCTCGGATTCATGGGGGACCGCCTGCTCACGCTGGCCGGTGTGCGCGGCACGCGCACCGAGGTGCGGTACGTGAACTACCTCGATCCACTGTTGGATTTTGAAACCTCCACCGACGCGTTGACGCCGCAGTACGGACTCCTCTTCCGCGCGACCCCCGAACTCGCCGTCTACGCCTCCTACGCTGAATCCTTTGTGCCGGGCTCGGTGTTGCTGAACAACGTCGACGGCACGCATCGCGCGCCGGAACCGACCGAAGGACGGGGCTACGATATCGGCCTCAAAGCCAATCTGTTCGGCGGACGCCTCTCGAGCACGCTGACGGTCTTCGACGTCCGGAATCGCAACATCATCACCGACCTCGCGGTCACCGATTCCGCCGGCGTGGTGGTGGTCAGCAACGTGCAGAGCGGCGAACAGCGTGCCCGCGGCGCGGAGTGCGATGTCACGGTTGCCCTGACGCCGGACTGGCAGCTCTACGCCTCGTACAGTTACCTGTATGCGCGCATCACCGAGTTCACCGGCAACGACGCCGAAATTCTCGCGCGGGACCCGGCGACGCTCGCTGGGGCCGACCGAGCGAACTACAAGAACGCGTTCCGCTATCACAACGCACCGTTGCAGATGAGCGCTCCCCATCTCGCCAACCTTTGGACCCGGTACAACTTCGCCTCCGGCCCGCTCAAGGGATTCCATGTCGGAGGCGGCGTGAACTGCGTCTGGAACCAGACTCTGCTTCCCGACACGCCGGACTCGGCGCATCAGTCGTACACGCTTGTGAACCTCGCGCTGGGCTATTCCGGGCGCTGGCGGGGCGCGACCTTCGGTATCGAGCTGGTGGCGAAGAATCTGACGGACGAAGTTTACCGGCCGTCGCAGAGCACGCGTTGCCGGCCGCGCGAGATCCTGCTGAGCGTTTCGACAAAGTTCTAGACCCGCTCCATGGACACCGGACCCGCCAGGCATTTGCACCCAGCAGTCCGCGTTGGCCGGAACGAGTGGAGTTGCGGACGTCGCGAGGTGGTGCTGCGCGCCCTGCTGCTCGGATTGCTGGTGGTGTTGGCGCTGCCGTGTCGAGCGGCCGGATCGGCGGCGGTCGCGCCGCAAAGGGTGGAGGCGGCGTTCCTGCGGAATTTCGCACGCTATGTCACATGGCCCGACGAAGCGTTTCCCAGCGCGGATTCGCCGTGGAAGATCTGCATCTTGGGAGACGATCCGTTCGGCGATGTTTTGGAGCGCACGCTCGAGGGGCGCACCGAGCAGGGCCGTACGTTCGAGGTGTATCGTGCAGCGGACCTCGCGAACGTGCCCTCCTGTCAGATCGTGTTCGTCGCGATCCAGGATCCGGTGAAACGGCGCGCGGTGCTGAGGGAGTTGAGGTCGCGCCCGGTGCTCACTGTCGGCGACGATCCCGGATTCTTGCGCGAGGGCGGGATCATCCGCTTCCAGGTGTCGGATCGCGTGGAGATGAGCGTGAACCTCGACCAGGCGCGCTCCGTCTCGTTGAAGATCCAGACCAAGATGCTCGAGGTGTCGCGCGATGTTCTGGAGAACGGCGCGATACGGAGGATCAAATGATTCGCGCGCGGTCCTGGAGCATCAGCGACAAGCTTGCCCTCGCCCTCGGTTCGGCCGCGGTGCTGATCTTCGCGACCATGGGGCTGGCGCTGGTGCTCGTGGACCGATTCACGCTGCAGAGTCGGGCCACGCAGATCCTGCAACCCTACGCGCGACTCGTGTCCGTCGGCGCGGAAGCGGCGGTGGCGTTCGAGGATTCCGCGCGAGCGAAAGAGATCCTCGGCACCCTGCGGGCGAATCCGCAGATCATCGCCGCGGAGATCGTCCTGCGCGATGGCCGCCAACTCGCCGGCTACGGTGCGGCGGAAGACACCACGAGGGGGCTCTCGCAGCCCGACGCGGCCGCTGTCCACCTCGGCAGCGACACGGCCGAACTCACTCAGGAATTGCACGATGGTGCCCAGCTGCACCTCGTCATGGGACTCTCGGAGCTGAAACGGCAGACTTGGAATCTTTTGCTGCTCTTCGGCGGGGCGATGCTCGTGCTGGTCGCGGCGGTGACGTTCGGCCTGCGCGCTGCGCTCCAGCGGATGTTCGTTCGGCCGGTGTCGATCCTGGCAAAAAGAGTGGATCAGGTGCGCACCGGCGGCGACTACCGCCAGCGAGTTCCGGCGACAGGTTCGGACGAGTTCGCGCGGCTCGGCGAAGGGTTCAACGCCATGCTCGCCGCAATCCAGCAGCGCGAGGATGATCTGCGGAGCCTCAATCTTTTTCAGCACACGATCCTGAACAACGCAGCCTACGGGATCATCGCTGTCGGGCCGGATGGCGTCGTGACGAGCTTCAATCGCGCGGCAGAGCGCTTACTCGGCTACAGGGCGGCCGATGTGGTCGGCCGGATGACACCGCTTCGCTGGCACGATCCGGCCGAGATCGAATCGAGGGCGAAGGAGTTCTCGGCGGAATTGGGCGAGAGGGTGCCCGCCACGTTCGAGGTCTTCGCCGCGCGCGCGCGACGCGACCTGCCCGAGGAGCGCGAGTGGACCTTCATCCGCCAGGACGGCCACCGCGTGCCCGTGCTGTTGTCCATCACCGCGCTGCGTGGTGCCGACGGCGCCATCAACGGTTTTCTCGGCCTGACGTACGACCTCACCGAGCGGAAGCAGGCCGAGGAAGCGCGTCGCGACGGGGAAACGCGGTACCGCCGGATTGTCGACACCGCTGCGGAGGGCATCTGCTCGCTCGGCGCCGACGGCGCGATCGTCTTCGTGAACGCGCGCATGGCGGAGATGCTCGGCTACTCACAGGTCGAGATGCTCGGCCGGTCGCTCTCGGCGTTCATGGCGGAGGAGGATCGAATCGATCATGACGCAAAGATCGCGGAGCGCCGTCGCGGGATTTCGGGCGATTACGAACGCCGTTTTCTGCGGAAAACCGGCGAAATCGTCTGGGTGCACGCGTCGGCAATGCCGGTTTTCGAGGAGGGCGGAAGGTTTGCCGGTTCGTTTGCGATGTTCACGGACATCACGAAGAGCAAAGCCGCCGAGGCGGAGCTCC
The DNA here is from genome assembly GCA_035299125.1 of Opitutaceae bacterium. Classification (GTDB taxonomy): domain Bacteria; phylum Verrucomicrobiota; class Verrucomicrobiia; order Opitutales; family Opitutaceae; genus CAJCBL01. The sequence continues at coordinate 31,692 of DATGXA010000039.1, forward strand.
GGCGACTCAAGGACGAACTCGAGCAACGCGTGCACGAGCGCACGAACGAGCTTGAGTCGAAGAACGACGAACTCGAGCGCATGAACCGGCTCTTCGTCGGCCGCGAGCTGCACATGGCGCAGCTCAAGGAGCGCTTGCGCAAACTCGAGCAGGCTCCGCTTGGCGAAACGAAGGGGGAACCATGAGACGGAAAGGGCTCTTGTTTGCCAGTCGTGCGTCTTCGACCGCGTCGCCGCAGGTCCTGCCGTTGATTACGTCCGATCCGGGATCGACAGGTTCGGAGGATCGCGATACCCAATCACCGCCCACAGGCACCCCCCACATGAGACGGTTACGGAGCTACTGCTTTGCAGTGATGGCGACGGCGCTGCTGCCCGTGCTCACCGGTTGCGCCCGTGAGTCCGAGCCCACTGGCCCAAAGTACGGCACGGGGCCCGCCAACCGCACGGTTGCGCGCGAGTACAGCTTTGCGATCCATCCGCTGCACAATCCGGCGAAGCTCGATCGCACGTACCGACCGCTGCTCGACTATCTGGGTGCGCGGCTCGATGGAGCGAAGCTGACGCTGGAGGCCTCACGCGACTACGCCGCCTTCGAAGAGAAGTACCGGGAGCGCAAGCCGGCGTTCGTGCTGCCGAACCCGTGGCAGACGCTGCAAGCGATGTCGGCAGGTTACCACGTGATCGCCATGGCGGGCGAGCCGGCGGATTTCCGGGGAATCTTCGTCGTGCGGCGCGACGGCGGCCTGCGGGTCCCGGCCGATCTGAAGGGGAAGGCGGTGAGCTATCCATCGCCCACAGCGCTCGCCGCGTGCATCATGCCGCAGCGCTTTCTCCAAGATCGCGGAGTCGACGTGCGGACGGACATCGAAAACCGGTACGTCGGCTCGCAGGAATCCTCGATCATGAACGCCTACCTCGGTCTGACCGCGGCTGGAGCGACTTGGCCTCCGCCGTGGCGGGCGTTTCAAAAGGAGCATCCGGCGGAAGCGGCGGAGTTGACGGTGCTCTGGGAAACCGAGCCACTCATCAACAACTCCGTGATGGCGCGCGATGATGTCCCGCCAGAGCTCGTCGAGCGCATTCGCAGCCTGCTGGTGGGGTTGCCCGAATCCGCGGAGGGCGCAGAGTTGCTGGCCACGATGGAGACGGCGCGCTTCCTGCCCGCCAACGACGCGGACTACGACGTGGTTCGCCGCTACATCGCTGATTTCGAACGGGAGATCCGGCCGGTGGAGGAGCGATGATGACGCACCGTCTCCGGCAATTCCTCTTCGGCACGCTGCGCGGTCGCCTGATCGTGAGCGTGGCAGCGGTGCACGCAGTGCTGATGGCATTGTTCGTCGCTGATCTGACGTATCGCCAACGCGAGTTGTTGCTCGATCGACAGGAAGAAGAAGCGGTTGCGCTCTCGCAGGCACTCGCCACCTCGGCCGCCGGCTGGCTCGCGTCGGCTGATCTCGCGGGCCTGCAGGAGTTGGCGGAAGCGCAGTTGATGAACCGGGAGGTGCTCTTTGTCCTGCTCGCAGACGCGCACGGCCGTGTGCTGGCACATTCGGACTCGGCGCAACGCGGCCGCTACCTCTTGGATCTTCCGCAACGAGCGGAGCCGGCGGTGTTGGCGAAGACTCGCGATCTGGTGGATGTCACGGCGCCGGCGCGTCTCGGCGGACGTCACGTCGGATGGGCGCGGATCGGGATCGGCCAGAAGCGAGCCGGCGCGACGCTCGCGCGGATCACTTGGAGCGGGGTGGGGTACTCGGGCATCGCGATCGCGCTCGGTTCCCTGATCGCCTGGCAGGTGGGGCGCCGGATCACCGGCCGCCTCTACGCTGTGCAGGAAACAATCAACAAGGTCCGCTCGGGCGAAACGCACGCCCGCTCGCGCCTGACCGGGTGCGACGAGGCGGCGCAGATCGCCCGCGAGGTGAACGGGATGCTCGACGCGGTGGCCCAGCGCGATTCGGCACTCCACACGAGCGAGGCCAAGTTCCGCGGTTTGCTGGAAAAACTCCGGGTCGCGGTGATCGTGCACGATGTCGCGACGGGCGGCAGGATCTGCAACCGACATGCCGAAGAGCTCCTCGGGCTGAGCGAGGAGCAGATCGCCGGCCGGGCGCCGCTCGACCCCGCGTGGCATCTCTTGCGAGAGGATGGGGCGGTGTTGCCGGAAACCGAGCATCCGATCGCGCGCGTCGTCGCCTCGCGACAACCGCTGCGCGACAACGTGATCGGCGTGCGCCGGCCGGATCGCACCTCCGATCTATGGATACTTGCCAGCGCGGATCCCACGTTTGCCGAAGACGAGCGGATCACCCAGGTGGTGCTGAGCTTCGTCGATGTTTCCGAGCGAAAGCGCACCGTGGAGCAGGTGCGCCAATCGGAGTTGCTGTGGCGCACGGTCTTCGCCGCCGCCGAGGATGCGATCCTCGTGCTGGACGCGGAGTTCAGGATCGTCGCCTGCAACGCCGCCGCCCGGACCACGTACGGTCGAAACCTCGAAGGGCTGACGTTGCCGCAGCTGCGTGCGCCGGCGTACCGCGAGCAGCTGGCGCAACAGATGGAGCGTGTGCGCGCGACCAACGGCGCGCGTTGGGAGACGTTCCACCTCCGGGGCGACGGCAGCAGTTTCCCCGTCGAGGTAAGCATCCGACCCTTCCAGACGGACGGGCGCCAGCAGTACGTGCACGTCGTGCGCGACGTCACCCAGCGGCGCGCGGCGGAGGAGGCGCAACGGCGGCTCACACGCGAGCTGCGCGCCGTGGGCAACTGCATGGCGACGCTGATGCGCGCGTCCGACGAGGAATCGCTGCTCCGGAGCATCTGCCGGATCGTGTGCGACGAGGCCGGATACCGGATGGCGTGGGTCGGCTACCGCGAACAGGATGCGGCGAAGACCATCCGGCCAGTGGCGTGGGCCGGCGCGGAGGAGGGCTATTTGCAGCTCGTGGGCTTCAGCTGGGCCGAGACGGAGCTGGGGCAGGGACCGGCCGGCGTGGCGATCCGGACCGGGAAGCCGGACTGCAGCCAGAGTTTCGAGACGGATGCCCGGCTTGCCCGTTGGCGCGAACAGGCGCGGCAACGGGGGTTCCGCTCCATGATCGCCCTCCCGCTCAAGGACGCGAAAGGCATCCCGTTCGGCATATTCACGATCTACTCGGCGGAGATCGAGGCGTTCGTCCCCGCCGAGATCCAGCTGCTCGAGGAACTCGCCGGAGACCTGGCCTTCGGCATCACCATCCTGCGGGAACGGATCGAACGCCGCCGCGCCGACGAAGCCCTCCATCAGCTCACCGCCGAACTCGAGAAACGCGTCGAGCAACGCACGGCGGACCTGCAGAAGCGCAGCGCCGAGCTGCGCGACAGTCAGATGGCGCTCGTGAACATCGTGGAGGATCTCAACGAGCAGGCCTCCGAACTCGCTGCCGCCAACGAGAAATTGAAGGACCTCGATCGGCTGAAGTCGCTCTTCATCGCGTCGATGAGCCACGAACTGCGCACGCCGCTCAACTCGATCATCGGCTTCTCGAGCATCATGCTCAACGAGTGGACCGGACCGGTCACGGCGGAGCAGAAGGAGAACCTCGCCGCTGTCCTCCGCTCCGGCCGCCACCTGCTGGCATTGATCAACGACGTGATCGACGTGTCGAAGATCGAGGCGGGCAAACTCGAGTCCGCACCCGAGGAGTTCGACCTCCAGGAGGTGCTGAACGAGACGGTGCGGACCTTCGCCGCCGAGGTGGAGAAGAAGCAGCTCAAAATGATCGTGCGCGCCGACCGCCATCGCTTGAGCGCCGATCGCCGCCGGCTCCTGCAATGCCTGCTCAACCTCGTGAGCAACGCCGTGAAGTTCACCGAGCAGGGGTCGATCTCGATCTCGGCGGAGCCAGCGGCCGACGGCCGCTTCATGGTGCTCACGGTCGAGGACACCGGGATCGGAATCGGCGAGGAGGAACTCACGCGGTTGTTCACGCCGTTTGTCCGTCTCGAATCGCGCCTCAAGACGGTGGTGCCCGGCACCGGGCTCGGCCTCTATCTCACGCGCAAGCTCGCCCGTGAGGTCATGGGGGGCGATGTCACGTGCCGGAGCGTGGCAGGGCAGGGCAGCGCTTTTTCGCTTACGATACCACTTATGGAACCGAGGAGGAACTGATGCGCACTGTGTTGGTCATCGAAGACAACCCCGACAACCTAAGGATCGTAGCCTACGCGTTGCGCCACGCCGGTTACACCCTCGTGTCGTCGGACCGCGGCGAGGAAGCGGTGGAGCTCGCCCTACGCGAACGGCCCGCCTTCGTCCTGATGGACATCAATCTCCCCGGTATCGGCGGGCTCGAAGCCACGCGCCGGATCCGCGAGACGCCGGAGTTGCGCGACATGCCGATCGTGGCGGTCACGTCGTACGCGATGACAGGCGACCGCGAGCGCATCCTCGCAGCCGGCTGCAACGGCTACATCGAGAAGCCGATCGATCCGATGACCTTCATCGACAAAGTCCATGCCTTCGTAGGCCGTCCCACTTCATGAAAATCCTCATCGTCGACGACAACTCTGCCGATCGGAAAGTCCTCCGCTACATGGTCGAGCGCAACGGCCACGAGGCGCTCGAGGCTGAAAACGGTCTCGCCGGCATGCAGGTTGCGCGGTCGACCGCGCCGGACCTGATCATCTCCGACGTGCTCATGCCGGTGATGGACGGTTTCCATTTCATCCGCGAGGCGAAGCAGGACCCGGTCGTGCGCGTGATTCCCTTCGTCTTCTATTCGTCGTCTTACATCGAGAGCCGCGATGTACGCCTGACGATGTCCCTCGGTGCGACCGCGCATTTCAACAAGCCGATGGAGCCGGTCGAGTTATGGACGAAACTCGCGCCGCTCTTGGCGAAGAAGGAGAAAGCGCCGCCGCCGACCGGGCCCCTGATCAAGGAGGACGCCGAGTACCTGAAGCGCTACAGCGAGGTTGTGGCCACGAAGCTCGAGGAGAAGGTGCACGAGCTCGAGCAGACGCTTGCCGAGCGCCAGCGGGTCGAGGCGGCCCTGCGGGAAAGCGAGAAACGTTACAAGCAACTGCTCGATTCGGTCACCGACTACATCTACACGGTGCGCATCCAGGACGGCCGCGCCGTCGCGACCGCCCACGGCCCCGGATGCGCTGCGGTGACCGGCTATGCGCCGGAGGATTATGCCGCCGATCCGGAACTCTGGCACCGGATGATCTACGAACCGGACCGGCCCTTGGTGCGCGAACAGGCCGAGCACCTGCTCGCTGGCGAAGCGGTGCGGCCGCTTGAGCACCGACTGATCCACCGCGACGGCACGTTGCGCTGGGTGCGGCACACCCCGGTGCTCCACTTCGACGCGCAACGCCGGCCCATCGCCTATGATGGCCTGATCGAGGATATCACCGAGCGGCGTCGCGCCGAGGAGGCCGTGCACAAGCTCTCGCTCGCCGTCGAGCAGAGCCCGGCGTCGATCATCATCACCGACACGGCAGGAAACATCGAGTACGCCAATCTGCGGTTCAGCGAGCTCACGGGCTACAGCCGCGCGGAGGTGTTGGGGCGCAATCCGCGTTTCCTGAAATCCGGACAGACAACGCGCGAGGAGTACAAAAGGATGTGGCAGGCGATCACCGCCGGCCACGAGTGGCACGGGGAGTTCTACAACCGGAAGAAGAACGGCGAGTGCTTCTGGGAGACTGTAGCCATCTCCCCGATCCGCGATCCCCACGGCAACATCACCCATTTTCTCGCGATCAAGGAGGACGTCACCGCGCACCGGCGCGACCAGGAACGCATCCGCGAGCAGGCGACACTGCTCGACCAGACACAGGACGCCGTGCTCGTGCTCGGCCTCGACCGCCGGTTCCGCTACTGCAACCGCAGCGTTGTGCGCTCCTACGGACTCACCGTCGAGCAGGTGATCGAGTCGGATGCGGCGCAGCTGCTGTTCCCCGATGCGCCGGCGCGTTGCGCGGAAGTCTGCCGCACCACCCTCGATCGCGGCACCTGGACCGGCGAGATAGCCTTCGCGAACACCCTCGGCGGGCGCCGTCTCGCGCTCAGCCGGTGGACCCTGATCTGCGACGACGCCGGACGGCCGTCGTCGTTCCTCGTCGTCAACACCGACATCACGGAACAGAAGCGCCTCGAGGAGCAGTTCCTCCGCACGCAGCGCATGGAGAGCATCGGTACCCTCGCCAGCGGCGTGGCGCACGATCTCAACAACATCCTCGCGCCGATCCTGCTCTCGACCGGGCTCCTGCGCACCGCTGTCACCGAGGCGGAAGATATCGAGACGCTCGATGTGATCGAGCAGTGCGCTCAGCGCGGTACCGCGGTGATCAACCAGTTGCTCACCTACGGGCGCGGCATCGAAGGCGAGAAGATACCGGTGCAGATGCGCGCGTTGCTGAAGGAGATGGCGAATGTCGTCCGCGAGACGTTTCCCAAGAACATCACGCTCGTGCAGCACATCCCGTCGGAGCTCTGGCTCGTGCAGGCGAACCCGACCCAGCTGCACCAGGTGTTGCTCAATCTCTGCGTCAACTCGCGCGACGCCATGCCCAGCGGCGGCACGCTCACGCTTGCTGCGGAGAACGTGCTCGTCGACGCGGCCTTCGCCTCGATGCACCCGGAGGCGAAGCCCGGCCCGCATGTCGTGCTGCAGGTTTCCGACACCGGTACCGGGATCCCGCCGGAAGTGATGCCGAAGATCTTCGATCCATTCTTCACGACCAAGGCGCTGGGCAAGGGCACCGGCCTCGGCCTTTCCACCGTGATCGGCATCGTGCGGAGCCATGCGGGTTTCGTCCTCGTCGACAGCCAACTCGGAAAGGGCACACAGTTCAGCATCTACCTGCCGGCCGAGGTGAGCACCGAGAAGATCGAGTCATCCGCCCCGACCGAACGTCTGCCCTCGGGACACGGCGAGCTCATCCTTGTCGTCGACGACGAGGAAAGCATCCGCGGGATGACCCGGCGCGCCTTGATCGCGTGCGGCTATCGCGTCGCCGCGGCGGCCGACGGCGCGGAGGCGATGCACCTCCTCTCGAAATCGCGCGAGCCGTTTGCCGCGGTCATCACCGACATGATCATGCCGGTGATGGATGGCGCCGCACTGATCCGCGCCCTGCGTGGCCATCGAGCGGATCTCGCAATCGTCGCCGTTTGTGGAATACCGGAGCAGGAGGCGGTGGCGGTCCAGGCCGGCTTGGGCAACGGCGCGTTCATCACGAAGCCGTTCAGTTCCGAGCAGTTGATCAAGACGCTGCAACGCGTGCTCGAGCCACGCACAGCCACTGCCGCCGCGGCCCCCGGGACCTGAGCGACTTGTCGGTCCGATGTGACGGACGCGGCGCGCCATCGCTGGCTTGCGCGACCCGAACGAAAAGATCGGCGGTCCCCGTGTCGCGAAAACGGCGCAGCGGAAGGCCACGCCCGCTGTTTGCATCCGGCTCGAAGAAGACTCGCCCGTTTCCGCGGCGCTCCCCATAAACCGCGGCAGGACACCTCGCTTCCGCTCCATGGCCCTCATCCTCCTCGGCGCACTTCTCGGACTGCTCGTCGGCTATTGGCAGTCGCGTCGTGTCCGGCGTGAGGCCGAGCATCACGCCGAGGAGCGGCAACTCGTGCTGCAGGAGAAGCAGATCGTCGTCGATTTCATGCACAGCATGGTCGAGGCGCTCGGCGAGAACCTCAGCCGCGAGGCGTTGCTCGAGCGGATCGTCCACGCCGCGATTCTGAGCACCGGGGCGTTGAGCGCCTGCGTCTTCGAGCACACGCCGCGCGCCACGCTTCGTGCCGCTGCCGTCGAAGGACTGTTTCCCCCATTGCGGCCGTTGCCGGAAGTCGCACGGCAGAAGGCCACGAGCCGCGCGCGCTTCCTTGAGGAAATTCTCCGCTCCGAGGAGTTGCCGGAGACGGCCGGGCTCGTCGGTGAGGTCGTCCGCACGCGCAAGGCGTTGCTGGTCGCCAACGCCGCGCTCGACCCGCGCGTGTTCACGCACGACGACCCGGCGCTGCGTGTCACCTCGATGATCGCCGCGCCGGTGGCGTTCCGCGGGGAGTTCTACGGCGTGCTCTGCGTGGTGAATTCCGCCGACGGCCTGCCGTTCAACGAAAACGATTTCTCGATCGTGTGCTCGCTCGCCGAGCAGGCCGGCATGGCGCTCCACAACCAGAGCCTGCTGCAGTACCAGCTCGAGAAACGGCAACTCGATCTCGACTTGTCGCTCGCGAGCAGCATCCAGCAGCTCCTGCTGCCCCGCGAAGTACCGATCGTCGCCGGCCTTGCCCTCGACGCCCGCTACCGTCCGGCCCAGCAGATCGGCGGCGATTTCTACGACCTCATCCCGCTGCCGGGGGGACGCCTCGGTATCGGCGTGGCCGATGTTTCCGGCAAGGGCATCGCGGCCTCGCTGCTCATGGCGATCTGCCGCACGAATCTCCGCCAATTCGCGCTCCGGCACGACTCGCCGGCGGCGGTGCTCGCGGCCGTGAACCGCGCGATGGGCGGCGAGATCCGGCCCGGAATGTTCATCACGATGATTTACGGCATCGTCGATCCAGCGCGCGACGAGATCGTGCTCGCCCGTGCCGGCCACGAACTGCCGTTGTTGCTGCGCGGCTCGGCCGGCGCCGCCGAATACCTTGCCTCGGATGGCATGCCGATCGGCCTCGTGCCGCCGGAAGTGTTCGAACCGGTGCTCGTCGAGCGCCGCGCGCGCTTCGCGCCGGGCGATGTTTTCGTGCTCTACACCGACGGCCTCACCGAAGCCCCCAACGAGGTCGGCGCGGAGTTCTCCGGCGCGCGCCTGCTCGATGCCGTACGCAACCTCGGTTCGCTCCTCCCAGCCGCGATCAACGACGGCATCTTGGAGCGCGTCCTCCGCTTCTCCGGCAGCGGCACGCTTCGCGACGACTTCACGCTTGTGACAGTCCGCCGCGTGTGAACCCGCGTTGATTGCGAAACGCCGTCGATCCCGTAGCCTCCCGACACCTCACCCTTGGCCGGATGATTGACCGCATCAACGCCACTCTCGATGTCTACTCGCACCTGCGGGTTGAGGTCGCGTTGCGGGACGGCACGCGGGCGCGCCAACGTGCCGAGAAGAACGTCTCGCCTCCAGCTGGCGGTGTGAATGCGGAGAGCGAGCGCCGCGCGCAACGCAGCCAAGCTGAGGAGCCGGACAACATCATCCAATTCGCGCAGTCGTCCGCCGATGGCGCACCGGAGAACTACGCGACCGGCGAAGAGGTGATGCCTGCGCTCGAGGCGAGTGTGTTGCCGCGTGATCCGCAGATGGCGATGGTCGCGCGCCTCTACCGGCGTACGGGCCGCGCGGCGGAGCGCTCAACCCTGATCGGTACGCGGCTCAACGCCGTCGCCTGAAACGCGCCGCGGCCCCGCGGTGGAATCGCCCGCCGTCGCTCTGCGCAAATCCGGCTCGCGCGAGCGGAGACGCCCGCCAACGTGGAACGCGTGACTCCGCTCCGCATCGCCACCCGCAAAAGCCCGCTCGCGCTGGCCCAGACTCAGCTCGTGATCGCGCACCTGAGCGCGCGCCTGCCCGGAGTCGAGTTCGAGCCGCTGAAGATCGTGACGACCGGCGATCGGAAACTCGAGTGGTCCCTCGAGAAGCAGGGAGGGAAAGGGTTGTTTACCGCGGAGATCGAGCAGGCGCTCCGGCGCGGCGAAGCGACGCTTGCGATGCACAGCACCAAGGATCTCCCGGGCGAGGACAGCGCGGGCGATCTGGTCGTCGCCGGCTATCTGCCGCGCGAGGATGCGCGCGATGTACTCGTGCTGCGGGCCGGAATCGAAATTCCGGCGATGCTGGCGACCGGTAGTCCGCGGCGGCGCAGCCAGATCGCGGCGCGTTTTCCCTCGCTCCAGTTTTCCGAGATCCGCGGCAACGTGGACACCCGGCTCAACAAGATCGCTCGCGGCGAAGCCGATGGCACGATCCTCGCCCAAGCGGGGCTCAACCGCCTCGGCATCCGCGAGTGGCCGGGCGTGACGTTTCTACCGCTCTCCCTCGACGAGATGGTTCCCGCAGTGGGGCAGGGCGCCGTGGCCGTGCAGTGCCGGCGTGAGGACGCGCCCCGTTTCGCGCCGCTTCTCGACGCTGCTACGCGAGAGCTGGTGGAGCTGGAGCGCGCGTTCCAGGCGCTCGCGGGCGCCGGCTGCCAGATGGCGTTCGCCGCGCATGCCACGGCCGATGGCGCGGTGCGGATCTTCCACGAACGCAGCGGCAGCCGACTCGTGCGCCACGACGGCAGTACGCCCGTTGACTTCGCCCGGCGCGTTCTCAAGGAGCTTGGGATCGCATGAGTGACACCGCCGCTTCCTCCGCGCCCCGGCTTCTCGAAGGCCGCCGCATCGTCATCACCCGCGCCCGCGAGCAAGCGGGCGAGTTGCGCGACAAGCTCGCTGCGCTCGGTGCGGCGGTGATCGAGCTGCCATTGATCGAGATCGTGTCCGCCGCAGACGCTGAGACCGCCAACGAGATCTTCGGCGACATCGCGGATTACCAGTGGCTGATCTTCACGAGCCCGAATGGCGTGCGTTTCTTCTTCGCGGAGTTTTTCCGCCGCTTCCGCGACATCCGCGCGCTCGGCGGGGCGCGACTCGCGGTCGTGGGACCGGGCACGGCCCGTGAACTCAACGCACTGCACCTCGATGTCGACGTGATGCCGCAGGAGCACGTGGGCGAGGCGCTGGTGGAGGCGTTGTGCGCTTTCGAGTCGATGGACAACCTGCGCGTGCTCGTCGTGACCGGAGACCGGAACCGCGATGCGGTGCTGAAGGGCCTCGAAGAACATCGGGCGATTGTCGATCAGTTGCCGGTCTACACGACGGAGGACGTTGAGGCCGGCGGGACGGACGCCGCGGCGGATTTTCGCCAGCACGGCGCCGATGCGATCTTGTTCGCGAGCGGCTCGGCCGTGGAGTCGTTCGTGAAACAAGCTTCCACGTTGGCGCTCCGCCCTGGCGCGAAACGCCCGCTTGCGGGCAGCCTCGGTCCTGTCACGACTGAGGCGATGCGCCGTGCCGGTCTACCGGTGGACTTCGAGGCCGGCGAGGCCACGATGGACGGCCTCGTCGCCGCGGTCGCGAAGAAGCTAGGCGCCTGAGGTCGCCTAGCGCGGGAGGCGGCGTTTGCCGCGGAGTGCACGAGTTTTCGCTCGGCGCAGCCCGAAGGGGAATGCTCCATGCGGGCGGTCGCCGGTGCTCCGATGTTCGCGGCGCACGGGAAAGTTATCGTGGGGAATGGACTCCTCGATCACCCCCACCCGGCGCCGCGGAGGCGCCCGCGGCCCCGTCACCTCCTCGAAGATCACCGTCCCGGATGGCGACAGCGTGAAGGTGGTGCGCGCCTGCACGATCATGCGGCCGGCGGCGGAGTTGTATGCGTTCTGGCGTGAGGTCGAGAATCTCGCGCAGATCATCAAATACCCATGCAGCATCGTGCGCATCTCCGACACGGAGTCGCGCTGGAGCGCCAGCGCGCCGCCGGGTGATCGACGGATCGAATGGACTTCGCTGGTGATCAACGACGAACCGTCGCGATTGATCGCTTGGCGCACCGCCGAGGGCGCGGAGATCGCCCACGCCGGCTCGGTGCGTTTCGAACCGGCGCCGGGTGACGAGGGCACCGAAGTGACGGTCGCCCTCGAGTACAATCCGCCCGGCGGGCAGTTCGCGGCATTGGTGGCGAAACTCACCGACAAGGAGGCCGGACAGCAGGTCGCGGAAACGTTGCGACGTTTCAAGGCGCTGACGGAGGCCGGCGAGATTCCGACGATTGAAGGCCAGCCGGCGGGCAATGCACAGGACGATGGTGCGGCCGCCGTCGACGCCGAGCAGAAGGACCGTCCGTGAAAGCCGCGTGCTGGATGGGCAAGCGCCGCGTCGAGGTGCAGGAGGTCCGCGAGCCGCGCATCCTGAACCCGCGCGACTGCATCGTGAAGATCACCTCCACCGCGATCTGCGGCTCGGACCTCCACCTCTACAACGGCTTCGTGCCGACGATGGAGAAGGGCGATATCCTCGGTCATGAATTCATGGGCGAGATCGTCGAGATAGGTCCCGCCGTGAAATTGCGGAAGGTGGGCGACCGCGTCGTGGTGCCGTTCACGATCGCCTGCGGCGGCTGCCATCATTGCCAACGCCAGGAGTGGTCGTGCTGCGACAACACGAACCCGAACGCGGCGATGGCCGAGTTGATCAACGGCTACTCGGGCTCGGCGCTGTTCGGCTATTCGCACGCGTTCGGCGGCTATGCGGGCGGGCAGGCACAGTACGCGCGGGTGCCGTTCGCGGATGTGGGCCCGATCAAGATCGAGAGCGATCTGCCGGACGCGAAGGTGTTGTTCCTCTCCGACATCTTCCCGACCGGTTACATGGCGGCGGAGAACTGCGCCATCGACCCTGGGCGCTCCACCGTGGCCGTCTGGGGCTGCGGGCCGGTGGGACAATTCGCGGTGCGCAGCGCACTGCTGCTCGGAGCAGCCAAGGTGTTTGCCATCGATCGCCAGCCGGAGCGGCTCGCCATGGCGCAGGCGGCGGGCGCGTATCCGCTCGATGAGAGCAAACTCGATGTCCACGAACGCTTGAAGGAGCTCACCGGTGGCCGCGGCCCGGATGCGGCGATCGATGCGGTGGGCATGGAGGCACACGGCTCGCTCTACGACACGGTGAAGCAACGGCTGAAACTGGAGCAGGACCGGCCCTTTGTGCTGCGGCAGGCGATTCGCGCGGTGCGCAAGGGTGGCGTGCTCTCGATCCCCGGCGTGTACACCGGCATGGTGGACAAAATCCCGTTCGGCGCGGCGTTCGCGAAAGGCGTGACGTTCAAAATGGGCCAGACTCACGTGCACCGATACCTCCGGCCGTTGCTCGAGATGGTCCAGCGTGGACGCATCGACCCGTCGTTCGTCGTCACCCATCGATTTCCGCTCAGTCGCGCGGCGGAAGCGTACGAGACGTTCCGCGACCGCACCGACGGCTGCATCAAGGTCGTGCTCGATCCGGCGGCCTGAGCCACGAAACACCAACTCCGCGAAACGCCATGAACGCACCACACACGCCCGTCAGCATCCAGTCCAACGCCGACCGCGTCCGGAAGCGCACCCATCCCGTGTTCAATCGGGCGATCGACGCCCGGACGGACGAGAACGTCGCACGTTACCGAGGCCGGCCGCGTACCGAGATCGTCAACCGCATCCGCGAGCTCGATCGCGAGTGGGACATCGAGCGCATCCTGGAAACCAATGCATCCTCGCTCGCGCTCGCCGGTGTGTTGCTCGGTGCCACGGTGAGCCGAAGGTGGCTCGCGCTGCCGACCGCGGTGCTCGGTTTCCTGCTGCTCCACGCGACGCAAGGCTGGTGCCCGCCGCTGCCATTCTTCCGCGCGCGCGGCATCCGCACCCGCGGCGAGATCGATCAGGAGAAGTTCGCGCTGCTGCGTGAACTCGAGCGCGAACCCTGAGCGGCGCCGTACGCTCAACGCGCTTCGACGATCACCAGGAGTGGCGGACCGAAAACGAAGCCGGCCACGATGAGAGCGCCGATTGCGCTGATCAGGACCGCGGCGGCGGCGCAGTCTTTTGCACGGCCGATCATCGGATGTGGGGCGGTCGTCACCGCGTCGGCAAGAAACTCGAGCGAGGTGTTGAAGGCCTCGGCGAGCCACACGCTGCAAACCGCGGCCGTGAGCCACAACCAGTCTCCCCGGGGCAGCGCGAGAAGGACTCCTGCGACGAACACGACCACGGTGGCGACCATGTGAATCCGGAAGTTGGGTTGCGTGGCGGCCAGGGTGCGCAAGCCGGCGAAGGCATAACGAAAGCTGCGAAGGCGGGCGGAGAGCAATGCGCGCATGAGTGGTGAGGTCTGCAGGAGCCGTAGCGGAACGACCGCGCGCTGGCCAGCAGTCGCGGACCGCACGAAATGGCCTACGCTACGCACCTATGCGAATCAGGGCCGTGGATTTCGTGATGTTTCGCGTGTCGGACCTGCGCACCGCCGTCGCGTTCTACCGAGGCACCCTCGGATTGCGCTGTGAACTCGAGAGTCTCGAATACCAGTGGGCGGAGTTCGACGCCGGGAACGTAACGCTTGCGCTGAAGGGGGAGGCGTTGCCCGCCGGCGCACGAGGCGGTGGCGATATCGCGCTTGCGGTTGTCGACGTGCAGGCCGCTTGCGACGAGCTCCGCCAACGGGGCATCGCCGGGCTGACGCCTCCCGAAGACAGCGGCTTCTGCTTCGCTGTCGAACTACATGATCCGGATGGGAACCGGATCATTCTGCACCAGCGAACTGACGGCACCGCGGGATAGGGTCCGGTTTGCCGCAACTGCCGCCCGCGCGCAGCAATACGCGAACTCCGCTCAGAGCGCGTGGAGCGCGCTTTTGCCTACGGCGAGGGCTGCTTCCTTGACGGCCTCGCTCATCGTCGGGTGCGCGTGGATCGTGCGCGCGAGGTCCTCGGCACTGCCGCCGTAGCTCATGTGCGCGACGACCTCGCTGATGAGCTCGCCAGCGCCGCGGCCGAGAATTTGTGCGCCGAGCAGGCGATCGGTCTTCGCGTCGGCGATGAGCTTCACGAATCCGTCTGCGGCATCGGAGGCGAGCGCGCGACCGTTGGCGGCGAAGTTGAACTTGCCCACCCGCACGTCGCGGCCCTTGGCCTTCGCGGTATCCTCGCCCAAGCCGACGCCGGCGATCTCCGGATCGGTGTAGACGATGGCGGGCACGAGGTCCCAGTCGATGTGCCCGGCCTTGCCGACGATCCATTCGGCGACCGCGACGCCGTCCTCCTCGGCCTTGTGGGCAAGCATCGGACCGGCAACTACGTCGCCGATGGCCCAGATGCCGCTCGCGGAGGTGCGGAGGTGCGCGTCGACCTTGATGCGCTTCTTCTCGTCGAGCTCGACGCCTGCGGCGGTGAGATTGAGGCCATCGGTGAATGGCCGCCGGCCGACCGCCACGAGGACCTTGTCGGCGGGAAGCTCAAGCGGCTTCCCGTCGCGCTCGGCGGTGAGTATGCCGTCGGCATAGCCGGTCACCTTGGCGCCGGTCTCGATCTTGATTCCCTGTTTCTGCAGGAGACGTGTGAAGTTGCGGACGATGTCGTCGTCGTAGGCGGCGACGATCTTGGGGAGAAACTCGACGACGGTGACCTCGGCGCCGAGGCGCGCCCAGACGGAGCCGAGTTCGAGGCCGATCGCGCCGCCGCCGACCACGACGAGCTTCTTCGGCACGGAATCGAAGGCGATCGCGTCGTCGGAGGAGACGATCGTTTTGCCGTCGAACTTGAGGAATGGCAGCTCGACCGGCGCGGAGCCGGTGGCGATGACGATGTTGGTCGCGGTGACTTCGTCGGTCTCGCCGTCGGCCGCCGTCACGCGGACGGACTTCGGACCGGTGAACGAGGCCGTGCCGGTGAGCACGGTGATCTTCCGCGCCTTCGCGAGCTGCGCGATGCCGCCGGTGAGCTTGGCGACGACGGTATCCTTCTTCCTTAACAGCGCGGGCACATCGATCTCGACGGAGCCGAGCTTGATGCCGCTCTCGGTCGCGTGGTGCTTGGCCCAGGCGAAATGCTCGGTCGCGTGCAGCAGCGCCTTCGACGGGATGCACCCGACATTCAGGCACGTGCCGCCGAGCGCGGGGCGCTTGTCGACCAGCGCGACCTTGAGGCCGAGCTGCGCCGCGCGAAACGCGCACACGTAGCCGCCGGGGCCGGCGCCGAGAATGAGGAGGTCGAAAGAGGACATGGGAAGTGTTTAGGTTGGGAAGTTGAAGGTTCGGAAGCCGGGTGGTCTTCGCCATCTCAGCTTCAACTTCGCGGAGCGCCGCGCTCAGACTCCCAGCAGCAGCCGAGCGGGATCTTCGATCGCCTGTTTGATCTTCACGAGGAACGTGACGGCTTCCTTGCCGTCGACCAAACGGTGATCGTAACTGAGGGCGAGATACATCATCGGGCGGATGACGACCTGGCCGTTGAGCGCGACCGGACGGTCCTGGATGGCGTGCATGCCGAGGATGCCGCACTGCGGAGGATTGAGGATCGGTGTGGAGAGCAGGGAGCCGAAGATGCCACCGTTGGTGATCGTGAAGACTCCGCCCTGGAGATCGTTGAGGCCGATCTTTCCTTCGCGCGCCTTGGTCGCGTAGGCGCCGAGGTCTTTCTCGATTTGCGCGAGGCTCTTGTCATCGCAGTCGCGGAGGACGGGGACCATCAGGCCGCGTTCGGTCGAGACGGCGACGCCGATGTCGAAGAAGTTGTTCTGCACGACGGTGTCGCCATCGAGACTGGCGTTCACCGCGGGCACTTCGCGGAGGGCGTGCACGGCGGCCTTCACGAAGAGCGACATGAACCCGAGCTTCACGCCGTGGCGCTTGGTGAAATCGTCCTGGTAGCGTGCGCGGAGGTCGCGCACGGCGGACATGTCCACCTCGTTGAAGGTGGTGAGCATGGCCGTCTGGTTCTTCGCTTCGACGAGACGCTCGGCGATCTTGGCGCGCAACGGGCTCATCTTGCGGCGCGTTTGCCGGGCGGTGGCCGAGGGCGAAGCGATTGCGGATCGCGGATTGCGAATCTCGGATTGGGCGGACGCAGGCGCGGGCGCGGCGCTGGTCGGAGCGGCGGTGGTTTCCGGTTTCCGGTCTCCGCTTTCTGGTTTCGCCGCTGTGGTTTCGGCTGCGGCGAGCATGTCGCCCTTGGTGACGCGGCCCGCTTTGCCGGTGCCGGCGACGGTGGCGGGATCGATCTTCGTCTCCTCGGCGAGGCGACGGACGGCGGGTGAGGGCGGCGTTTCCGGTTTCGGATTCTCGGTCTTGGGTTGGGCGGCCGCAGGCGCGGCTGCCGCGTTTTCCGGTTTCCGGTCTCCAGTCTCCGGTTTCGCGGCGCTCGGTTCGATGGTTGCCACGACTTGGCCGATCTTCACCTCGGCGCCTTCGGGCACGGCGAGCGTGATGACGCCCTCGGCTTCGGCGAGGCCCTCGGAGGTGATCTTGTCGGTCTCGAGCTCGAAGAGCGGCTGGTCCTTCTTCACCCGGGCGCCGTCGCCGATATGCCATTTGGCTAGGATGCCGGAGACGACCGATTCACCGAGCGGGGGGATTTTGACGGAAATAGACATGGAGGGAGAAGGCGAGAGCGGAGAGGCTGGAGGCGAGAGCGCGGCTTGGCGAGGCACTCAGAGCGCGAACGCCTGTTGGAGCAACGCGGCCTGCTCGATCTTGTGCAACGCGAGCGCGCCGACGGCGGGGCTGGCGGAGGCATCGCGGCCGGCGTAGAGCGGCTTGCGGCCGAAGACCGCTTCGAGCGACGGCGCGATGTGCGTCCACGCGCCCATGTTCTGCGACTCCTCCTGGCACCACACGAGTTTTGCTTTCGCGTACTTCGCGGCGATCGCGGCGAGGCGCTCGGTGTGCAGCGGATAGAGCTGCTCGACGCGCACGATCGCGGCGGAGGCGTCGGGCGTCTTCGCGCGTTGTTCGAGGAGATCGTAGTACACCTTGCCGGAGCAGAGGATGAGGCGCTGCTCGGTGCCGCCGGCGGCGGAGTCGTCGATGATCTCCTGGAAATGGCCGGAGGTGAGGTCGTCGAGTTTCGAGACGGCGGCGGGGTTGCGCAGCAGGCTCTTCGGCGACATCACGACGAGCGGCTTCTTGAAGTCGCGGCGCATCTGGCGGCGCAGCGCGTGGAAGATCTGCGCGGGCGTGGTGAGATTGCAGACCTGGATGTTGTTCTCCGCGCAGAGCTGGAGGAAACGTTCCAATCGCGCCGACGAGTGCTCGGGCCCCTGGCCTTCGTAGCCGTGCGGGAGCAGCATCACGAGGCCGCTGTGGCGCTGCCACTTCGATTCCGCGGAGGTGATGAACTGGTCGATGATGCTCTGCGCGCCGTTGGCGAAATCGCCGAACTGCGCCTCCCAGATGCAGAGCATCGAGGGGAAATCGAGCGAGTAGCCGTAGTCGAAGCCGAGCACGGCGGCTTCGGAGAGCGACGAGTTGTAGACGCAGAACTGCGCCTGCGACGGGCCGAGGTGCTTGAGCGGAGAATACTTCTCGTTGGTCTCGACGTCGTTCAACACGCAGTGGCGCTGGCTGAACGTGCCGCGCTCGACGTCCTGTCCGGAGAGGCGCACGGGCGTGTCCTCGAGCAGCAGCGTGGCGAACGCGAGCGCTTCGCCGAAGGCCCAGTCGATCGGGTGGTTCTCGGTGAGCGCCTTCGCGCGGGTCTCGATGAAGCGCTTGATCTTCGGGTTCGGGCGGAAGGATTCCGGGAGCGTGGTGAGCCCGCGCACGGCGGTCTCGAGCAGTTCGCGGGAAACGGCGGTCGTCGCCGGCTGGAACGAGTAGGGCGGTTGGAAACGCCCGGTGGAGCCGGCGAGCTTGGCCGAAGTGTCGGCCTTGTCCTGCGCGGTCTTCTTCACCTTCGCGAGCGCCTCCTCGAGGCCGGCGAGGTACTGGTTTTTGAGCGTGTCGGCGTCGCTCTGGCTGAGCGTGCCCTCGTCGACGAGTTCGCGGGTGTAGAGTTCGGAGATCGCCGGGTGCGACGCGATCTTGCGATAGAGCACGGGCTGGGTGAACGCGGGCTCGTCGGCCTCGTTGTGGCCGAGCCGGCGGTAGCAATACATGTCGATCACCACGTCGCGGCCGAACTGCTGGCGGAACTCGAGCGCGAGCTCGGCGACCATGCAGACGTGCTCGGGGTGGTCGCCGTTCACGTGGAAGATCGGCGCCTCGATCATCTTCGCGATGTCGGTGCAGTAGCGGCTCGACCGCGCCTCGGTGGGATTGGTCGTGAAGCCGATCTGGTTGTTGATGATGATGTGCACGGTACCGCCGGTGCGGTAGCCGGGAAGCTGCGAGAAGTTGAGCGTCTCGGCGACGATGCCCTGGCCGGCGAACGCCGCGTCGCCGTGGATGAGCACGGGCACGACCTTCTTGCGCTGCGGGTCGCCCACGATGCGCTGTCGCGCGCGGGCGTTGCCCTGCACGACGGGATCGACGGCCTCGAGGTGCGAGGGGTTCGGCGCCATGCGCAGGCCGACCTTCGCGCCACCTGTGGTGGTGACCTCGGTGTTGTAGCCGAGGTGGTATTTGACATCGCCGTCGCCCGCCACGGTTTCGGGGATGTAGTTCTCCGAAAACTCGCGGAACATGAACTCGTAGCTCTTGCGGAAGACGCTCGCGAGCACGGTGAGGCGGCCGCGGTGGGCCATGCCGAGCACGATCTCCTTCACACCGAGCGCGGGGCAGAACTCCACCATCGTGTCGAGCAGCGGGATGAGGGTCTCGCCGCCCTCGAGGGCGAAACGTTTCTGGCCGAGGAAACGCGTGTGCAGGAAACGCTCGAATGTCTCCGCCTTATGGAGCCGTTGGAGGATGCGCAGCTTCTGTTCGCGCTCGAACGACGGCTCGTTGAACACCGGCTCCATGCGCGACTGGAGCCAACGGCGGATGTCGGTGTTCTGGATGTGGATGTACTCGACGCCCACGTAGCCGCAGTAGGTGCGGCGGAGGTTCGCGACGAGTTTGCTCAGCGGCATCGTGCCGCCGGAGAGGTAGTGGCCCACGGCGAACGGCGTCTCGAGGTCGTCCTCGCTCAGGCCGTATTCCGCGAGATCGAGGCGCGCGGCGGGCGGAGGCGGCGGGGCGAGCGGGTCGAGGTGCGCCTCAAGATGACCGATCGAACGGTAGTGGTAGATGAGGCTGTCGATGCGCGCCTGTTTCTTCTCGGCCTTCTCGGTCTCCGGGGCGGCGGCGGGCGAGAGGAGGGCGGCGGTGTTGCCGTTGGCGGCGAGGGTGAACCCCTCGAAGAACGCGCGCCACTGGGCGTCGACCGCGTCGGGGTTGTCCAGCCAGCGCTGGTAGTATTCGTCGAGGAGCTCGGCGTTGAACGGGGTGGCGAACGAGGTGCTCATGTGGCGGATCGCGGAACGGTGGGAACGCCGCCGGCCCGGCGGACGCGGGAGAGTGCGCGCGGCAACAGGCGATAGGCGGCGGGTAGGTTCATGGACGGTGGATCTTCGTCGCTCTCGGGGTTCGCCTCAATCGCGCAGGGGCCTGTGTCCGCGTTTTGAAGTCCGACTCATGGGCGCGTGCCTAGAGGGGGGCGGGACTAATAACGGCGACGGTGGCGCGGCGCATTGGGGTTGGCAGAGTCGGGCGAATCATGATCGTGCGGGCTGCAACATGAGCAAAACGCCCCGCATCGCCACCGACGGCTCCGGTTCGCCCCTGGGCCAGAATCCCTTCGGCGCGCTCAACGCCGCCGGCCTGCCGCAACAGGCGCCCGCTCCCGCCGCCCCAGCGGCGAAAAACGCGGCCCCGCCGAGAAAGAGCCGCGGCCGCGTGGAGATCCGCCGCGAGACCGGCGGGCGTGGCGGCAAGACCGTGACGACCGTCTCGGGCTTCGTCGGCATCGGCCTGCCGGAAAAGGAGGAGCTCGCGAAGAAGATGCGCAACGCCGCAGGCTCCGGCGGCACGGTGAAGGACGGCCAGATCGAGATCCAGGGCGACAAGCGCGAGGTAGTTGCGCGCATCCTGCAGGAGGCGGGTTTCCAGCCGGTGATGGCCGGCGGCTGAGCGGGGAGGGTGGCGGATTCCGAGATGCGGATTTCGGAATGCCGATTGCGGAATACGTGATCCCGGACGACCAACCGGGGATGGATCATCGGTGGGGTGAATGGCGGCGCCACAGGCTCGCCGGAATCGAGCTCGCCGCGGCTGCGCGGCTTCACGGAAACTGCGGCATGCTTTCCCGTTTCTTCCGCCTCCACGAGCATGGCACCACCATCGGCCGCGAGCTGCAGGCCGGCGTGACGACCTTCGCCGCGATGGCGTACATTCTCGCGGTGAACCCGGCGATCCTCGCGCAGGCGGGCATGGATCGCGCGGCGCTCGTGACGATCACGGCGCTCAGCGCGGCGACGGCGACGACGCTCATGGCGCTGTTGACGAACTACCCGATCGCGCTCGCCCCGGGCATGGGCATCAACGCCTTCTTCACCTTCTCGATCTGCCTCGGCGCGGGCGTGCCGTGGGCGCAGGCGCTCGGCATGGTGTTCGTGAACGGCTGCGTTTTCCTCCTGCTCTCCGTGACGGGCGTGCGGGAGAAGATCGTCGATTCGATCCCGTACCCGCTGAAGATCGCGATCACCTGCGGCATCGGGATCTTCATCGCGTTCATCGGCCTGAAAAACGGCGGCGTGGTCGTCGCCAGCGCGGCGACGTTTGTCGCGCACGGCGATTTCGCGAGCGGGCCGGTGGCGCTCTGCCTCGCCGGCATCCTGCTCACCGCGGTGCTCGTCGCGCGGCGCGTGCCGGGCGCGATCGTGCTCGGCGTGGCGGCG
The DNA here is from genome assembly GCA_035299125.1 of Opitutaceae bacterium. Lineage (GTDB taxonomy): Bacteria > Verrucomicrobiota > Verrucomicrobiia > Opitutales > Opitutaceae > CAJCBL01. The sequence goes on from DATGXA010000039.1 coordinate 53,067, forward strand.
ATCACCGTGGCGGGACTGTTCGTGCCGGACGGGAAGGGCGGCACCGTCACGCAGTTGCCCGCGACGTGGTTCTCGCTCCCGGCCTCACCGGCGCCGCATTTCTTGAAGCTCGACCTGCGTTTCCTCGCCGAGCCTGCGGTATTTTTGAAGACGTTGCCGCTGATCCTCACGCTGCTGCTCGTCGACATGTTCGACAACATCGGGACCCTGATCGGCGTGACGAAACGCGCGGGTTTTCTCGGGCCCGACGGGCGGTTGCCCAAGGTCGGCCGCGCGCTCGTGGCCGACTCGATCGCGGCGATCCTCAGCTCGCTCTTCGGCACGTCGACCGTGGTGAGCTACATCGAATCGGCGTCGGGCGTGGAAGCCGGCGGACGCACGGGCCTGACGACGCTCACGACCGCCGCGCTCATGCTCGCGGCGCTGTTTCTCACGCCGCTCATCCTCGCCGTGCCGGCGGTGGCGACCGCGCCGGCGCTGGTGATCGTCGGCATCTTCATGCTGCAATCGGCGGTGGAGATCCGCATGGACGACTTCACGATCGCGGCGCCCGCGGTGCTGACGATCATCGCGATCCCGCTCACGTTCAGCATCGCGCAGGGCATCGGTCTCGGCCTGATCGCCGCCGCGGTCTTGGCCATCGCGACCGGCAAACCCCGCGGCTTCACGGCCGTCGGCTACGTGATCGCCGCCGTGTTCTTCCTCGAGTTCTTCCGGATCTTCCCGTTCGGCGGGTGAGCAGTGCCTGCAGCAGCGGCGCAGGCGATGGAACACTTCGAACAAGATCGCTTCCCTGACCTTGGTCGCCGGCTCGAAAGCCTTGGCGGCCGTCGCTACGCTCCGAGTATCCCGATTACTTGTACGCAGCCATGAACTCCTGTTGCTGGAGCCAGGCGATCAGCTCGTCGGCCATGGCGCGGTCGTCGGCGACGCGGGGGTGGGGGCCGGACCAGTGTTGGAAGACGTAGTGGTGCACTTTGGTGTCGGCGCCCTCGAGTTGTTGCACGGCGGCTTCCCAGGCGGTGCGCAGGGTCTCGTGTTTCGCGCCGTTGTACATGCCGCCGCGGAGGAGGACGATCTGCGCGGCGGGATACGCGGTGCGGATCGCCTGCACGAGGGCCACGTAGCCCTGCGTGAACTTGTCCGCGTGGAACGGCTGCTGGTTCACCGAGGTGAACGAGCCGTCGTTTTCGCCGTAGTTGATGCAGATCACGTCGGGCGCCCAGGTCGTGAGATCGGCGCGGGGGGATTTCGCGGTCGGGTAAACGCGGTCCCACACATCGCCGATGAGCTCGGGATAGTAGCCGATCATGATGCCGATGCCGCTCACGGCGATGTTGCGATAGTCGGCCTGGAACGCGGCGGCGGTCATCGCGCCGTAGCTTTTGGCGTTGTTGTGGGTGGCGCGGTTTTCCCACTGGTCCTCGCCAGGGTCCTCGTTGCAGGCGCCGGCGGTGATCGAGTCGCCGAAGAACTGCATCCGCACCTTGTAGTTCGGCGCGGCGGGCAGCCAGGCGTGCGCGCCGAGCGGAAGCTCGATCCCGCGGAAACGCGCGTAGCCGGCGGAGGCCTCGGTGCGCTTGAAGAGCGTGAGCCGGTGGCGGCCGGGGCCGAGCGTGGCGGGGAGCGCGAAGCGCGTGGCCTTGGCGTCGTTCACGGCGAGCACGGTCGTGGCGCCGTCGACGGTGACATCGAAGTAGTTCTGCCCCTCCGCCCACTCGAAGCACAACGTCGCCGCCGGGCCCTCGAAATCGATCGCGATGCGGCTGCCCTGCCAGACGACGGCGGGGGCGGCGGGCTTCGCGAAATCGAAGCGTCCTTCGTAACGGAAGCGGGAATCGTCGGCGGGGATGAGCTGCATGGTGGGGCTGGGCGCTGCGCCGGTTTCGCAGAAGGCACGCAAACCGAGAGCGGCGGCGAGGGAAAGCAGGGTGAACGAGCGGAGCGGAAGCATCCGCCCATCGTGCAAACCCGTGCCCGACCGAGGCAAACGCGGAAGCGTTGCCGCCGAACGCGGCCCGATCCTCACGAAGAAATGGCCCCGCGCGAGGTAGGGCGAG
>DATGXA010000040.1:0-8521 GCA_035299125.1 Opitutaceae bacterium
TGCGGGGAGGCGAGGAGTTCGCGGCGGAGGGACCGCTTGGTGGCGTCGGCGTGGAGGAAGCGGATCGCGGTGGCGCCACGTTGAGCGGCGAGGTCGCGGGCCTGCTCCACGAGTTCCTCGGCGAAGTCGAAAGCGGTGAGGTTGCTGTAACCGAGTTCCCACAACCCGAGCGTGGCGCGGCCGGCGCCACAACCGGCCTCGAGGAGCGGCGCGGATTTGTCGGGGAAGAAACGCTCGATGAGCTGGCGCTCGGATTGCCACAACCCGAGCCGGTGGGCGGCGCGGGTGTAGTGGAGGACGGCTTCGACGGCGTTGAAATCGGCGCGCACGACGGCGCCGGAGATGGGCTCTACTTTCTCTGCCATGCCGCGATGAACATGCCGTTGGCCTGATGGTCCTGGGGCCAGAAGGTGAGACTGGAGGCTAGAGGCGAGAGGCTGGAGGCGAGAGGGGCGGGAACGGAGGCAGTCACGGGGACGGCCGTGAGCTCGGGGTGCGCGGCGGAGAAGGCGGCGGCGACGGCGGTGGTCTCGCGGCGGGTGAGCGTGCAGACGGCGTAGACGAGGCGGCCACCGGGTTTGAGCGAGCCGGCAACTTTTTCGAGCAGGCCGAGCTGCACGGCGGCGAGTTCCTCGACATCTCGCGCGGTGGTGGTCCAGCGGGCATCGGGGTTGCGCGCCCAGGTGCCGACGCCGGAGCAGGGGGCGTCGACGAGGATGCCGTCGAACTTCGTCTTGGTCGGGAGGTGGTCGGGCGTCTCCCAGGGGGCGAGGCGGTAGTTGAAAAGTTGGGCGCGGGTGAAGCGGCGCTTGAGGGTGTCGAGGCGGCGCTTGGAGCGGTCGCTGCACCAGAGGGTGCCTTTGTTGGCCATCTGGTCGGCGAGGTGGAGCGACTTGCCGCCTTCGCCGGCGCAGACGTCCCACCAAGTCTCGCCGGGCTTGGGGGCGCAGAGGGCGCCGACGAGTTGCGAGGCGAGGTCCTGAATCTCGAAGGCGCCGGAGTTGAACGCCGCGGAAACGTAGAGATCGGCGGAGCCGCTGTAGCGGAGAGCGTCGGACGCGAGCGGATGGTCGGCGGGGGCGCAGTGGCCGAGTTGTTTCGCGAGGGTGGCGGCCTGGCCGCGGCGGGCGCGGAGCCAGAGCGGGGGCGTGGCTTGGAGCGAGCGTAGCCAGGCGTGTTTGCGGGCGGTGGCGGCGGGTTCGTCGGCGCCGAAATCGAGTTCGGCCAGCACCCAGTCCGGCACGGCGAGGGCGGCGAGCGTCTGGTCCTTCACGCTGCGCGGGTCGCGCTGGAAACGTTCCTGCAGAGCGGCGGCGGCTTCGAGTTGCACGGGGAGGCGGTCCTGGGGCGAGAGCCAGCGCAGCCAGCGGAAATAGGCGAAGACGGCACGGGTGAGTTTCTCGCGGCCGGCCTGGGGAAAACGCGGGTGCCGACGCATGAAATCGCGCAGGGCGGCGTCGGCGTTGAGACCGTCGCGCCAGGCGCGAATGGCTTCGGTGGCGTAGTTGAAAATCGAGGCGGGTGCGGGCATGCGGAGGGTCGGCAGCGTGGGCGAGGCGGGGCGAAAGGCGAGAGGCGAAAGGAGAAAGGCGAGAGGAGAAAGGTGAGAGGTGCTGGGGGGGATGAAACGGCCGCAGCGTGGGGGCTGCGGTCGGATGGGGGACGGGTTCAACGTTTTTCGGGTGGCGGTGGTGGTGGCTCCTCGGCGGGCTCGCCGGTGGCGACGAGGTGGATGATTTGTTTGTCGAGCTGGCCGGCGCGGCGGACGGCGAGGGTGAGGTCGAGCCATTCGAGGTTGCCGCCGGCATCGCCGCTGACCGGCTCGAGCGCGGCAGTGGCGCCGGGCGCGAGAGTGAGTTTCCCGGGTTGTGGGACGAAGTTGCCGATCGCGCTGTTCAGCTCGGCGATGGTGAACGTGAGCTCGGTCGAGGAATGATTCGTGAAGGTTACGCGCAGCATCTGACGCGGGAGCGCGGCGAAGCCACCGCGGCCGTGAGCGGAAGGGGCGGCGTCGCCGCTGTGGTGTTCGGCACTTCCGGGCGGGCGGCCCATGCCGCCACCTCCTCCGTGGGGCGGGCCCATGCCTTCGCCGCCACCGGGCGGGGGACCGCGACGTTCACCGCCGCGGCCGCTGTCACCGCCGCCCGGCTGGGGCGCGCCGAGAGCGGAGTGGAGACTGGTGACGCGAATCTCGGCGGCGAGGGCGCCGGAGAAGAACTCGGTGCGGCCGGCGAGCGGCGGCTGGGGCGTTTCGCGGCGGGCATGAGCGGGCGGGCGAGGAGAATTGCAGCCGGCGAGCGCGAGCAGGCCGGCTGCGATCATGGCGAAGCCCGAGCGGCGGAGCCACGGCATCGCCGAGGGGACGAGTGCGGGTGTTTGCATGGTGAAGCCGCGGAGGGATCCGCGGCGCGTCGCGGGGAAGGACGGCGTGGCGCGCGGCGCGGTTTCACCAAAACGAGGCCGGCGTGCCGCCGCGGCTCTCGCGGGGCGTGGTGCGCATCGGGCGCCGAAAACGAAGGATGCGCCGGGCCGTCCAGCTAGGCGGGCGACCCGACGCATCCACGATCCCCCTTGCGGGCGGCGACCACCTTCCTTTGGCCGCCGCGCAAGATGTGGAGCGCTGGCGGGGTTACCAGGACTCGATCTGGCGGATATGGACGCCGATCTCGTCGATCCACGGATTGCCCGTGGGCGCGTGAGAATGGGAGCCGGGCGCGGGGAGCGAGTTGACGATGTCGTGCGCGAGCGTGCGGGCTTCGGCGAGGAGCAGAGCCATGGCGCGGTGACGCGGGGCGCGGCCGGGATTGAACTGGAACTCGATCGGCTCGACGACTTCCTCGGCGACGTTCCAGCTGCGGAGGATGAACGCGGCGACGGAGGCCTGGCTCATGCCGGTGAGTTCGATCTCCTGCTGGTCGAGGCTGCGGTTGCCGTGGACCTGGGTAAGCGGCCCGCTGGTGACGCGGAGGTGGTGGTCGATGAAGACCATGCCGAGGGCGTGGAGGAGGCCGATGGTGTAGGCGACGCGGTCGTCGAGATTGGCGGCGGGCGCGAGGTCGACCATGGCGAGCGCGCAGGCGACGGACTGACGCCAGAAGGCGTGCGGGTCGACGCCGTAGACCTGCAACGGCGTATTGAGAAATTGGCTCATCGCGACGGTGGCGGTGAGGCGGTAGGCCTCGTGGGCGCCGAGGCGGAAGAGGGCTTCGTCGAGGCTGCGAACGGGTTCGCCGCGGGCGCAGGCGGCGCTGCCGGCGGCATGGATGAGGCGGGCGGCGAGGCCGGGGTCGATGCGGACGAGTTCGAGGACCTCGTTGGTCTCGAAGCTGTCGCTGAGGAGGAGCGATTGCAGCCGGGGAAGGACGGCTGGCGCGACGGGCATCTCGCCGAGGTAGGAGGTGAGGAGGGCGGGACTGAGACGGGCGGCCCGGACGGGTTTCCCGACGAGGGAGGCGGTGACGCTGGAGGAGGAGGTCATGGCTGCGATTTCTTCGTTACGATTGGGGAGCGCGGGCGATGGGGGATCGAGCACTCGGGGATCACGGACGCGGCGGAACATAATCTCCGGATACGCCGCGCGCGGCCGGTGCCACTCCTCAAGCGGGGTGCGTAGTATCCCCTATGCGCACCGGCGGAAGCATCACGCCGCGGCGTGAGGACGTGAATGCGTGCGGTGCCAAACGAGTGGCGACGGACATGGCCGCACGTGAGGTGCAGCGCTACGGGGGCGACGAGGATGGGCGCGGCGGCGCCACGGGAGCGCCGGATCGGAGTGCGGGAGACGCGGAGCGGGGGCTGGGCGAGGAAATGGGGCGCGTGCGCCTGCGAACTGGCTGCGGGATATGGGGAGCGTTGGCCGGGCGCGTGAACCGGTACGCAGGGGCGACGAGGACGGCTAGGCGTGAAGTGCAACCCCGTGGGCGACGGCGCGGAGGCCGGGCCGGGGGGGACGGCGGACGGGTTCCTGGGGCCCGGGCCTGCGGCGGGTCGGGAGTTCGGCCGGGGTTTTCGCTCGCGAGCGGCGCGGACGCGTTTCGGCAAATCGCGCTAAAGCCCGGCCAAATCGGCCGATATTAGCGGAGCGCGGAACGACCCTCCTCCGCACCCGCATGCCAAGCGCCGCACCCATCTCCGATACAGTCCTCCGCGATCTCGTGAACAAAGCGATGTCCGACGTGTTGATCACGATGTTGGCGCTCAATTCGAAACTCGTGTGGGTTTCGGACGATCATCCGAGCGAGCCGCCGCCGCCGCTGAGCCAGAACTCGCCGCTCGTGGTCGGCGCCGTGGGCTTCGTGGGCGACATCAACGGCCTGATCTACCTGCACCTCGAGAGCGAGTTTGCGAAGCTCGTCACCTGCAAGCTCGTGGGCCTTACGCCCGAGGACATCGAGGCCGAGGGCGACGAGGTCGTGAACGACGCGATCGGCGAACTCACGAACATGACCGTGGGCGGTTTCAAGAACGCCCTCTGCGACATGGGCCTGCCCTGCAATCTCACCATCCCGTCGATTCTGCGCGGGAGCAATTTCACCATCGAACCGGCCACCGACACCCTGCGCCACATCTACCAGTTCGAGACCGATGGCCAGAAGATGACGGCCGACCTGCTCCTCCAGTACAACGAGTAACTACCGTTTTCCATGCGCTACAAGATCCTCACCGTGGACGATTCCAAGACCGTCCGCATCATCGTCAAAAAGGCGTTCAAGAGCTTCGATTGCGACATCCTCGAAGCGTCCAACGGCGTCGAGGGTCTGGCCGTCGCCGCGAAAGAGGCCCCCGATGTCGTCCTGCTCGACATCACGATGCCGGTCATGGACGGCGTGGAGATGCTCACGAAGTTGAAGGCCGATCCGTTGCTGAAGGGAATTCCGGTTGTGATGCTCACCGCCGAAGGCGGCCGTGAACACGTGCTGAAGATCGCGAAGATCGGCGTGCGCGACTACATCGTGAAGCCGTTCAAAGAGGAGCTGCTCGTCGAAAAGGTGATGCGCATCATCGACATCAAGCCGCTCAGCGAGTCGAACCAGCGCACGAAGACCATTTTCGACCCGGCCGAGATCCTCGTGGTCGAGGACAAGCCGGCGATCGTGCAACAGATCCAGGAAGGCCTGAAGCACACGCCGTGGCGTGTGCACGGCGTGAGCACCACGGGCGAGGCGATCGATTTCTGCGGTCGCACGATCCCCGATCTGGTCATGTCGAGCCTCTCGTTGCCCGAGGACGGCGGTTTCACGCTGTTCCGCATGCTGCGCACGAACATCAAGACGAAGTTCACCCCGGTCTTCGCTCTCGTCGTGAAGACGGAGACCGCCGCGCAACAGCAGGCGCTCCAGGTCGGCTTCTCCGCGATCATCACCAAGCCCATCGAGTTCACCGAACTGGAGACGCGCATCGCGAAGGCGATGAATCTCGACACGTCGCTCCGCTATTTCGGCATCGAGGAAAACTCGCTCATCATGCGCCTGCCGGAGCACATGACGCCGGTCATCATCAACGAGGTGACGGGCTACATGAAGGGCAAGATCTCGGGCGCGGTCGACACCGGTGTGGGGCGCGCGATCATCGATATCAGCAAGCTCAAGGCGCTCGACATGCCGGTGATCAAACTGCTCTTCCAATTCATGCAGTCGTGCACCGAGGTCTCGATCCAGTACGTGCTCGTGGGCAACTCCGTGGTGGCGAAGGAGTGCAAGGGTTTCGAGGACACGAAGAACTGGACGTTCTTCGACAGCCTCGAGCAGGCGAAGGCCAGCTTCAAGGGCGAGACCGCCCCCGCCGAAGCGCCGGCCGCCGGCTGAGCCGCTCCGCAGTCGTTTTCCGAACCCGGTGCCGAGGCGCCGGGTTTTTTGTTGGAGAACGTATTGGAGGAGCGGACGTGCGAATGCCGGTAGGGCGGGCTCACCGGGCGGAGGCACACTCGTGGTGTGCCGCTCGGAGCGGCCGCAGACGAGCCGCGACCCTACCGCGGGCGGGGTGGTCGGCGGGGCTCGTTCAGCGCTCGGCGAGCGGGAACGTCTCGAGCGCGGTGTGCACCGCTCCAGAAGGCCGCAGCTCGCTCGAATAGAGCGTGAATTGACCGACCCGGAAGGGCGGCGCGGCGAAATCGCGGTGTTCGCGCAGCCACTGGGCCACGCGCGCCGGTGGCACGACGCCCAGGCGCGCGAGGGTGAAATGCGGCACGAAGCTGCGCAGGTCGGCGTCGAGGCCGGTGGCGAGCACGGAATCGTCGATACGTTGGCGGAGTTGCTGCAGATGGGGATGCCCGCCGCCCACGCCGCACCAGAGCACTCGCGGCTGGCCGCGCGGCGGGAACACGCCGAGACCCTCGACGGGCAGGAGAAACCGCGCGACGCGGATCGCGTGAAGGCGTGCGCGCAGGGGTTCGAGCTTCTCCGCCGGAGTGTCGCCGAGGAAACGCAACGTGAGGTGGAGCCGCTTGGGCGGCGTCCACGCGAAACCGGGGAGGGGCTGTGCCAGCGCGGCGAGTGCCGCGGCGACTGGCGCGGGGGCGTCGATCGCGACGAAGAGCCGGAGCGGCGCGGGGGCGGCGCTGGAATCAGGCGCGTTTGACGAGGCGGACGATCGCACTGACGACCACTTCGTCGGCGGTGAACGGGAAGTTCAAGACCTGATGGGCGAGGAGGAAATTTGGCACCGCGGTCTCGGCCGGCGAGTGGTTGCTGAGGAGCACGGCGGGCAGGTGGGCGCGGCCGGGGATGGCTTGGCTGCGGCGCACGAAATCGCCGCCGGTGGGCTGCGCGAGATCGAGGTCGGTCACGAGCAGTTCGACCGGGTTGTCCTCGATGAAGGCGAGCGCGCTGTTGGTGTCGCGAAACGCCACGGCGGGTTGGCCGGCCTGGCGCAACGCCTCGGCGAGGAGCGGGGCGACACCGCGTTGGCTGTGGACGATGAGCGCGAGGGCGGGCAGGTCGGGATCGGTGGTCGGTCGCGGGGCGAAAAGCGGTGGGATGACCTCGATCGCACGGGCGAGCGTGCGGAAGCTGCTCGCGGTGATTTCGTCGGGGTGGTCGTGCAGATCCTCGAGCATGAGGCCCACGGCGCGGGCGAGGAGAGCGAGGCGCGGCAGTGCGGCGAGATCGGCCTCGTGGTAGAGGCGGTCGAAACTGGCGCGCAATGGCGTGAGGGTGGCGAGGCGTTGGGCGCCGACGGCGGAGCCGGCGAACGCTTGGATCTGGGTGTTGAGGCGCGTCTCGATCGCGGAGGCTTCGCGGGCGAGCGCAGCGCGGGCGTCACCGCGGGAGCCGGCTGCGGGCGGCGCGCTCGGCGCGATGGTGGCGGGGGCGACCGGCGGCGGGACGTTGGCGGATGGGGCCGCGAGCGCGGCGCGCACGATCTCGAGCAGGCGGTTGGGGCTGACGCTATTCTTGTTGAGGCACTGGATCGCGCCGGCGGCGCGCGCGGCCTCGAGCAGGCGTTCGTCGAAGCTGTGGGAGAAGACGATGACGGGGATCTCTGCGCACTGCGGCAGGGTGCGGATATGGCCGAGGAGCTCGACGCCGTTCATGCCGGGGAGCATGAGGTCGAGGAGGATCAGCGCCGGCACGCTCGAGCGCAGGGCGGAGAGGGCGGCGGGACCGTCGGCGGCCACCTCGACGATCATGCCCTCAGTTTCGAACTTCTTCTGATAGACCTTCAGGATGAACTGGTCGTCGTCGATGATCAGGACCTTTTTCATGGGGAGCGGGGGCGGGGTAGTGACAGACTAGCTGATACGGTCAGGGCGGCAAGATCTCGTCGACGGCGGTGCGGGTCGCGGCGAGGACCTTGCGGGTCTCGGCGACGAGCGCGGCGGTGTGTTCGAGCTGGCCGGCTTCGATGGAGCGTTCGAGGCGGCGCATGACGTTTTGCGCCTGCATCATGCCGCACGTGGCGCACGAGCCGGCGCCGGTGTGGGCGTGGCGGCGCGCCTCCTCCAGATCGCGGGCGGCGAGCGTGCGTTCGAGCTCGGGCAGGAGGGCACCCATGCGTTCGAACAAAAGCGCGACGATCTCGCGGGCGGTGTCGGGATCGCCGGAGCTGAGCTCGTCGAGGCGCGAGCGCTCGATGAGCGGCGTTTGCTGCTGGGCGAGCATCGGAGTGGCGGCGGCGAGCGAGGCGGAGGTCTGGAAACCGGGGATGAACTTCTGGAGCGATTCGCGCAGCCGGGTGTCGTTGATCGGCTTGGTCGCGTAGTCGTCGAAACCGGCGGCGAGGCCGGCTTCGCGGTCGCCGGGCATGACCTTGGCGGTGATGGCGACGACCGGCAGGCGGCGCACGGGGCGACCGGCCTCGTGCTCGGCGGTCTCGTGACGCCGGATTTCGCGCACGGTCTGCATGCCGTCCATGCGCGGCATCATGATGTCGAGGAAGAGGACATCGCAGGGGCCGGCGGCGAGCACGGTGAGGGCCTCGACGCCGTTGGAGGCGAGGCGGACCTCGCAGCCGAGGCGCTCAAGGTACGTGCGCATGACCTTCTGGTTCACGAGATCGTCGTCGGCGACGATGACGCGGGCGC
>DATGXA010000041.1:0-10784 GCA_035299125.1 Opitutaceae bacterium
GCCCACGGCCCCGGCGAACAACCACGCCCCCGCCACCAAGAAGCCGTGAGCACCCCGTCTCCCACGCCCGCGCCCCAGCCGCCGAAACCGGCCGCGAGTTCCCCCGCTCCCGCCGCCACAGGGCAGCCGACTGCCGCCACCGGCAACGGCAAACCCGCCCCCACGCCCCAGCGTGCCGTGATCTCAACGCGCGAACTGGTGAAGACGTACGGCCAGCGCAACGTCGTCGCCGGCGTGAACATCCGCGTCGCTGCCGGCGAGATCGTCGGCCTGCTCGGCCCCAACGGCGCCGGCAAGACGACCACGTTCTACATGATCGTCGGCCTCGTGCCCGCCACGCGCGGCAAAGTCCTCGTCGACGACAAGGAGATCACGCGCTCGCGCATGCACCAGCGCGCCCGCGCCGGGCTCGGTTACCTTCCGCAGGAGCCATCCATCTTCCGCACGCTTACCGTCGAGGAGAACGTGCGCGCCATCGTCGAGACGCTCGGCCTCCCGCGCCGTCTCCACGCCGCGCGCACGAAGGAACACCTCGACGAACTCGGCCTCTGGCACCTCGCCAAGCAGCGCGCCTATACGCTCTCCGGCGGCGAGCGCCGCCGCCTCGAGATCGCACGCGCCCTCGTCACCCGCCCGAAGTTTCTGCTGATGGACGAGCCCTTCAGCGGCGTCGACCCGATCTCCGTGGCCGACGTGCAGAAGATCGTGCTCGAGCTGAAGAAGCGCGGCATCGGCATCCTCATCACCGACCACAACGTCCGCGAGACGCTGCGCATCGTCGACCGCGCTTACCTGATCCACCAAGGTCGGGTGCTCACCGAAGGCAGCGGCGAGTTCCTGATCAACGATCCGAAGGCGCGCGAGTTCTACCTCGGCGAGAACTTCAATCTCTGAGCGGCGCTTCAGTCGAGCGATGAGGACTGGGGGCTGAGGGCCATACGATCGGTGTGCGGGCCTCCTGCTGCTCGTGTGACCCAGCGTCGCCTCGATTGCCTGATCACCTCTGATCGCCGCCGCGGCGGCCGCGATCACCGCGGCGACTTCACGCCACGCTCGCCCGGCGGCTCCGCCACGGTCACGGAGTGCACGACGCCGTGCCGGATCGCGAAATCGATCACCTCCTCGATGTGGTGGCAGTCGAGCTTCGCCATGATGTGTTTCCGGTGATCGGCGACGGTCGCGATCGAGCAGCCCAGGATCTCCGCGATCTCCTCATTGCGCAGCCGCTGCCCGAGCAACGCCAACACGCGTAGCTCCTTCGGCCCAAGCACCTTCACCGGCGACAACGGATCGCGCCGGCTCTGCGCCAGCAACTCCTGCACCTGCCGCGAGACGACGACTCCGCCGCCGAGCACCACGCGCAACGCCGCCACGAGTTCCGCCTGCGTGTCGTTCTTGTGCACCAGGCTGATGCCGGCGACCTGCAGCTGTTTGAACGGCACCGCGCCCTGCACCGAGCTGAGCGCGACGAGCCGCGTGTTCGTTTCCTTCGCAGCCCAGCCGATCGCCCATTCGACGGTCGAGCCGTCGCCCAGATCGAGGTCGAACAGCACCAGTCGCGCGCCGCGCAGCTCGCCCTCGCGTTGCCGCAACTCGGCCATCGAACCGATGGTCACGACGGCGGACGCGCCGAGCTCCCGTTCGAGCAGACGCCCGAGGTAGTCCCTCATCAATCGTTGATCTTCCAGCACCGCGACCAGCATCGCCGCGGATCATAACAAGATGACCTCGGCAGGCAACCCGCTCGTCCCGACCCCGCGAAAATGGATCGCCAGCAGAACCTCGGTCACGATCATTCCCCCACACTTCCTACCCCGACCGATGCCCCGCCTACTCGTCTTCCGCCTGCCCAGCGTCGTCCTGGCCTTCGCGCTCGCCGCGTTGTTCGCCCGCGCGCCGAGCCCACTTGGAACGCGCTCCAAGCGCCCCACTTCCTGATCATCTCCCAGCGACCGGAGCGGGAGACGCGCGAGTGGGCCACGCAGTTCGAGCAGTTCATCCTCACCCTCCGCGACACGCTCAAGTTCGAGGAACCCTCGCTGCCGCCGCTCACCGTCGTGCTCTTCGCCAACGAAAGCCGTTTCTCGCGCTACCGCCCGCTCGACGCCAAGGGCCGTAAGCGCGAAGTCGCCGGCTTCTTCTCCACCCGCGACACCTGGAGCGTGATCGGTCTCCCGGGCGGTTTCGTCGACGAGGAGACCCGCGGGGTCGTTCTCCATGAGGCGACCCATTGGCTCGTCTCCTCCACCCGCACCGAACTGCCGTTGTGGTTGAACGAAGGTTTCGCCGAGGTCTTCTCGAAATTCGAAGCGCGCAAAGATTACGTGCTGCTCGGCCAGCCGATCGAATACCACGTCGACACACTGAGCAGCGGCACGTGGGCCCCACTCGGCCAGATGATGCTCACCGGCTACAACGACCGGCTCTACACCGACAGTTACCGCAACCGCTTCTTCTACGCCGAAGCCTGGCTGTTCGTGCATCGTCTCATGTTTGGCGATCGCAAGGCCGGCTATGCAGCACTCAACACCTTCTTCGCCGCACGCTGCAATGGGGCCGACCAGATCACCGCCTTCCGCAAGGCTTTCGGACAAGAACCCGAGCAGGCAGACTCCGAACTCGACGACTACTTCCGGCATGGCCGATTCAAACTGACCAAACTCCCGCTGCCTCCGAAATCCCGCGTCGACGCCCCCTTCCGCCCCGCCACGCCCTACGAAATCGAGATCGCGCTCGCCCGCGTCGCCCAAGGGGCCGGGCTCGCCGAACTCGCCAACAAACACCTCGAACAGGCCCTCGCCCTCGATCCCGCCCAGCCGAGCGCCTACGAACTCGTCGCGTTCCGTGAGAGCCAGCAGAAGAACCACGAAGCCGCCTGCACCGCCGCCCGATCCGCCCTCGACCGCGGCTCGCGCGATGGTTGGATGCACATCCTAGCCGCGGATGCACTCTGGCGCCGCTACGTCGACCGCGGCGAACTCGCCGAAAAATCCCGCGAGATCTCCGCCCACTACCTCACCGCCGCCGAACTCCAGCCGAGGCTCCGCGCACCCTACAATGCCTACGCCCAGCTCGCGCGGAGCTTCCCCTCCGTCACACAAACCGATGCCGATTTCCTCGAAACCGGCTACTCCCGTTTTCCCGACGAGACCACGATCCTGATCGGCCTCGCCGTCGTGATGCAGAAAGGGAACAACCCCGCTGGCGCGACCAAGCTCCTCGAAGTCGCCCTCGCCCGCGGCGACCGCCTCACCGACGAGCAGCGCACGACCGCCGAGCGGCTCCGCGCCCAGTGGCAGGTCGAGCCCCTCGCCAAGCAAATCGAAGCGCTGACAAACACTCACAAGTTCGTCGCCGCCCTCGCCGCCTGTGACGAACTGCTTGCGAACTCCCTGCCGTTCGAGGATCGGCGCTACTGGCAACGTCGCCGCGCCGATCTCTTCTTCCACGCCGCGCTCGAAGCAGCCGACGAAGAAGGCCGCGACGAAGCAATTCGCCGCCTCGAGGGGCTCCTCGCCAATGCCAGCCTGAGCGCCCAGCAACGCACCATCGTGCAACTCCGGCTCGATCGGCTTCGGCGCTGATAGCTTCCCGAACGCCGGCCGCGATTCCGGCGCGTCCGTCCCGGCGGGCTCTCACGTCACGCACTGCCACTGCGGCCAAGCCTGCCGCACGTAGGCCTGCGCTCTCTCGAGAAACTCCGTCATCAACGGCGTCGCCTCGCCCGACCACAACACCACGATTTCGAGCGGCGCGAAGTCCTCCAGCGGCAGCAAGCGCACCTTCGGGTGCCGCACCACCTCCGGTAGTCCCACATTGAGCCCGACTCCGGCTCCGCTCGCCACGTACGAGGTGATAGCCTCAAGCGAACTCGCCTCGATCGCCGTCGGCCACCGCACGCCACGGCGCCGCAATCCCTGCCGGAAACGCCTTACGGCACTCTCCGACTCCGGCAGCGCGATCAGCGCCTCCGTCGGCTTGCCGTCGCGCCAAAGATCCGCGGCCGATTTCACCGGTGCCGCCTTCGGCACCAACAGCACAAGCGGCACACGCAGCAGCGGCGCCACGTGCAGCCGCCGCGGCGGTTTCCGATCGAGCGGCGTCACCGCCAGATCGATGCTGCGTTCCCGCAGCGCGGTTTCCAATTCGGCCTGAAATCCGGAGCGCAGGCTCAAGCGCAGCCGCGGCTCGCGCTGTCTCAGCCGTTCGATCACGGGCGGGAGGTGATGGCGCAACACCAGCTCCGCCGCCCCGATTCGGAGCACCGGCGCGGATTGTTCGCGCAACTTGGCCTCGATCGAGTCCAGTCCGCCGAAGAACGGCTCGACGAACGCAAACAACTCCGTGCCGGCCGGCGTGAGTCTGAACGGGCTCCGCTCGAACAACCGTGCACCGAGCTCGCGCTCGAGCGCGGCGATCTGGCCGCTCACCGCCGGTTGTTGGATCCCGTAGGGAATCCGTTTCACCGCACGACTGATCCCGCCGGCGCGCGCCACATGGTAGAACAGCTCGAGGTGATGGATGTTCAGCACCTCGCCACCGTGACGGTGCGCCACCGCCGGAGCAACGTCCCATCGACTCGATCGATGCCGCACATCGGTTTTATCGAATAACCGGTTTCCCTCCGTGGCGCTAAACTCTGGGCACACAAACCACCGCCATGAAGGCCATCTCGCCCAGCCCCTCCCCCGTCGCGCCCACCAACGCGCCGAGCCACCGCCCGCCACGGACTCCCGATGTGAAGCGCAACCGGCGCATCGGTGCCGCGTTGCTCGTCGCACTGCCACCGCTCGCCATCCTGCTGTTCTTCCCGCCGCTCGCGCAGAGCCAAGCCTACCATGCCTTCGCCGACCAGCGGAGCTGGCACGGCCTGCCCAATGCGACCGACGTCCTCACCAACTTGCCCTTCCTCCTCGCCGGCATCTTCGGTCTGCGCGAGGCATGGCACCAGCCCGCCACACCGTTGCGCGCCGCCTGGCTTGCGTTCTTCGGGGGCGTCTCGCTCGTCGCTCTCGGCTCCGGCTATTACCACCTCGCGCCCTCCGACGCTTCGCTCGTGTGGGACCGCCTACCGATGACCTTCGCCTTCACGAGCCTCTTCGCCGCCGTGCTCGGCGAAACGATGGACCCGTACCTCGGCCGCCGCGCCCTGTATCCCGCGCTGCTCGGTGGCGTGCTCAGCGTCTTCTGGTGGCAACACCACGGCGACCTCCGGCCCTACTTCGCCGTGCAACTGCTCGCCCTCGTCGGCCTCCCGACCCTGCTCGTGGTCTTCCGCCGCAGTGGGGAAGGCCGCAGCTGGCTGGTCGCCGGGCTCGGCTGCTACACCCTCGCGTTCGCCGCCGAGCAGTCGGACCGCGCCATCTTCGCGCTCACGGGCGGAATCGTCGCGGGCCATTCTTTGAAACACTGTCTCGCCGCCCTCGCCTGTATCGCGGTCGCCGCCATGTTCCGCTCCCGCCGCTCCGCCGTCCCCGCATGTCAATGACTCCGCTTCTGGCCAACGTCAGCTTCGGCATCCTCGCGTTCACGCCCTACGGCTGGGCGTTCATGACGGCGATCATCCTGATCGAATGGCTGGTGCTGTCCCGCGTCACGGCCCGCCGCTGGTGGAGCAGGGGCGCCGGTTGGGCGGCGTTCCTCGCCAACGCCATCAGCGGCCTTCTCGGCTTCGGCATCTCGCTGTGGCTGAACGGCGGCTGGTGGCTCGTCGTCTGGATGCCGTGGGTGAGCCGGAATGAAGTCGACTGGGCCAACCCCACGACGCGCCAGCTGCTCGTCCTCTACTCCGCCGTCGCATTCGTCCTCTCCGTGGTCATCGAGGTGGCGGTCGAACGTTTCATCCTCGGCGAACAGGCCTCCAGGTGCCGCGTCTGGGGCGGCTGCCTGCTCGGCAACGTGCTCTCCTACCTGCTGGGCGGCCTCGCGCTCTACTCGGTCGGCTTCGGTTCGTTGTTTTGACCCCGCCGCCGTGCTGGGCACCCTCGCCCCAGCCCACTCCGGCCAACAGCCGCCCACCATTCACCCGAATGCTCTCCCGTCTCTATCCCCTGCGCGGTCTGCCCCGCCAAGGCCAGCTCTGGTCCTGGATCTCCTTCGACGTCGCGAACCAGTCGTTCACGCTCATCGTCAACACGCTCCTGTTCTCGATCTTCTTCCAGCAGGTCGTGGTGCGCGATCCCGCGCGTGACGACTTCCTCTGGACGCTCGTCTACGGCACGAGCATGGCGCTGGTCGTGCTCGCCTCGCCGCTCGCCGGGGCCATCGCCGACGCCCGTGCCTGGAAGAAACCCGCCCTGCTGCTCACCGGCCTGCTCTGCGCCACGTTCACGTGCGGTCTCGCGTTGATCGGGCCCGGGCAGTTCTGGCTCGCGGTGCTGCTCTACCTCCCGGCGAATTTCCTCTTCTCGATCGGCGAAAACTTCCTCGCTTCGTTTCTTCCCGAACTCGCCGCGCGCGAGCACTTCGGCCGCGTCTCCGGGTTCTCCTGGGCCTGTGCCTACACCGCCGCGCTGCTTCTGCTCGTGCTCACCGCGGGCGGCATGCTCGCGTTCGGTTGGAAATCGCCCGACAGCTGGCGCCCGCTCTTCGTCTTCGCCGGCCTGTGGTTCTTCGCCTTTGCGATCCCGACGCTGTTTTTCCTGCGCGAGCGCCCCGCGCCGCCGACCAGCGCCCGCGCGCCGCTCTTCGCCACCGGCTTCCGCCGCCTCGCCGATTCGGTTGGCCACCTCCGCCGGTTCCGCGATGTCGCGCTGCTCTTCGCCGCGTCGTTGTTCTACGGCACGGGCATGTCGGTGATCATCATGTTCGCCTCGATCCTCGCGCAGGAGTTCGGCTTCACGGACGTGCAACTCGTCCTCTTCGTCGCCGTCATCACCGTGTCCGGTATTCTGGGCACGTTGCTGCCGACGTTTTTCCAGGATCGCCTCGGCCACAAACGCACCACACTCCTGCTGCTCGGCCTCTGGATTGCGACGACGACCGGCTTCGTCGCCTTCGCTTGGGCACGCAACCGTGCCGCCGTGCCGGCCACGTTCCCCAGTTGGCCGCTCTGGCTCATTGGCAATCTCGTCGGCTTCGGCCTCGGCTCGCTCGGCTCCGCCAACCGCGCCTTTGTCGGCTACCTTACCCCGGCGACGCGCAGCGCCGAGTTCTTCGGATTGTGGGGCCTCGTTTTCAAATCCGCCGCGGTCCTCACCATCCCGTTCGGCTTCGCCAAGGACACTTGGGGCACGCCCGCCGCGTTGCTGGTGCTGCTCGGTTTCCTCGTGGTCGGCGGCGCCCTCACCCTCTTCATCGACGAACGCCGCGGCCTCGCCACCGCCCGTGCCGAGGACGAGCGGCTTGGAACCGCCCAGCCGGCCGCCGAAGACCGGCCATAGGTGATCGGTCATGTGTGCCGCGCAGTCGCTCGATCCACACTCCTGCACCAACTCCGTTCCCGATTCCCTGATTTCCACATCCCCTCTTCCGGCTCCGTCCTTCCCCATTTCGTCCTTCCGCATTTCGATTCCCACACTCCGCGATGCTCCTCCCCTTTCTCCGTCTCCTCGTCCGACTGCTCTACCGCTTCCGCGCGTACAACACCGCCGCGCTGCGCACACCCGGTCCTGTCCTCCTGCTGCCCAACCACGTCTCGTGGTTCGACTGGCTGTTTCTCGGCCTCTGCCTCGAACCCGATTGGCGCTTCGTCACCTCATCGACGACCGCGCAGACGTCGTTCCTGCACCGCTGGGTGATGGTGAACCGCCGCACATTCCCCATCGATCCGCTCTCGCCCTACGCCGCGAAACACATGGCCGAGTACCTGCAACGCGGCGGCCGCCTCGTGCTGTTTCCCGAGGGCCGCATCTCCGTGACGGGCTCGCTGATGAAGCTCTTCGACGGCACCGGCTTCCTCCTCCACCGCACCAAGGCCAAGGTCATCCTCGCCCACCTCCGCGGCGCGCATCGTCTGCCTTGGTCGCGCAACCCCGACCGTAAGCGCTGGTTGCCGGCCGTGAGCGTCCATTTCACGGATGCGCTCACGCCGCCACACGTCGACCACCTCGCCACGAGCAACGCGCGCGACCGGCTTACCGACTGGGTGCTCGAGCAGATGCGCGGCCACCGCTTCGCCACCGAGCACGCTTTCGGCCCCGCCACATTGCCCGCCGCGATCCGCGATACGGCCCGCCGCGCGCCCGGCGCGGTCGCCGTAGCCGATGTCACCGCCTCGCTCACCTACCGGCGGCTCTTCGTCGGCGCGACCCTGCTCGCGCGCCAATTCCGCACGCTTCTCGCGCCGGAGGCGGAACGCGTCGGCGTTCTCCTGCCCAACGTCAACGCCACGCCGGTCACGCTGCTCGCGCTCTGGTCGCTCGGCAAGGTGCCCGCGATCCTCAACTACACCACTGGCCCGGCGATCATGGTCACCTGCGCGCAGCTCGCGGGGCTCAAGCAGATCCTCACATCCCGCGCCTTCGCCGAGAAGGCGAAGCTCAAGCTCGAGCCGCTCGCCGAGGCCGGCGTCGAGTTGCTCTACCTTGAGGACATCCGCCCGCGCATCTCGCCGCTCGCGAAACTCGCCGCGCTCGCCGGCCTGCTCCGGCTGCCACAGCCGCCGCGCCACGATCCCGCCGCCACCGCCGTCGTCCTCTTCACCAGCGGCTCCGAAGGCGTGCCGAAGGGTGTCGAACTCACCCACGCCAACCTGCTCGCGAACCTCCGCCAACTCCTCGCGATCAGCGACCTCACCGACCACGAACGGATGTTCTGCGCGCTGCCGCTCTTCCACAGCTTCGGCCTCACCGGCGGTCTGCTGCTCCCGCTCGTCCGCGGCTTCCAGACCTTCCTCTATCCCTCGCCACTGCACTACCGCATCGTTCCCACTGCGGTGTACATGCAGCGCAGCACGCTCCTGCTCGCGACAAACACCTTCCTCAACCTCTACGCCCGGCGCGCACACCCGTACGACTTCCGCCTGCTGCGTTACCTCTTCGCCGGCGCCGAGAAGATCCAGGAAACGACGTCCGCGCTCTACGCACAGCGCTTCGGCGTGCGTATCCTTGAGGGCTACGGCGCCACCGAATGCAGCCCCGTACTCGCCGTGAACACCCCGCTCACACCGCGCGTCGGCACCGCTGGCAAACTCCTCCCCGGCATGGAGGCGAAGATCGAGCCCGTCGAGGGCGTGCCCGAAGGCGGGCGCCTCCTCGTCCGCGGCCCGAACGTGATGAAGGGCTACCTCAACCCCGAGCCCAACGCCAAGTTCCGCGCGCTCGACGGTTGGTACGACACCGGCGACATCGTCACGATCGACGCCGAGAACTTCATCCGTATCCAAGGTCGCCTGAAACGTTTCGCGAAGATCAGCGGCGAGATGGTGAGTCTGGGCGCCGTCGAGGACGCGCTTGCCGGCGCGTTCCCGCAATTCGGCCTGCGCTGCGCCGTCGCCATCGTCGCCCGACCCGACGAGGACAAGGGCGAGCGCCTGATCGCCGTGACGAACGAGCCGCGGATCACGCTCGAGGCCGTCCGCGCCATCCTCCGCGAGAAGGGCATTCCGAATCTCGCCATGCCCCGCGAGCTGAAGGTCGTCCCACAAATCCCGAAACTCGGCACCGGCAAAACCGACCACCGCGCGCTGGAGAAGCTGCTATGACGCGCTCGCCAACGCGGCCCTCCGAGCAGGAACGCAGCCGCACCAATATGTCCTCGCAGAACTGATGAAGGAGCGGATGGCGCCGCGGGCCCAGCGCTCCCGCCCTACCCTCGGGCACCAGCTCAAAAAACACAGCGGCCCATCACCGCCGCTTGGCCTTCCGGTAGGTGAACGGCGGTTCGAAGCACGTCGCCGGCAGGTCCTCGAGTCGGTGGCGGAAGAACTTCTCCGCGTCCTGCACGCCACGATTGTAGGCGAGCGGGCCGATTTCCTTCAGCAGGTACTCGACCAGGAGCTTCGCTCGGAGGTCGCTCAGTTCCACCTCCAACTCGGAGGTGAAATAGCGTTTCAGCGACGCCATTGCCTCGGCTTGTTCCGTCGCGTCTAGTTCGATCGGCATAGAGTCCTCCTGCCCGCTCGCGTCACGGCGTGCCGGCGATGCGGTAACGCGTGGGGCTGGCGAAAAAGGTCACATCGGCGTAGCCGGCCGCGATCCGCGCACTGTGCACCACACCGGCGGGGATGAAGTAGCTTTGCCCCGGACCGTACGTCTTCGTCTCCGCGCCGATCGTCAGCTCGATGCTGCCGGCCACGACCACGCCCCACTGCGCCTCGTGCGCATGCGGCGGCACTTTGGCCGCTTCGGCGAACTGCATGAACAACACCTGGTGGTCGGCGCCTTGCGAGAGAAACGCCTCGGCGCCCGCGAGCGGCAGCGCCGCCTTCGGCAGTGCGAGAATGGGCGCGGGAAATGGGCTGGGCGGCGTCGCCATACGGGGAGCGACGTTGCGCCGCCGCCGGACCGACGTCGAGTTTGGAGCCGCGCCGCCCGATCGCTGCCGAACGTTGCGACAGATTGCCTCCGCCTCCGGTCCGAACACGCTGCCGCCTGTCAATCCACTGCGGCGCCACACCGTCGCGAGACCGTCCCGTTCGCTCCACGCCTCCGCCATGAGCCCGATCCGATTTCTCTGCACCCTCTGCGCGTTCACGGCGCTGTCGCGCGCCCTCGCAGGCGAGACGCCCGAAACGTCACCGCAGACGCAACCCGCGCGCAGCGCGGCCGGCGAGCAGCCGACGACTCCTGATCGCGTGGAGCTCAATCTCCGTCAGTTCGGCGCCATCGGCGACGGACAACCCC
>DATGXA010000042.1:0-4400 GCA_035299125.1 Opitutaceae bacterium
GGCGTGCCGAGCAGGCTCGCGAGGCGCGGTTTGCGCAAGGAGAGCGGCGGTGCATCGGCCGGGGCGGCCGGCGGCGTCGCCGACGACTCGGCCGGAGGAAGCTCGGCCGAAGCGGCGGGCTCGGGTGGCGCCGCAGGCGGCGTATCGGGCGCCCCGGGCGGGTTGCCGGAGAGGCCGCGCAGACGCAGCGAAAGGCGCGGGCGTTCCTCGTTACTCATGGCGCGATGTTGGTGGAGTCTTCGGCGGAAGTGCAACCCGGCGGGCGCAGGAAATTTCGTCCACGGGCGACCTTCATGCGGCCACGCAGCCGGTGCCGTGGAGAGCCCCGGCGGCTTCGTCGAGCCGGCCGCGGAGGTCGTCGACCATGCGGGCGAAGGAGTTGCCGGGCATGGTGATGGCGAAATGGAAATCGGGGTTCACGGCGCGCGCGGTGGCTTCGTCGCCGAGCACGAGGTGCGTGAGCCATTTGCCGAGCCGCAGGCGCAGCGCCATCTGCGTGTAGACGGGCGCCTCGTGGGGGCGGAATTGAAACTCGATCGGCTCGACGATGGCCTCGGGGAAGAACCAGCGGCGCATCGCGTACGCTGCGGCCTGCGATTGCGTGAAACCTGCGGCGGCGAGCTCCTGCTCGGGAAGCGTCTGCGGCTGGCCGAAGGCGACCAACGGCAGCCCGCCGCGCGGCGAGGACCGGCGGGCGATGCGGCTCACGAACACCTCGCCGATCGCGTGTAAAAGACCGATCGTGTAGCCCGTGGTGCCGGGGGCGCCCATCTCGCCGCATAGCATCTCCATGGCGAGTGCGCAGGCGACAGACTTGCGCCAGAACTGCTCCGGCGAAAGCCCATACAGCACGAGCGGCTCGCGCGCGGTTTCCGACAGCGCGTAGAGCGCGACGATGCGGTAGACCTCCTTGAAGCCGATCGCGGCGACCGCTTCGTCGAGGCTTTCCACCGATTGCCCGCGCGTGCCGTAGAAGGCGGAGCGACTGGCTCGCAGCACGGCGGCGGCGAGGCCGGGGTCGAGCGCGAGCAGTTCGATGATGCTCTCGGTGCCGGACTCCGGGTCGCTGAGCAGCGCTAGCAGGCGCGGCATGATGGCGGGCGTCGGTGGCAGGTCGTGCACCAACGAGTCGATGTTCGGATTGAGCGTTTCCACGGGTTCTCCCTCCTCGGGTATCGGACGGCCGTCGGTCTTGTTTAGGGAAATGTCCTCAACTGCTGGATGACGTGGGGGCGGAAGAAACTGGAGTCGCGCGGCGGTGGCAGAACTGGCAGCGGTGCTGCACCCCGGGCGGGGCGGTGCTCAGGGGTTCGCCCAGAGCCGGCTCTGGAGTGCCTGAAATCCGGTGACAATATCGCTCTGCAGCGGGTGCCGGCCGTCGGCGACGACGGGGCGGCCCCCGATCACCACATCGCGGATGCAGGAGCGGCCGCCGCCGAAGACGAGGGCGGCGGGGAGGGCGTCGACATCGGCGCCGGCGAGAGTGGGATCGGCGAGATCGACGGTGAAGAAATCTGCGGCGAGCCCGGGCTCGAGCGCGCCGCCGGGGGCGTGGAGGCTTTCGGCGCCGTGGCGGGTGGCGCAGGCGAGCAGGCCCGCGGCGAGCGCGGCGGGCCGCGGTTCGGCGTTGGCGGGCGGTGGTTGCGCGAGCACCACGCGGTGCAGGTGCTTGAGCCGGAGGTGGCACTCGAGCTCGCGGGCGTCCTCGAGTGGCTCGATCTGGGTGTTCGTGTCGGTGCCGAGCGCGAGGCGCACGCCGCGCGCGGCGAAGGTGTCGGCCGGGTTGATGCCGTCGCCGAGGCTGCGTTCGGTGGTCGGGCAGGCGCAGACGTGGGCGCCGACGCGGGCGAGCGCGCCGACCTCGTGGTTGGCGACGTGGATCGCGTGCACGGCGGTGAACGCCGAGTGCAGCGCGCCCTCGCGCTCGAGCAGTCCGATGGGGGTGGTGTCGTGCTCGGCGAGGCAGGCTTCGTTCTCATCGGTCTGCTCGGAGAGGTGCATCTGCACGGGGGCGCCGCTGGCGCGCATCGTGGGCAGGATCGCGCGCAGGTAGTCGGGCGGCACGGCGCGCACGGAGTGCGGCGCGAAACCGGTCCACGCGAGATCGGCCGCGGCCTCGGTGGCGAGGCGGGTGCGCAGGTCGTCGTAAGCGGCGAGGTATTCGTCGGGCGAGGCGATGATGAAGCGTTGCTGGGCGATGCTCGGTGTGCGGCGCCAACCGGCGCGGGCGTAGGCGCAGTGAAGCAGGCAGATGCGCAAGCCCACCTCGCGCGCGGCGCGCACGACCGCCAGCGCCATGGTGTTGCGCTCCGCATAGGGTTGGCCGGCGGGGTCGCGGTGGAGGTAATGGAATTCGCCGACGGTGGTGATGCCCGCGAGCGCCATTTCCAAGAACGCCATGCGCGCGGCGTGGTAGAGATCGTCCGGTTCGAGCGAGATCGCGGCGCGGAACATCACCTCGCGCCAGGTCCAAAACGTGTCGCGTTGCGGCCCGGAGCGGAACTCGGTGCGGCCGCGGATCACGCGCTGGAAGGCGTGCGAATGGGTGTTCACGAAGCCCGGGAGGAGCGCGCGCCCGGGCAGCCGCTGCGCGGCGGCGAGGTCGGCGGGGTCGCGCGAGAGGCGCGTGATGCGCCCGCGCCCGTTCGCGACGAGAGCGAGACCGGATTCGAAGCGTTCGCCGGTGAAAAGCAGGTCCGGCAGCCAGCTGTGGGTCGCGGAAGGTTGCATTGCGACGAGTGCGAGTCTCCCAAAACGAGGAGCGGGATCATAAGAGCAACCTTCCGGTTCGCGAGCGCCGGCGGCGGAAGTTTCGTCAACACATCCTGAATCTCTGCCGCTGGGGCCGGAGCGCCGGCTTGTCGCGCGCGGGCGGCTCGCGCAGGTTCGCGGGCGATGTGCTCTCGTCGCCGTGTTGTCGCCGTGTCCTGGGTTTACGCCGCGCTGCGGCTCCGGCGTGCGCTCGTGGCGACCGGGGCGCGGGCGGCGCGTTGGCGCGAGGCGGGCGGTGAGTGGGTGCGGCCGGTGCTCCGGCCGGCGGATTGGCGGCGCGAGTGGACGGCGGACGGGCCGGAGCCGCGCGCGTGGGCGATTGATTTTCCGCCGGGTGCGGACGAGCGGCATTTCGCGGAGGCCGGAGCGCCGGGCCGCCGTTTCGCGCGCAGCGGCGCGCGGGTTCCGCGCACGGGCGCCGGTGCCGAGCTGCGGATCGCGTTGGCCAAGTGCGACCGTTTCCTGGCGACACCCGCGGGCAGCCGCGCGGCGCGGTGGCGTTGGGTGCCGGCGACGATGTTGCCGTGTGGCCGGCTGGTCGTGGTCGCGCGCGACGACGAGTTTTTGGCGGGCGTGCTCGCCTCGCGGTGGTTCGACGTCTGGTGGGGCCGCGGCGTCGGCGGCCGGCTGGACGTGGCGGCGGTCCGCAGTTTTCCGTTACCCTGGCCCGTGGACCTGCCGCGCGGCGCCTTCACCCGAGAGCAGGAGGAAAGGCGCGACGCGGTCGTGCGGGCCTGGCGCGGGGTCGCGGGCGGTGCGGCGGATTTCGATCCGGCGGGTCACGCGGGCGACGAGCTCGCCGGTGCGGTAGCCGCGGCGTACGGATGGCCGGCGGGGATCGAACCGGACGGCGCGCTCGCGCAGCTGCGCCTCAGGGCGTGCCCGTCGCCGTCGGCGTGACCGGCGGCGTGCCGACATGGGCGCCGAGCCAGTGGCGGATCCACTCGAACGCCTCCACGCCGAAGAATCCGAGAAACGCGAAAAAGACGGCGGTGATGAACAGTGCGACGAAGCCGGCGAGCACCATGCCGCCGTCCTCCTCCATGCGACCGATCGCGAGTGCGACGATGGCGACCGCCGGCAGGAAATTGGAGAAGGGCACCGGCAATGGCGCCATCAGGAATAGAGCCGAGGCCATGATGCCGGCGCCGATCGCGCGGTGCATCCACGTATCGGTGGCAAGGAACGTCAGCCGCCGCCGCGTGATCCGCTCGAAAAACCGGATGATGCGTTCCGCGCCGCGCAGAAGCCGGCCGAAGAACCGGGGCGGTAGCCGGCGCTCGCGCAGTTTGCCCGGCAAACGCGGACGCAGCCCGAGCATGAGCCGGAAGCCGAGGTAGGCGATCACCGCGCCGACGATGGTCGAAATGCCCAGAAGCGAGACCGGCGTGAAGAACGGCAGCGCCAGCAGCACGAGAAACAACGAGTACGCGCGCTCGCCCATCACATCGATCACCTCGCCGAGCCGCACGGGCTCCTGGCCGAAGCGCTCGTTGAGCGCATGCAGCTCCGCGGAGAGGCGAGGGACTCGCTCGGCGGATTTCTGACCGGTGGTAGCGGCGGGCATCGGAAGTGAAATTGAGCGTGGGCAACTTGCGGCGCAATCCGCCCGGCGCAACGCCTCAGGC
>DATGXA010000043.1:0-16470 GCA_035299125.1 Opitutaceae bacterium
GTTCCAACCCGGCCGACGGCTGCAACGGGCCGCCGGGTTAATGCGAGCACGCGGCCCGGCCCGCCCCGCAAGTTCGCCGAAAATCCCCCTTGCTTTCACCCGGGGCGCTCCTTTTTCTGCCCGGCTCCCATCATGCAGAAGACCAAGAAGTCCATCGCCAAGCGCTTCAAGATTTCCGGCACCGGAAAGCTGATCCGCCGCACTCCGGGCTTCCGTCACCTGCTTGCCTCGAAGAGCACGAAGCAGAAGCGTCGTGCCACCAAGGACAAGCTCGTGGCTCCCGGCCATGCCGAGGCGCTCCTCCGTGGGCTCCCGCACGGCCTCTGATCCCGGAACAACCGAAAACCGATCAGGCGGGTAACTCCCGTAGGCGACCCGCCGATCCCTAACCAACACATCACAACATGCCTCGTGTCACCAATGGTCCGGCCTCCCGCAAGCGCCGGAACAAGATCCTCAAGCAGTCGAAGGGCTACTTCGCCAGCAAGTCCAAGCTCCCGCGTTACGCCAAGGAGGCGCTCGATCACGCCTACCAGTACGCGTACGACGACCGGAAGAAGAAGCGCTCCAACGCGCGCGCCCTCTGGATCATCCGTCTCAACGCTGCGTGCCGCAATGCCGGCCTCAGCTACAGCCGGTTCATCGAGGGTCTGAAGGCCGCCAACATCCTCCTCGACCGCAAGGTCCTTTCCGATCTCGCCGTGCGCGACGAAGCCGGTTTTGCCGTCGTCGTCGAACAAGCACGCGCCGCCCTCCAGGCGAAGGCCGCCAAGGCCTGAGTCCAGCGAGCAGATCTTGTCACCGAGGCCGGGCGCACGTCGCCCGGCCTTTTTGTTTGGCTGTAGACGACCTCGCCGAAGTGGCCCACGGGCTCCGGCGGCGACCGGGCCCTCTCCTCCATTTCCTTCGTTGCCCGACTGTAGTTCTCCTCCACTCTCCGCCTCTTCCATCATGCAAGCCGCCCTTCAAGCCCTCGTCGAGAAAGCCCGCGGTGAACTGGCCGCGCTCGCCGCCCGTCCCGAGTTCGAGGCCGCCAAGGCCCGCTATGTCGGCCCCAACGGCGAACTCACCGCCTTCATGAAGCAGCTCGGCGCCGCGCCGAAGGAGCAGAAGCCCGTCCTCGGCAAGTTGATCAACCAGACCAAGGGCGAACTCCAGGGGCTGCTCGACGCCGCCTTGACCCGCATCGAGCAGGCCGAGATCGCCGCCAAGCTCGGGCCCGCGATCGACCCCACGCTCCCGTCGCCCGACTCCGGCCCCGGAACCACGCATCCGCTCACGCTCGTGCGCGAGGAACTCTGCCGCATCTTCCGCAAGGCGGGCTTCGCCGTCGTCGAGGGCCCCGAGGTCGAGACCGAGTGGTACTGTTTCGACGCGCTCAACACCCCCGCCGACCACCCTGCGCGCGATCTCCAGGACACGTTCTACCTGCCGGAAAACGCACTTGTGGCCAACGTCTCCCAGCGCACGAAGGAGCGCTACCTCCTGCGCACGCACACCTCATCGGTGCAGATCCGCACGATGCTCAAGCAGAAGCCGCCGGTGCGCATCATCTCGCCCGGCCGCGTGTTCCGCCGCGACACGATCGACGCCACGCATTCCGCCAACTTCCACCAGCTCGAGGGCCTCTACGTCGACCGCAATGTCACCGTGAAGGACCTCAAGGCGATCCTCGACTACCTCTTCCAGTCGTTGCTCGGCAAGGACATCAAGACCCGCTTCCGCCCGCACTACTTCGGCTATACCGAGCCGAGCTTCGAGGTCGATCTCTCGGCCAAGCACCTCGGCAAGATCGGCAAGGAGTGGGTCGAGATCATGGGCTGCGGCATGGTCGATCCGGCGGTGTTCGAGGCCGTGGGCTACGATCCCAACGAGTGGACCGGCTACGCCTTCGGCATGGGCATCGAGCGCATCGCCATGATGCTCTACGGCGTCGACGACATCCGCTACTTCTACCAGAACGACGCGCGTTTCCTGCGGCAGTTCGCGTGAACGAACTCGAACAGTTCCGGACCGACAGAAGGTAACGAAGAGAACGCAGATTCGGAGATGCACCCGAAGTACCAGCGGGCCGACGAGCTCAGCCACATCGTCATCGGTGCGGCCATCGAGGTTCATCGGCAATTTGGCCCGGGGCTGATCGAATCGGTTTACGAACGTTGCCTCCAACACGAGCTGCAGTTGCTCGGGCTCAAGGTCGAGCAGCAGAAGGTCGTCCCGATCCGCTACAAGGGCCTAGAGTTCGAGGAGGTGCTGCGCCTCGACCAGCTCGTTGAAGGCTGCCTCTTGGTGGAGAACAAAGCCGCTGAAGCGGTCACGCCGCGGCACAAGGCGATCGCGCTCAGCTACATGAAACTTACCGACGCTCCCGTCGGCCTAATCATCAACTACCACGAAACGACTCTGAAGGACGGAATCACCCGCTTGCTGCTCCCCGGCGCCAACCGCGCCTGAATCTCCGTCCTTCGTTATCTTCGTTTCCTTCTGTCGCTCCGAATTCCTGTTCCGACATGAAACTCTCGCTCAACTGGCTCCGCCGCTATGTCGCGCTCGACCGCCCGGTCGACGAAATCTCCCACGCCCTGACCATGATCGGCTTCGAGGTCGAGGGCATCCACCGCACCGGCCTCGAGCCGATCGCCAACGTCGTCGTCGGCGAGATCGTCACGCGCGACAAGCACCCGGGCGCCGACAAGCTCTCCGTCTGCACCGTGCGCGTCGCGCCGGATGCGACGCCGGTCCAGATCGTCTGCGGCGCGCCCAACTGCGACGCCGGCCACCGCGTGCCCGTCGCGCTTCCCGGCGCGGTCATGCCGGGCGACTTCAAGATCAAGGTCTCCAAGATCCGCGGCGTCGAATCCAACGGCATGATGTGCTCCGCCCGCGAACTCGGCCTCGGCGAGGACCACGGCGGCCTGCTCGTGCTCCAGGGCAACCCGACGCTCGGCACGCCGATCCACGAGGCGCTGGGCGCAGGCGATGTAATCTTCGATCTCGAGATCACGCCCAACCGCCCCGACTGCCTCTCGCACCTCGGCCTCGCGCGCGAGCTCGCCGCGTGGTTCCGCCTGCCGTTGCAGTATCCGGCCATCAAAGCCAGTTCGCCTGCCGCATCGGCGCCGGCGGTGCCGCAGTTGCTCGAATCCGTCGCGGTCGCGGCCGAGGAGGATTGCCCGCACTACACCGCGCACGTGATCGCCGGCGTGAAGATCGGCCCGAGCCCGGCGTGGTTGCAGGAGACGTTGCAGGCCGTGGGCCTCCGCCCGATCAACAACGTGGTCGACGTCACGAACTTCGTCCTGCTCGAGACCGGCCAGCCGCTGCACGCGTTCGACGCGAAGAAGATCGCCGGCCGCCGCCTCATCATCCGCCGCGCGGGCGACGGCGAGAAGCTCGTCACCCTCGACAACAAGGAGCGCACGCTCAACGGCCGCATGCTCGTCATCGCCGACGCCGAGAAACCGCTCGTCGTCGCCGGCATCATGGGCGGCGCCAACGCCGAGGTCGACGCCACCACGACCGACCTAGTGCTCGAGAGCGCGTTCTTCAAGCCCACCGGCATCCGTTGGACCTCCAAGAAACTCGGCCTCACCTCCGACAGCGCGTACCGCTTCGAGCGCGGCGTCGATCCGCGCGGCGTGTTGCCCGCGGCTCTGCGCGCAATCGATCTCATCCTCGAGACCGCCGGCGGCAAGGTCGTCGGCCCGCTGTTCAACGTCGGTAGCGAACCCGTGACGGTGACCGAGATCGAGACCACGCCCGACTTCATCCGCGCCCGCGCCGGCTACGACATCCCGGATACGGCGATGCGCGAGCTGCTCGAGGCCCTCGAACTCGAGATCGAGGAGCGCGCCGACACGACGCGCCTCACCGGCGTGACGTGGACCGTGAAAGTCCCGAGCTGGCGTGGCGACCTCGACCGCCCGGTCGACCTCGTCGAGGAAGTCGTGCGCCTGTACGGCTGCGAAAAGATCCCGGCGGCGCCCGTCACCGCGGTCGCGTTGCCGGAGGACGACGACCCGATCACCGAGTTCAACCGCGCCGCGGTCGTGTACCTCGTCGGCCAGCATTTCCACGAGTGCGCCAACTACTCGCAACGCTCCGGCCCGGAGACCGCCGCTTGGGTTTCCGAGGCGGCGGCGAAGACGCTCGGCCTCGCGAATCCGTTCACCGAGGAGTATTCGCACCTGCGCGCCTCCCTCATCAACGGCCTGCTGGAAAACCTCCGCCTCAATCAGGACCGCCGCACCGGCGCGACGAAGCTCTTCGAGGTCGGCCGCACGTTCCGCGAGGTCGACGGCAAGATCTACGAGTGCCTTTCCGTCGGCTTCGTGATCCGCACGGAATCGGAGGAGGCGCAGTGGCTCGCGCGCGCGCCCGGCGATTTCTACACCGCCAAACGCCACCTCGGTGTTGTTGCGGCGAATGCCGGCGTGAATCTCGAGTCGCTCCGCGTCGAGCCCGTCGCCGCGACGAGCGCCGGCTGGCAACCCGGCCATTCGGCGACGTTCGGCCGGTTGACCGACGGCTGCGAAGCCCGCTGCGGTCTCCTGAATCTGGAGATGCTGCGCAAGCTCGGCATCGCGAGCGGCGTCGTGGCCGGCATCCTCTACGTGCTGCCGGAGAAGGTGGCCGAGGCGCAGCCCCGCGCGAAGTTCAAGGGCTTCAGCCTGTTCCCGCCCGCGTTGCGCGATATCGCGCTCGTGGTCGATTCCGGCTCGGCCGCCGAGACCGTGCGCCGCGATGTGGCGAAGGCCGCGCGCGCCGCGACCGGCGGCAAGCTCGCGCTGGAGAACGTGCGCCTCTTCGACGTGTACCAGGGCAAGGGTTTGCCCGAGGGGAAGAAGAGCCTCGCGTTCTCGCTCGTGTACCGCGCCGACGACCGGACGCTCACCGACGACGAGGTGAACGCCGCGTTCCAGAAGACGCAGGACGAGCTCGCCAAGAACGCCGCCTACGCGATCCGGAAGTAACCCGGAGCGCGGTGGGGCGAAAAGCGGCGCGCGGGCAAAGCGCGCCGCGGCGAAATGCGCGTGCGTTTCCGCGACGGGAAGATGGGGCGTCTGGCCGCGCCGTGGTCCGCCGATGACGCGATGCCTTCACGCTTGCGGTAGGGGCGGCGTTTGTCGCCGCCCGATGGACGCGGCCCGAGCTTGATGCGGACAAACAGGAGGATTCGAGGTAGGCACCGCGCCACGGGCGTCGGCGAGCGACGCCCCTACGACGGAAGCCCTTGAACGAGCGCCGCTATTTCTTCGCGGGCTCGAGCTTGTAGTCGGTCTTGCTGTCGAGCATCGCCCAGCCGAGGGCGGCGATTGCGCCGCGGAGGCGGTCCGCTTCGGCCCAATTCTTCGCCTGCTTTGCGGCCCAACGCTGCTCGGCGAGCGTCTTCACTTCGGCGGGAGCTTCCGCAGCGGGCGCAGCTGGGGCGTCGAGCTTGAGGCCGAGGGCAAAGAGAACGCGGTCGAAGGCGGCGAGCGACACGCCGGGGCGGTCATCATTAATGACCGTGAACAGCGCGCCTAGAGCGGCGGGCGTGTTGAGATCGTTCCTTAGCGCTTCGAAAACCGGACTGAAGACTCCGGCGTAAACCCCATCGGGCGAGAGCTGAGAGCGGAAGGTTCTGAGTGTTTCGAGCGCCTTCTCCGCGGCGTGCAGCGAATCCAGGGTGAAGTTGAGCTGCTTGCGGGGGTGGCCGGCGAGCAGGGCGTAGCGCAGCGCCATCGGGGTGAAGCCCTTGGCCTTGAGGTCGTCGAGCGTGTAGAGGTTGCCGAGGCTCTTCGACATCTTCGCTCCGTCGACCATCAGGTGCTTGCTGTGGTACCAGTGCAGCGCGAACGGGTGGCCGGTGCAGCACTCGGTCTGGGCGATCTCGTTCTCGTGGTGCGGGAAGAGCAGGTCCTCGCCGCCGGTGTGCAGGTCGATCGTCTCGCCGAGGTGTTTGCGGCTCATCGCGCTGCACTCGATGTGCCAGCCGGGGCGACCGGCGGCGGCGCCAGCGGGGCCGGGCCACTTCACGTCGCCATCTTCCGGTTTCCAGGCTTTCCAGAGGGCGAAATCGGAGCCGTCCTCCTTTTCGTCGGCGTCGGCGGTCTGCGGTTTGTGGGAGAGGGCGGAGCCGATCTGGAGCTCGCGCTCCTTCACGCGCGAGAGCGCGCCGTAGCCGGGAAAGGAGCCGACCTTGAAATACACGGAGCCGTCGGCTGTGGCGTAGGCGTGGCCCTTCTGCATGAGCTCCGCGATCATGCCGACCTGCTCGGGGATGTGGCCGGTGGCGGTGGGCTCGACGTGCGGGCGCAGGCAGTTCAGCGCGTCGCAATCGGCGTGGAACTTGTCCGTCCACTGCTTCGTCACCTCGGCGAGCGCGCGGTGCTCCTCGCGGGAACGGCGGATGGTCTTGTCGTCGACATCGGTGATGTTGCGGACGTGTTTCACCTTGTCCGCGCCGAACTCGAGCTCGAGCACGCGGCGGATGAGGTCGTTGACGACGAAGGTGCGGAAATTGCCGATGTGCGCCGGGGCGTAGACGGTGGGGCCGCAGTTGTAGAAACGGTAGACGCCATCGGGCTGCGACGGGCGGAGTTCGCGGGGACTGCGGGTCAGGGAGTCGAAGAGCGTGACGGGCATGGGCGGGGCGGAGACGGTAGGGCGGGGCGCGGCGGAGGCAAGAACCGGTACGGCGAGCGCGGGCACGGAACCAGCCTCCCGCTGCGCGCGGCCGATGGCTCGGGCGGGCCGGGGATGAACCCTCAAGGAGCGCTCGTTTCAGCCGATGGAAACGAATCACCATGACCATGCCGTCGTGTCCAACCCGGCGCAGGTGCTTCGCTGTCGGGGCGAGGATGATGCGGCTGCGTCTGCTCGCGCTGGCGGCCGCGGGTGCGTGGGCGGTCGGGTGCGCGGCGGCGGCGCCGCTGATGCCCGGTGCGGCGGCGGGGCTGGTGGAGAACGGCGTGCCGCCGTTTGCGGTCCTCGGACCCGAGGCGCTCGAACTCGCGTCCGGCCCCACCGATTTGCATCTGTTGCCCGACGGCCGGTTGTTGTTGGTGTCGCGTACCCGGCTCGCCTGGGGCGATGGCCGGCGTTGGGAGGCTTTCCACGCGGCGGATCCGTTGACGGTGATCGGCAGCGGAATGGTGGCGGTCGACGACGACGGGGCGATCTACACCGCGGTCAATGGTGGTTTCGCGCGCGTGGTGTTCGGCACCGACGGCACCTGGCGTCTCGAGACCGTGGCCGCGCTGCCGGAAGGCGCCGCGACCGGCACCACGATGCTGCGCTACGTGATCGAGTCTTCCGGCGAATGGCTGTGGTACGGCAACGCCGGCGTGGTGATCTCCTGGCGTCCCGGCCGACCGGCGCGGGTGATCGCGCGCGTCTCGCTCGACGAGCGACCGTTTACCGTCGGCACCGGCGTGTACTTGCCCGATCCCACGACCGGGCAGCTGTGGCGGTGGGATCGCTACAACGGCGCCCTCGAGCCTCTGGCCGACGCGGTCAGGGCCGACACTTTCGTGACGTGCGCGGTGCCGTTCCGCGAGGGCGAGGTGCTGGTCGGCACGATGCAGTCCGGCCTGCGGCTCTTCGACGGGAAACAGTTTCTCGCTTTCGGTGCGGGGGAACCGCTCTCGGGCGGGCGACGGATCAACCACCTGTGCCGGGTTGGCGACGAACATTTCGCGGCCGCGGTGGACTCGTTCGGGGTGGTGTTCTTCGACCGGCAGGGCCGTGTCGTGCAAGCGGTGGGCGGTGCGCAGGACCAGCGGCTGACGCGCGTGCAGAGCCTGCACTATTCCCGGCTCGGCGTGCTCTGGGCGTTGCTCGACGACGGTGTGGCGCGGGTGGAGTTCCCGGCGGCGTTGTCGTCGTTCGGGCCGTTGATCGCGGGCACCCTCAGCTACGCGAAACCGGTCCGGCACGACGGGCGCCTGTGGGTGCTCAGCGACGGCCGGATTTCCCGGGCGGTCTACGACTCCGGAGGTCGGCTACAGCGTTTCATCGACGACAACCCGCCGGGGCGTTTCCAGTCGTTTCTCTGCACGATCGACGGTGCGCTCCACGCGACCAACGAGAACGGCATATACCGGCTCGAGCCCGGTGGCTGGCGCGAATGCGTGACCGGCCCGGTGTACGCGAAGCTCGGCTTCGGCGCGGCGTCGTCGCGCGGGCTGCCGTATGTCGCGCGCGATGAGCTCGGTTGGCTGCGTCCGTTTGGCGGCCAGTTTGTGGCCGACCGCAATCGGCGTTCCGATCTGGGCGACGTTTTCAGCGTGGTCGTCGACGACGATGGCCTGGCCTGGCTCGAACTCGGCGCCGGGCGTGTCGCGCGGGCGGATTTCCGCGGCGCCGTGCCGGAGGTGAAGATCTATGGCGTGGCCGACGGACTCGCGGACGGCTGGGAGCAGCTGTTCGTGCTCGACGGTGTCGTGCGCGTGAGCGCGCCGTCGAACCGCGTCGTCCGCTACGATCGGGCGAGCGACCGCTTCGTGACCGATACGGAACTGCTTGCGCGTTATCCGGAGTTGGCCAACGGCGTGGGCCGGCCTGCGCGCGATTCCCTTGGCCGGCTCTGGTGCGCCGACCGCGACATCGTGCACGTCATCCAGGACGCCACACCCACCCGCGCGCGCAGCGCCCGCGTGCTGCCTGTCGGGTTCGGCTGCAACGAGTTCACGATGGAGAGCGGCGGCACCGTGTGGATGTGGGATCGGCGGCGGCTCGTGCGCTACGATCCGCTCTCCGATGTGAGCCCGGCTCCAGTGCCCGCCACCCGCATCGCTTCCGTGCAGCTCGCCAACAGCGGTCGCCTGCTCGTCGCACCGCCGGCCGCGCTGCCTCCACTAGACCACGCGGACAACGCGCTGCTCGTGCGTCTCGCGGCGCCGGACAACCCGTTCGGGCCGGCCTCGCGTTTCGAGGTCCTGCTCGAGGGTTCCGACCGGCAGTGGTCGCCGCTCGGTCCCGATGGCATCGCTGCCTTCCGCGGTCTGCGGGAGGGCAGCTATCTGCTGCGCGCCCGCGCGGTGCGCGACGGCGAGCCCGGACCGGAGGCGCGGCTGGCGTTCGCGATCCGCTTGCCGTGGTTCCGCGCGCGCGCGGCTTTGGCCTGCTACGCCTTTGTCGTCGTGGGTCTCGGCTCGCTCTCGCTCTGGCGCACGGTCACGCGGCAGCGCCGGGAGCGCCGGCATCTTGAGCAGGTCGTCGCCGATCGTACCCATCAGTTGGTTGCGGCGCGCGAGCAGGCGGAGGCCGCGGTGCAGGCGAAGTCGGAGTTTCTGGCGAACATGAGCCACGAGATCCGCACGCCGCTCAATGCCGTGCTCGGCATGTGCGGCCTGCTGCTCGAGACGCCGCTCAGCCGCGAGCAGCGCGAGTGCGCGGAGACGATCCGCAAGGCGAGCGACTCGTTGCTCGAGATCATCAACGAGATCCTCGACTACTCGAAGATTGAGGCCGGCAAGGTCGAGCTGGAGAAGACGGTGTTCGTGCTCGAGGAGTGCCTCGAGACGGTGCTCGACGTTGTTGGGCCGCGGTTGCGCGAGAAGCCCGTGGAGCTGCTCTACGAGGTCGCGCCGCAGGTGCCCGCGGTCGTGCAGGCGGACGGCGCGCGCCTCCGGCAGGTGCTCGTGAACCTCGCCGGCAACGCCGCGAAGTTCACCGAACGCGGGGAAGTCGTGTTGTCGGTTGCCCTCGTGGGCGCGCCGCAGGACGACAAGGTGCGCCTGCGCTTCAGCGTGCGCGACACCGGGATCGGCATCCCCGCCGACCGCATGGGCCGGCTCTTCAAGAGCTTCAGCCAGGTCGACGCCTCGATGACCCGCCGCTTCGGCGGCACCGGGCTCGGCCTCGCGATCTCGCAACGCGTGGTCGGTCTGATGGGCGGCGAGATCGCGGTGGAGAGCGAGGAGGGTCGCGGCAGCACTTTCCACTTCGAGATCAACCTGGCCCGAGGGCCGGATCCGCGCGCGGCCGAGGGTGCGACCTTCGCCGGCCGGCGCATTCTGGTCGTCGACGACAATGCTCTGCACCGCCGCATCCTGTGCGATCGCCTCGGCAGCTGGGGCTCGTTGCCGGTCGCGGTGGAGAGCGGGGCGGCGGCGGCCAGCCTCGTCGAGCGCGGCGAGCGTTTCGACCTCGCGCTCGTCGATCAGGCGATGCCCGGGA
The DNA here is from genome assembly GCA_035299125.1 of Opitutaceae bacterium. Taxonomy (GTDB): domain Bacteria; phylum Verrucomicrobiota; class Verrucomicrobiia; order Opitutales; family Opitutaceae; genus CAJCBL01. The sequence goes on from DATGXA010000043.1 coordinate 10,165, forward strand.
TGGACGGCCTCGCGACGATCGCCGCGTTCCGCGAAACGAAACTCGGCGCGTCGTTGCCCGTGGTGCTTCTCACGCCTCTGGGTGCGCAGGCGTTGCCGCAAACGCCGGGACTGGCCGGACACCTGAGCAAACCGCTCAAGGCCGCCGCGCTTCGGGCCGTGTTGGCGACCGCCTTCGGCACCACGCTGCCGGTGGCGGGCGAGACCGCGCCGGAGAGCCCGGCCCCGAGCCGGCTCGGCGACCGCTGCCCCCTCGCGGTGCTGCTCGCCGACGACAACGTGACGAACCTCCGCGTCGCGCAGCTCATGCTCGCGAAGCTCGGCTTCGCCGCCGAGACCGCGACCGACGGGATCGCGGTGCTCGCCGCACTCGAGCGCCGCAGCTACGATGTGATCTTCCTCGATGTGCAGATGCCGGTCATGGACGGCCTCGAGGCCGCCCGCGCGATCCGGCGGCGCTGGAACGGCTCGACGCGGCCGCGCCTGGTCGCGATGACCGCGCGCGCGTTGCCCGGCGATCGCGAGGAGTGCCTCGGCGCCGGGATGGATGAATACATCACCAAGCCGGTGAAACTCGCCGAACTGGAGCGCGTGCTCGCTGCGCTCGCCACGGAACGGCAACAAAAGGACGCTGGCCCGAACTGAGTTTCCCGCCGCCGGAGCGGACCGCGGATTTGCCAACCCCCGGCGCACACCGCAGCATCGCCGCAACCTCCTCTCCATGCCCGCACAATCCCGCCTCTCGCTCACGCACCGGCCGCGCCGGCTCCGCCGCACCGCGGGCCTCCGCGCCCTCGTCCAGGAAACCCGCGTCACGGCCGACGACCTGATCGCGCCGCTGTTCGTGGTGGAGGGGAAAGCGGAGCCGGAGCCGATCGTGTCGATGCCCGGCGTGTGCCGCCTGAGCATCGCCGACCTCGTGAAGGAGTGCCGCGCGTTGCACAAACTCGGCGTGCGCGGCGTGGCGCTGTTTCCCAAGCTGGACAAGACGCTCAAGACCCCGCACGGCGCCGAGGCACTCAACCCCGATACGCTCGTGCTGCGCGCCATCCGCGCGGTGAAGAAGGCCGTGCCGGAGCTGCTCGTCGTGGCCGACATCGCGCTCGACCCGTACACGACCCATGGACACGACGGCGTGCTCACGCCCGCGGGGGACGACGTCGACAACGACACGACCGTTGCGGCGCTCGCCGAGATGGCGGTGCTGCACGCCGAAGCCGGCACGGACCTCGTCGCGCCCTCCGACATGATGGACGGCCGGGTGGGGGCGATCCGCCGTGCGCTCGACGCCGGCGGCCACACGGGCACGGCGATCCTCGCCTACGCGGCGAAGTTCAACTCCGCCTATTACGGGCCGTTCCGCGAGGCGGTCGGCAGCGCACAGGCCGCGGGCACGACGCTGCTCGGCAAGCACACCTACCAGCTCGATCCGGCGAACCGCCGCGAGGCGTTGCGCGACGCGCTGCTCGACGAGGCCGAAGGCGCCGACATCCTCATGGTGAAACCGGCCGGCGCGTACCTCGATGTGATCAGCGATCTGCGCGCGGCGACCCGGCTGCCGGTCGCGGCATACCAGGTTTCCGGCGAGTACTCGCAGATTCAGGCGGCGGCGAAACTCGGTTGGCTCGACCTGCGCCGCACGCGTGACGAGTCGCTGCTGGCCATCAAACGCGCCGGCGCCGAGATCATCCTCACGTATTTCGCCAGATCCGTGGCGCAGGACCTCGCAGGCTGAAGGCTCGGAGCGGTCGCGACGGCGCAGGGGCTTGTTGAGCGCTGCCTGGCGCGGGCGGAGGTGGGGCGGCCGCATGCGAGCTGTGCCCCCACCGCAAGCGGCGGTGCGGTGCGGAAGGATCAGTAACCGCTAAAGCGCGACCGGGCGGGACCGATGTAGCGGGGCAGGCGGTTGCCCGCTCCGATGAAGGAAATCGAGATCACCCATATCCCGCCGTTGGCGTCGGGGCAGCAGTCGCTGTTGGATTTCCACAGCGTGGTGAACGTCATCAACGTGCTCCACGGCGAGCTGCTGGTACTCGGCTACCTGCTCGCTTCGAACGACCAGCTCATGGCTCGCGGACTCGCCCATTGCGCCGAGGTGCTTGCGTCGCTCACCGACCACGCGCGTGCGCTGCGCCATGCGGCCGGCATCGAGGCGCTGGAGCGGGAGGTGTTTGCCGAGATCGCCGAGAAGGTCGCGGGCCGACCGCCGGCCGACCCGGAATTCGCGGAGGCGATGGGCAACCTGTGCTCGGTGTTCGCGATCCTGAAGGTGCGCGCGAGGGAACTGCTCGCCCGGGCCGAGGCGCCCGAGCGTTGGGAGACGTTCGAGGTGGCGACGCTGCGGCAGAATTTCGCCGACGTGTTCGCCGCGATCGAGCGCAACAGCCACGGCCGCTACCGGATCCTCTACAACGCCGCGCTGCAGCAGGCCGACGACTACTACGTGGATTTCAAGGTGGAGTCGGACGACGACGGACGGCTGCGCATGCCGCCGGTGCTGCAGGACGTGATGCGCGACCTGATCGCGAATGCCCGGAAGTACACCAAGCCCGGCGGCCACATCACCGCGGCGCTGCACGCCGGCGCGGACGGGTTGCGGTTCGTCGTGAGCGACGACGGTTGCGGCATCCCGGTCGACGAGATCCCGGCGGTGGTCGAGTTCGGCAAACGCGCGAGCAACGTGGGCGAAGTGCGCACGATGGGCGGGGGCTTCGGGCTGACGAAGGCGTTTCTCGTCACGAAACAATTCGGCGGGCGGTTCTGGATCGCGTCGTGCGTGGGTCGCGGGACGCGGGTTCGCCTGTGGATCCCGTTGCCGGCAGCCGAAACGAAGGCCGCGTGAGACGCGGAGCCCGCTGAAGTGTGGCGCGGCTCGGCGTTCCCGCAGCGGCGCCACAAAGCGGGGCGATGGGCGGGACGAACGATCAGTTCTCGGCGAACGTGGTGATCGTCATCGTCTGGTTGTGCAATTGGCAGGCGGACTCGAGATCGGCGGGGGCGAGCTCGCCGTACGAGTAGAAACCGGTGAGGAGCGGGCCGGGGCCGAGTTGCGCGCGCACGGCGGCGATCTCCTCGTTGGTGCGCGAGCCGAGCGCGAGGCGGCGGCCGACGCAGCTCACGCAGATCGCCAGATCGGCGGCGCGCGGCAGGCGGGCGGATTCGGCGGCCTTTCCGGCGCCGGCGACCAGGTCCTCCGCGGACGCATGCATGAAACGGATGCGCGAGCCGGTCGGGATGTCGCCCGCAAAGATCAGGCAGTGCGTGCTCGGCTCGACGCCGAGGATCGAGCGCACGACCGGTGGCTTTCCGCCCGGGGGCATGACATAGAAGGGGTGGCAGATGGCGGAGCCGGGCAGGTTGCGCGCCTTGTCGCCCATGAACGCGCTGTAGCACTCGAGCGCGGGCTGGTCGTTGAGGCGGAAGAGGAGGTTGCCCTCGCTCGCGGTGGCGACCTGCTCGGGGCCGGTCGGCGACCAGCCGCCGCTCGAGCCGAGCCCGACGCGCAGAGCGTGGCCGTAGAAGCCGATCGCGGCGATGCGGCCGGGAGCGGGGACTTCGTCGAGGCCGACGACGGTTTCCTCGAAACGTTCGCCATCGCCGGCGAGACCGCCGGAGATGGTCACGTGCCGGCCGAGACCTTCGCTGAGGCCGACGGCGAGTTCGGTGCCGTTGACGAGTTGACCGTCGGAGAGCACGAAGACGTGGACGAGGTCGTTGCCGCGGAGGCGGTCGGCGAGCGCGAGTCCGGCCGCGCGGCTCTCGAATTGCGAACGCACCGAGACCGCGGCGTAGCCGGTGCGCGTCGATCGGAACGAAACCGCCGTGGTCGTGACCTGTTCCTCCGTGACGGCGGTGGCGGCGATTTCGCCGGCGGTGGAGGCGAAGAGCAGGCGTGCTCCGGGATAGGCGGCGCGCAGGGCGGCGAGCAGGCGCGGGTCCTTCAGGCGCATGCGGCCGCCGAGAGTGAGGACAAAGTGGGGACGTTCGCCTGCGAGGTCGCCGGCGAGGGGCCGCCAACCATCAGTCGGATCGAAGAACCGTTGTTCGCTTCTCATCGTTCAGTGGGTGACGCGGGCCGCGAGTTGGGCGGACATCCAGGATATCGGCCGGTGGGTGGAGAGATTGAGGGTGGCCGCGCTTCGGCGCCGGTGCTGCGTGGACGGTGTTTGGAACGATGGACACGCCGTGCGCCTCACGCGGCCGGCGACGCGGACTTCTCGGTCGCCGGGTTGTGCGGGATGGCGCGATCGGGCGGGAGCGGCAGGGCGAGGCGGAACGTGGTGCCGCGCCCGACCTCGGTGATGAAATCGAGACGGCCCTGATGGGTCTTAACGACTACGTTGCGCACGATCGCGAGGCCCTGGCCGGTGCCGCGGCCGATGCCCTTGGTGGTGAAGAACGGCTCGAAAATCCGCGGCTGCACCTCGGGCGGGATGCCGGTGCCGTTGTCCTCGACTTCGACGACGGCCCAGCCGGGCTCGTGGCGGGTGCGGATGACGATGCGGCCGAGCGTGCGGCCGAGTTTGATGTTGGCCTCCTCGATGGCGTGCGCGGCGTTCACGACGAGGTTGAGGACGGCCTGGTTGAACTCGTCCAGCACGCAGGGCACCTGCGGCAACAGCGGGTCGAGTTCGGTGACGACCGTGGCCACGTACTTCCATTCGTGGCGGGAAACGGCCACGGTGGTCTCGATCGCGCGGTTGAGATCGGCGCCGCTCATCTCCTTGCCGCCGGGGTGGGAGAACTCCTTGAGCGAGGTGACGATCTTCGTGATGCGGCCAAGACCTTCCATCGACTGATCGAGCGTGCGCGGGATCTCGCCGAGGAGATAGGAGAGCTCGTTCTCCTCCTCGACGGCGCGCACGGTGGCGAGAGAGGGGGCGCAGTCGGGGTGGTCGTTTGCGCGCGCGAAGGCGTCTCGATGGGCGGCGAGCACGCGGTCGAGCTGGGTGAACGCGGTGACGAGGAACCGAAGGTTGTCGGAAACGAACTGCGTTGGCGTATTCAGTTCGTGGGCGACGCCGGCGGCGAGGCGACCGACCGACTCGAGCTTCTGCGAGAGCTGCAGCTGGAGCTCCATCTCGCGGCGCTGCGCCTCGGCGCGTTTGCGCTCGGTGATATCGCGGATGGTGGCCTGGAGGATGCGCCGGCCGCCGAAGTCGAACGCGGCAAGGAGGATCTCGGAGTGAAAATCGGTGCCGTCGTGCCGGCGCAGGATCCAGTCGAAGCGACAGAAGCCCTCGCGGTAGGCGGCGGCGGTGAACTCGGCGGTGGTGGTGGCGGAGTCGCGGCCGTCGGGTTGCGCGGGGGGCGAGAGGTGGCCGAGTGTGAGCCCGAGGAGTTGTTCCTTGGCGCAGCCGAACATCTCGACAGTGCGCGGATTGCAGTCGAAGAACCGGTCGTCGAGGTAGAGCAGGATGGCGTCGTTGGAACCCTCGAAGATGGAGCGGAAGACGACCTCGCTCTCGCGGAGCGCCTCCTCGGCGACCTTCCGGTCGGTGATGTCGTGCGCGATCGTGAAGGTGCCGACGAGTTTTCCGGCGCGGTCGCGGAAGGGCAGGCGCGAAGTGCTGGTCCAGGCGATGCGGCCGTCTTCGTACACGGAGCGCTCCTCGACGTTGATGCAGGCCTCGCCGGTGCGCAGGACGGTCTGCTCGGCATCGAAGGCGGCGGCGGCGTGCTCGACGCTGAAGAAGTCGAAATCGGTCTTGCCGATCGCGCCCGCGGGATCGCTGAGGCGATGCATCGTCGCTTTCGAGCGGCTGATGCGGAGGTAACGGCTGTTGAGGTCCTTGAAGGCGATGCGGTCGGGCGTGGAGTCGAGCAACGCGTGCAGCATCTCCTCGTCCGAGTTGGAGCGGACCTCGTCGTTGCTCGCGGCGCTGGGCAGTTGGGCGAACACGCCGAGCGCGGCGCCGGAGTGGTTCGGGTGGCGGTCGAGCGCGACCAGCGTCGTGCGGCTTTGGAAGACGCTGCCGCGCGCATCGCGCAGGCCGAACGTGCCGCTCCAACGACCGAGGACGAGCACCTGCGGCAGGATGTCGCGGCGGAAACGCTCGTAGCTCTCGACGCCGAGAATCTGCTGCAGGCCGAGCTTCTCCGCGGTGGCGGTGCCGTCGGGATCGAGGTGGCGCAGGCCCGCGGAATTCAAATACGTCAACGAGAGATCGGGAAGCCGGAACGCCGCGACGAGCACAGGCGCGCGGTCGAGCAGGCCGGGAGGCGGTGCTCCGAAGCCGGGGCCGGTGGGCGGGGTGGCGGAGTTGGGCATCTGTCGAAGGGTGGTTCGGCCGGTTGGGATCGGCGG
>DATGXA010000044.1:0-6341 GCA_035299125.1 Opitutaceae bacterium
GCGCGGGGGAGCCGCAGCACATCGTCGCCGCGAGCTGCCTCCTGCGCGATGCGCGCGAGCAGCGCGGCACCGGCCTCGGGCAGGTTGGCCAGCAAGGTCGTTTCCAGCAGCGCGCACAGCGTCTCCAACGGCGCCGCCGCGCCGGCCTTCTCTCCCAACGCACCACAGGCCGCGGCCTCGACGGTGTTGCCGAAGCGCGCCGCGTCGATGATCGCGATGGCGAACTCAGGCTTCCACTCCAGCACCCACGCCTCCTTGAAGGTTCCCTTGCCCGCCGCCATGCCGCGCCGGCCCCACGGGAGGCCGAGCAGCTCCAGCCGATGGAGAAACTGGCTGCGCTCCAAGCCGGTCGGCTCTCGTAGATCGAGCTCGAGCGCCGTCTGACTCGCGGCGGGTTTCAGGCGTAACCGCCGCTGCGTCGCCTCGATCTCCTGCTGGAGCGGCACGCGCGCCACGCCTTCCGGCACCGTGCCGAGGCGCTCGCCGACATACAGCTCCCTCCCGACCAGGCGCAACGGCGCGGTCTCGCCCACGCAGAAGACCGCGAGCGCCGCCTCGTTCATCTCCGCGAGCCCCGGGATCGGCCGGCCGCGGAATGCCGCGAGGTTCTCCGCCAGCCGCACGCCGTCGATGACCTGCGCGGTCGAGGCATCGAGGTCGCGCTGCCGCAGCACGCGCGCCACCCTTGCCATCCAACGGGCGGTCAACTGCGGATCGCGGCGATGCTTCCACAAATGCTCGTACCAGCCCGGGGAATCGATGCCGGCGCCGTACCCGCTGGTTGAGCACAGACGTTGGAACGTCCACGGCGCCCACGTGGCGCCCACCTTGCACTTCGGCAGGCCCTTCAGCAGCTCGTTGTCGGACGACACCTTCGGCGGTGCCGCCAGCGCTGGGGCATGCCACGCGCCGCACACCACGGCCACCGCGCCGAGCACATCGCGCTGCGTCTCCCGGATCACACGCCGCATCCACGCCTCACGCAGTTGCTCCTCGCGCTTCTCCGGCGCCTTCACCTCGGCGCGCAGCGCCGTCATCGCCTCGAGGATCGCGACGAACATCCCGGCCGGATCGCCGCGCTCCTCGACGCGGTCGTTCCACCAGCGTTCGCCGTCGCTGTAGCCATCGGCCTTCGCGAGCCACACGAGCGGGTCGCCGCGGATCTCGTCCTCGGGAATGGTAGTTTCTTCGGGCACCGGCGCCTCGTCGGCCGGCGTCGCCACGGGTGCGGGTTCCTGGCCCGACGCCGCGGGATCACTCTCCGCCGCCGGCTCCGGTTTCTCGGCCCCATCCCGCAGCGCGAAACGATGCTGCCACGGGAAATCCATGAACCGCACCGGCACGCCGTGCGCGACGGCCCAGCGCAGCGCCTGCCACTCCGGCGAGAACTCCGCGAAGGGATAGAAGACCGATTGCCGCGGGTTGTCGGCGCGATGGATGAGCAGCGCCACCGGCGGCGTCATGCCCTCGAGTGCCACCGCCGGGATCAGCTCGTCGGCATCGGGCGGACCCTCGACGAGCACCGCCGCCGGCTGCAACGCCTCCAGCGCCGCCACCACGCTCCGGGCACAGCCGGGCCCGTGGTGACGCACTCCGAGGATGGTGGCAGACATGGCGGCGGAGAACGTTGCGGGTTCAGCCGAGCTGGTCGCGGCAGGCGCGGTAGAGATCCTTCCACCCGTCGCGTTCCTTCACGACGGTCTCGAGATACTCTTTGAAAACCACGGTGTCCTGAACCGGGTCCTTCACGATCGCGCCCACCATGCCGGAGGCCAGATCCGCGGCGGAGATCGCGCCGTCGCCGAAGTGGGCCGAGAGCGCCATGCCGTTGGTCATGACCGAGATCGCCTCGGCGGTGCTGAGCGTGCCACTCGGCGACTTCACCTTCGCCTTGCCGTCCTCGGTCGCGCCGGAGCGCAACTCGCGGAACACCGCAACCACGCGGCGGATATGCTCCAGCGCCGGCGGCTCGGCGGGCAGCTCAAGCGCCTTGCTCAGGCTGGCGACGCGCATCTGCACGATCCCGACCTCGTCGTCAGTCGAGTCGGGCAACGGTAGCACCACGGTGTTGAAGCGGCGCTTGAGCGCGCTGGAGAGCTCGTTGACGCCACGGTCGCGGTTGTTCGCCGTCGCGATCACGTTGAAACCCTTCGTCGCTTGCACGCTCAGACCGAGCTCCGGCACCGGCAGGACCTTCTCCGAGAGGATCGTGATGAGCGTGTCCTGCACGTCGGACGGGATGCGCGTGAGCTCCTCCACGCGGCAGAGCCGGCCCTCGCGCATCGCCTTGAGCATCGGACTGGCGACAAGCGCCCGCTCCGTCGGGCCCTCGGCAAGCAGCAGCGCATAGTTCCACGAATACCGCATCGCCTCCTCGCCCGTGCCCGAGGTACCCTGCACCAGCAGCGTCGAGTCGCCGCAAATCGCGGCTGCAAGATGCTCCGAGACCCAAGTCTTCGCCGTGCCGGGCACACCGAGCAGCAGCAGCGCGCGGTCGGTCGCCAGCGTCGCCACGGCGACCTCGATCGTGCGCCGGTCGCCGATGTACTTCGGCGTGATCGGGGTGCCGTCGGGCAACGTGCCGCCGAGCAGGTACATCGCCACGGCCCACGGTGAGAGAGCCCAGTTGGGCGGACGCGGCTTGCTGTCGTGTTTCGCCAGCGCCGCGAGTTCGGCGGCGTTTTGACGTTCGGCGGTTTCGCGGAGGACTTGTTGCATGAAAGGAGGTATCAGGGTTTGGCGGAGAAAGCGGTTCGCATCGCGGCGCGCAGATCGAAGGCGCGCAGGAAAGTGTCGGCGGTTTTCGTCGGTCCGTTCTCGCGTGCGACCAGCCGGGCGGCCTCTGCACGCAGGCTCATCGGCAGTCGCCGCGCCACCAGCACCGCCTGCGGCGAGCCACCGGGCACCGCGCCGTCGCGGATCGCCGGCGCGAGCGCGGCCAGCAGGCGCGCGGCCTGCCACGGCTCGGGGTTTCCGGGTAGATGGGGCAGACTCAGCCACGCCGTCAGTCCCTGCCCGGCATGGTCGAGCGCCAGCGTCCAGCGCTCCGCCTCGGCGCACAGCGGCAGCAACGTCGCGACCAGCGCGGCGGGCGCCTGGCCTCCGGGCGGTTTCATCCCGCCGCCCAGTATCCGGCGGAACAACTCCGCGGCGAGCTCGGCATCGGGCGCCACCGCGAGCGAAGCATACCACGCCTCGCTGAGGAGCTCGCCCCATTCGCCCTTCAGCGCCAAACCGACGAGATCGGAGGTGCCGAGGCCGGTGCGTGTGCGCAGCTCGGCGAACGGCACGCACGCCACGATTTGCCGCACCCAATACGCTTTCTCTCCCACGCCCGCCGGCGGCCTCTCTTCCACGGCGTCCGCCTTCCACGCCTTGTCGAAGGCCGCGGGCGGCTCGACCTCCAGCCGCTTCGAAAGGAAACCACGCTGATAGGTGACAAGACTCGTCGCCCGTTCGCGCATGCGACCCGCCAACGCCGAAGCCGGCAGTCGCGCGAGAAGTCGCTGCGCCGTCTGGCGCACTTCCTTGCGGCGATCACTCAGGCAGCCGGCGAGAAACGGTTCGTCCGCAGCGCTCAGCCCCGCCGCGAGTTCCGCCAAAGCCTGCTCGCGAAAATCGGCTGCCTCCTCCGCCCAGCCCTTCTGCAGACGCGTCAGCGCCTCCGCCGGATCGCTACACCGCCGCGCCCGTAGCCACGCCAGCCGCTCCGCCGGCGAGCCGAGCTCCCAGGTGTCGTCGGGCAAGGTTGCAGAGGTGTCGAGCAACCGATGCCACGCGGGGTTCTGCCGCAGCAGCCAACGCCCACGCTCGCCCAACACCGGCGCGAGCGTGCCGCGTTCCTCGGCCGAAGCCGCTCCGAACACCCGCGGGAGATAGGCCGGTGGCAGCACCGTCCCCGCCTGCGCGCAGAGTCCCAGCCACTCCGGCAGCAGCGCGCGAAACTCGCCTTCGAGTAACTGCGGCAGCAACGCCGCGGCCGCCGCCGGCGCGAAAGCGCGTGTGTCCGGCTCCGCGCCAGCCGCCACCGCAGCCCGCCGAGTCGCCACTGAGCCGGCCGCCTGCGCCACTCCAACCAGCGCCAGTGCGTCGAGCATTGCGCCCTCGCGATCGCCCACCCAGTCGAGCCGATGCCAGGCCTCGTCGAGCGCGGCGTGCGGCGCCACGGGCGGTGTCGTCAACCGCTCGGTGCCCAGCAGTGCAGTCTGTTGGAAGGTAGCCATGGTCGTGTCAGCCCAGCGGAGTCGCTCCGGCTTCGTCGATCACGCTGAGCGGGCGGAACGCAAATCCGTCCCACACTCCGCACATTTCCAGTTCCCGTCCGCCGGAGCAGGCGAGCAACTCCCAGCCCGCCTTGAAGTCGGCCGCGATCGGCAACGCCTCGCCCGCGGAGTCCTGCAACCACCAGCGTTCGCCGTCGTTGGCGGGGGTGAGCCGGACGAGCGCGGCGAACTCCTCCCGCCACGGGCTGACCGCCAACCGCGCAGCATGGGCGGCCTGCAGCTCCGCGCAGGTTTCGAGGAACTGGAGAGGCCGGCGCGGCGCATCCGCCGGCGGAGCCATGAGTAGAGCGCGCACAGGCTCGACGCCCGGAAAATAGACGAGTTCGCCCTCGAACGAGCGCCCCACCGCGAGCGCCGCGGCCGCCGCCTGCGAGGCGTGGGAAAACTCCAGAACCTGCGCCGATCGGCCGTCGCCGGAGAACAGGTACGTCGACCGCGTCACGACCCCGGCCTCTTCGCTGCTGGTCTGCGCCGCGGCGAACCACACCGCCCGCACGCCGTCGCGGCCGCGCATCTCGTCCTGCTCCACGGTCCAGCCGAGCTGGCTGTCGATCTCCGCCTGCCACTCGGGCGCCAACACCTCACGCCGCCGCGCCGCGGCGAGCAGTAGATGCAACCGGCCGAGACCGGTCAGCAGTTGCGCTTCGCCGGCCGCCGAACCGGCCAGTCCGCCGAGAAGCCGCAACCGCCGCGCGAGGCCCGGCGCCTGCGCGTCCACGAGGCGTCGCGCCGGTTCGTCCCAGAACTTGTAGCCGGCGCCCTGCACCGCCGCCGTTCCCTGCCGCACGAGATCGCGCAACCAGCCCTCAAGATACTCGACGCCGCGAGCGACGTTGGCCGCGCGTTTCTCGCGCCGTTTCGCCTGCGCCTCGGGATCCGGCGCCGGCACCGTCTCCTGCGCTTTCGCTTCAGCCTTCGCCGCGCGTTCGGCGCGCTTGGCCGCCCACTCGTCGACCCAGGCCGGTCGCGCCACGCTCGGCACCACCGCGGGTTGCGACGCGTAAATTAACAGAAGCCCGAGCCCGTGTTTGCAGGGAAATTTCCGACTCGGGCAGGAGCACTTGAAGGCCGTCTCCTCGAGGTCGATCTGCGACTGGTAGGGATCCTTGCCGGAGCCCTGCGCCAGCCCCCACACGAAGCGTTCGTCGCGGCCCAGCAGCGTCCACTTCCGCGGCGACGCCAATCCCTGCGCCGCTTTGAGCGAAGCGGCGTCGGGGGCGAGGGAGGCGGCCTGTTCCGGAGTCCAACTGCGTGCCACGCGTCGAGAGTTCCACAACACGCTCCACGCTGTCGAGACTCCGCTCGAGCAGACCGCACTACCGCTCGGTGCTCTCCGGCTTCCGTCCACTCATCACTCTGGCACCAGGCACATCTCGCCTCAGTTCGTACGTCACCGCACCGTCTTGATCTCCAGCCGCGTGTCGCCGGCGGCATCCCGCGTGAGCAGCCAGTCCGTCGTGGTGATCTTGTCGAGGAATGACTCGTCGTGGCTCACCAGCAGCATCGCGCACGGGCAGTCCGCCAGCGCCTCCTCGAGACAGAGGATGCCGGGCAGGTCCATGTGGTTCGTCGGCTCGTCCATCACGATGAGATTCGGCCCGCGCACGATGCCCAGGGCGAGGAGCAGTTTGCGCACCTCGCCGGGACTTGGCAGCGCACTCTCCAGCAACCGCGCCGGCCGCGAGCCGAGACGGCTGATCGTCGTCATCACCCGGCCGCATTCCTCGTCCGGCAGGCGCTTGATCGCTGCGAGCAGAGCGCGCGACTCCTCCGCGGAGATCTCCTGCGGCACCGTCACCAATCTCTCCTGCGGCAGCTGCAGCTGCCCGAGCAGATGCCGCACGAGCGTGCTCTTCCCCAGGCCGTTGGCACCCTTCAGCGCGATGCGGCTCGTGCCGCCGATCGCCAGCTCGGGGAAGTGCAAAAAACGTCCGCCGCCGAGCGGCAGTTGGCCCGCGGTCAAACGCAGCAGGAAATCCCGCGGAATGAACGACGCGCCATCCACCCAGATCCCGGTCTCGTAGCGTTTTTTCACCGCGATTCCGGCGCGCTGCGCCT
>DATGXA010000045.1:0-3823 GCA_035299125.1 Opitutaceae bacterium
GGAAATATATGCAAAAGTCCCGCGGACAATGATTTTTGCGTCGGCGAACATTCGTTACTATCAGACCGAATTCGGCGTCGCTGCGCATTACCTGGCCTCGAATGTTGGCGACACCGAGTTCGGCCTCTACGCGCTCAACTACCACAGCCGTCTGCCGCTGATCAGCGCGATCACGCCCACGCGCGGCATCAGCCCGACCGAGGTGCTCTCGACTGCGAGCTCCCTCGCGCAGGCCAACCTCGCGCCCGTGATGGTCTCGCACGGTTATCCCGCCGCCGGCGTGCCCTCCGCGCTCAACACGCTCCTCGGCGCGGCCTTCGCCAACCTTCCCACCAGCCTGCTCCCGGCCAGCCTCCAGCCGTTCTATCCCGCCGCCACGCAGATCGCCACCGGGGCGAAGAAACTCGGTTTCCTCTCCGCCGCCGCGACCGGCCGCTACATCCTCGAGTACCCGGAGGACATCCAGCTCTACGGCGCGAGCTTCAACACCACGCTCGCCGGCTTCTCCGTCCAGGGCGAACTCTCCTACAAGCCCAACCAGCCGCTCCAAGCGGACGACGTCGAACTGCTCTTCGCCGCCGTCTCCGCGCTCGATGCCACCGCCGGCACCCCGTACGGCACCTACAACCAGCTCGGCAACTACTCCGGCCGGTACGGCACATACGTGCGCGGTTACCAGCGCCACGGCGTATGGCAGGGGCAGGCCTCCGCTACCAAACTCTTCGGACGCTTCCTCGGTGCCAGCAGCTGGAGCCTCGTCGCGGAGGTCGCCGCCGTCGCCGTGCCGAGTCTCGAGGACAAGAGCGTGCTGCGCTACGACGCGCCCGGCACCTACACCTCGAACAACGCGCTCGCGATGATCTACACCGGCAACGGCGCCTTCCGCACTTCGCCAGGCGAAAACTTCGCCCACGACTTCTCGGCCGGCGCCCAGCTGCTCGCACGTTTCGAATACAACAACCTCTTCGCCGGCGTGAACCTCGCGCCCAGCCTCGGCTTCGGTTACGACTTCCTGGGCAACACGCCGCTGCCGCTCGGCAACTTCGTCGAAGGCCGTCGCACGCTCACGCTCGGGCTCGAGTTCAACTACCAGAACCGGTGGACGCTCGACCTGCGCTATGTGAACTACGCCGGCGCCGGTCCGCAGAATCTGCTCCACGACCGCGACTTCGTTTCCTCGACGATCAAGTACTCGTTCTAACTCCGCTCTTCCGCCATGCGCACCACCACGCTCCGCCTCCTCGCCGCCGCGCTCCTCACCAGCCCCGCCTGGCTCGCCGCCGGCGTCGCGCCCGACGAAGCCGCCCGACTCGATCGCGACCTCACCCCGATCGGCGCCGAGCGCGCCGGCAACGCCGCCGGCACCATTCCCGCCTGGACCGGCGGCGTCACCGAGGCACCCGCCGGCTACAAGCCCGGCATGCACCACCCCGATCCGTTCGCCGCGGATGCCGCGCTCTTCACCATCACCCCGGCCAACGCCGCGCAGTACAAGGACCAGCTCACCGCCGGCGCGCTCGCCCTCCTCCAGACGTACCCGGACTACAAGCTCATCGTCTATCCCACGCACCGCAGCGCCTCGCTGCCGCAGTACATCTACGACGCCACCCGCCGCACCGCTGTCGAGGCCAAGCTCGCCCCCGACGCCAACGGCGTGCTCGACGCCGTCGTCGGTGTGCCATTCCCCATCCCGGCAAACGCGCAGGAAGTGATGTGGAACCACCTGCTGCGTTTCCGCGGCGTGTCCGCCACTCGCACCATCAACCAGGCCACACCCACACGCGGCGGCGACTACAACCTCGTGCGCTTCGAGGAGGAGTTTCTCTTCCCGTACGTGCGCGAGGACATGACTCCCGCGAAGCTCGACAACATCGTGTTCTACTTCAAGCAGGCCGTCGTCGCCCCGGCGCGCCTCGCCGGCTCGATTCTGCTCGTGCACGAGACGCTCGATCAGATCAAGGAGCCGCGCTCCGCCTGGACGTACAACACCGGCCAGCGCCGCGTGCGCCGCGCCCCCGAGGTCGCCTACGACACCCCCGGAACCGCTTCCGACAATCTCCGCACCAACGACCAGCTCGACATGTTCAACGGCGCGCTGGACCGTTACGAGTGGAAGCTCCTCGGCAAACGCGAGCTCATCGTCCCGTACAACTCCTACCGCCTCCACAGCGACCAGGTAAAATACAAGGAGATCCTCACGCCCCTGCACATCAACCAGGACCTCGCCCGCTACGAACTGCATCGCGTCTGGGTCGTCGAGGCCACGCTCAAGCCCGGCGGCAAATCGCACATCTACCCGCGCCGCACCTTCTACGTCGACGAGGACAGCTGGCAGATCCTCGCCGTCGACCAGTACGACACCCGCGGTCAGCTCTGGCGCGTCTCCGAGGCTCACTGCATCAACTACTACGACGTGCGCAGTTTCTGGAGCACGCTCGAGGTGCACATCGACCTCAACTCCGGCCGCTACCTCGCGTACGGCCTCGATAACGAGGACAAGATGTACGAGTTCAACGTGCCGCGCACCCCGCAGAACTTCGCGCCCGCCAGCCTGCGCGCCGAAGGCATGCGCTGAGCGGCGGCGACGCCGTCCGACCGTAGGGGCGCCGCTCGTCGGCGCCCGCCGCGCGTCATCGGCCCTGACTCAGGCGCAAGCCCGACACCCAACTCGGCCTCTCGACACTCGACCTCTTGGATTACGGCTGAGATAGGTTAACGCGTTTTGTTCGCCCGTTTCCACGCTTCACCTTCCGGCAGGACGTCCCGCTTCGCGCTGGCCGTCCTGTTGGCGTTTTCCGCCGGAGCGGCGCCCGCGCCCTTCGCCCGAGCGACTGCAGAGACCGCGCCGGCTGCCGCGCCCGACTTGGGCGAAGACGGCCCCGCGCCGCTCGCACCACTCGCTGCGCAGTCGCTGCTCCTCGATCTCGCGGCCGCCGGCTCGCGCGTCGTCGCGGTCGGCGAGCGCGGGCACGTGCTCCTCTCCGACGACCAAGGCCAGACTTGGCGCCAAGCGCCCACGCCCACCCGCGCCACGCTCACCGCAGTCGCGTTTGCCGATGCGCTGCACGGCTGGGCCGTCGGCCACCTCGGCACGATTCTCCGCACGGTCGACGGCGGGGAAACCTGGCAACGCCTTTCCGCCGGACTCGACCGCGAGAGCGTGCTGCTCGACGTGCGTTTTCTCGACGCCAACGACGGCTTCGCGGTCGGCGCCTACGGACTCTTCCTCCGCACCCGCGACGGCGGTGCCACCTGGGAGCGCAGCGATCCGCAGCCGGACCAATACCATTTCAACTCCATCGCCCGCACACCCGACGGCGCGTTCTTCCTCGTCGGTGAAGCCGGCACCCTGCTCCGTTCGCGCGACGGCGGGCTGAACTGGGAACCCGTCCCGCCACCCTACGAAGGCTCGCTCTTCGGCCTGGTCTCGCTCGCCGACGGGCAACTCCTCGTCCACGGCCTGCGCGGCCATGTGTTCCGCTCCAACAACGGCGGTGCCGGCTGGCAACCCGTCGCGACGCCCGTGCCCACGCTCCTGATGCACGGCCTGCGGCTACGCAACGGTCTCGTGATCCTCGCCGGCCAATCCGGCAACTTCCTTGTCAGCCGCGACCAGGGGCAGTCGTTCGACCTCTGGCGCCCCGGCGGCTCGCTCGGTGTGGCCGCTCTCCTCGAAGCCGCCGACGGCGCATTGATCGCCGCCGGCGAAAAGGGCGTCCGCCGCCTCGATGCGCCACCGCGGCTCGCTCCCGCCGCCACTCCATGACGCTCGCCCAACGCCTCACCGCCGCGCTCGAAGCGCTCATCTTCGGCCACCGCCGCG
>DATGXA010000046.1:0-14355 GCA_035299125.1 Opitutaceae bacterium
GCGGGTGCGGCCGGCGCGGGTTTGGGCGCTTCGGGTTTGGCCACGGGTGCCGACTTCTGCGCCTCGGCGGGCTTGGCGGTGGTCTCGCGCTCGGCGGTCTTTTCGGGAGCAGGCTGCTGGGCCTCGGACTGCGGCGCGGCGGGTTTGCCGAGGTTGAGTCCGGAGAGGTCCTCGCCGGCTTTGCCGACCACACAAATGGGCGCGCCGACGGCGATCTGGTCACCGACTTTGGCGACCTGCTTGAGGAGCGTGCCGTCTTCGAAGCACTCGAGCTCCATCGTGGCTTTGTCGGTCTCGATCTCGGCGATCATCATGCCGCTGCTGAGCGGGTCGCCTTCGTTTTTGAGCCATTTGACGAGCGTGCCCACCGTCATGGTGTCGCTCAGTTTCGGCATGTCGATGATGGTAGCCATGGGCGGAGAGAATTCAGAAGCTAGAATCCAGAAGCTAGAAGAAACAGAGCAGGAGCGGATGCTGCATTCTAGCTCCTAGATCCTGTATTCTAGCTTCTGTTTTGTTCAGCAGATCGTCAGCGCGGTGGCGACGACGCGGTCGGGGGTAGGTAGCATGATGTCCTCGAGCGGTTTCGCGTAAATCTGCGGGGCGTCGAGCGAGGAGACGCGTTTGATCGGCGCGTCGAGTTCGTCGAATGCCTGGTCGGCGATGAGCGAGGCGATCTGGGCGTCGACGCCGCAGAACGGCTTGTTCTCCTCGACGAGGACGACGCGGTGCGTCTTGGCGACCGTTTCCAGGATCGCCTGCTCGTCGAGCGGACGGATGGAGCGGAGGTCGAGCACCTCGGCGTCGATGCCGTGATCGCGCTTGAGGATTTCGGCGGCCTTGAGGCAGGTGATGACGGCGCGGCCGTGGGCGATGAACGACAGATCGGAGCCAGCGCGCTTGATGTCGGCCTTGCCGAGCGGGACGAGGATCTCGCCCTCGGGCACTTCCCATTTCTCGCCATAGAGGAGGGTGTTCTCCATCACGCAGACGGTGTCGTCGTCGCGGATGGCGGCCTTCATAAGGCCCTTGGCGTCATATGCGGTCGCCGGACACACGACCTTCAGTCCGGGCTGGTTGGCGATGAACATCTCCGGCGTGTGCGAGTGGGTGGAGCCGACGTTGGTGCCGCCGTTGGCGGGGCCGCGGATGACCATCGGGACCTTGGTCTGGCCGCCGGACATGTAGCGCACGGTGGCGGCGTTGTTGATGATCTGGTCGAAGCCGACGTAGGCGAAACTCCAGAACATCATCTCGATGACGGGGCGCAGGCCCATCATCGCGGCGCCGACGCCCAGCCCGAGGAAACCGGTCTCGCTGATCGGAGCGTCGACGAGGCGCTTGGAGCCGAAGCGCTCCCAGAGGCCTTCGGTGACCTTGTAGGCGCCGTTGTACTGGGCGACTTCTTCGCCCATGATGAAGACGTTCGGGTCGCGGGCGATTTCTTCGGCGAGAGCGTCGTTGAGGGCCTGGCGGTAAGTGATCAGGGCCATGGTGAGGCGAAAGACGTGAGGCTGAAGGCGGTGGGTGGACGGGGGTGGCCGGAAGTCATTCCGCGATCCGCTTGCTCGCGACGAACTGGGCGTCCTTGTTGAAGAAGTGGGTGCCGAGCTGTTGCGACGGCGCTTCGTCGATCCCGGCATAGACGTCGGTGAAGATCTCCGACACGGGCGCGACCGGCGATTCGTCGGCGAACTTCACCGCGGCCTCGACCTCCTCCTTCGCGGCGGCGTGGATTGCCTCGATCTTGGCGTCGTCGAGCAGGCCCTCGCGGATGAGCACGGCCTTGAAGAGGGTGATGGGGTCGAAGTCGCGCTTGTAGGTCTCGATCTCGGCCTTGGTGCGGTATTTTTCGGCGTTGGCGTCGGCGACGGAGTGGCCGCGGTACCGATACGTGCGCATCTCGAGGAGCGTGGGCTTGGAGCGCTCGCGGGCGCGATGCATGGCCTCCCACGTGCGCGCGCGAACCTCGTACATGGAGTTGCCGTTGATGACGGCCCATTCGATGCCGTAGCCCTCGGCGCGCTGGGCGAGGATCTCGCCGGCGGAGGAGCGCTTCTGGCTCGTGCCCATTGAGTAGCCGTTGTTCTCGATCACGTAAATCACCGGCACGTCCCAGAGCGCGGCGAGATTGAGCGACTCGTGGAACGCGCCCTGGTTGATCGCGCCGTCGCCGAGGTAGCAGAGGCAGCAGCCCTTCTTGCCTTGGTACTTGAGCGCGTAGGCGATGCCGAGGCCGAGCGGCGTCTGCCCGCCGACGATGCCGTGGCCGCCCCAGAAGTGTTTCTCGGGGGAGAAGAAATGCATCGAGCCGCCCTTGCCCTTCGAGCAGCCGGTGAACTTACCCTGCATCTCGGCCATGAGCTCGCCCATGTTCATGCCGACCGCAATCGCGTGACCATGGTCCCGGTACGCGGTGATGACGTGGTCGTGCTCGCCGAGCAGCGAACAGGTGCCGACCGCGACCGCCTCCTGGCCGTTGTAGAGGTGCAGGAAGCCGCCGATCTTGCCCTGCTGGTACACGCGCAGGCTGCGATCCTCGAACAGGCGGATGCGCACCATGTCCGTGTAGAGCTTCACCTTCTTCTCCGGCGCGAGGTCGGAGTTGACGGGTGACTTGGCGTAGCGGACGTCGTGTTCGGCCGCCTCGGAATGCGGCGGGACGGGAGCGGATGTGGTAGGCGTGCTCACGGTGTTTTCAGTCGAAAATTAACGCTTCGTGGAAGCGGAAGGTTCAAGGAAATTGGCCCGGCGCAACCGATCGGAGCGTCAGTTACGAGTTCTGCTTTTTCCGCCGCACGGCGGGATTGGCGAAACTACTACCGACCCCGGGGAGGTGCGTGGAGCGCCCGGCCGGACCCCACATGCAAGTGGCCGTGGGCCGGCGGGCCTGCTGGTTCTCAACCGCGCCCCATCGGTTTCCACACGTTGGATCAGAATTCCAGTTGCACGCCCGCGGCGATGCTGCGGCCAGCCATCGGTGCGAATTCTTTCAGGAACGAAACGTGGTTGCGCGCCTCGTCGTCGGTGAGGTTCGTGCCGCGCAGAAACACGAGGTAGTCGACGCGTCGCATGGTGAAGCGGTACGCCAGATCCGCACCGAGCAACGTGTAACCATCGGTCGACTCTTCGCCGGGCGCGGTGCGGCTCTGGGTGGAGGCGTGCGTCACATCGCACCCCGCCGACCAACCGCCGTGGCGATAGCGCAGGCCGGCGAGGTAGCGCCGTGGAGGGATGCGCGGGAGCGGTTGGTCGTCGTCGAGCTGCGTGGCGCGCACCCAGTCGAGCGCGAGGCGCAGGTCGAGGTTGTGGGACTTGCCCTGGTGCAGATGCCACCACGTCTCGAGTTCGCCGCCCTCGAACTCCGCGTCGCGCGCCACGAACCGATAGACGGCCAGGCCGTCGCGCGTTTCACCCGTGGACTGCTCGAAGACGTAGCCGTCGAAACGACTCCGATAGACGGTGACCACACCGGTCACGAAGCCCGCGCGCCGGCGCAGCGACAGCTCGGCCGACGTGGCGCGCTCGGGATCGAGCGCGGGGTCGCCGATCTCGTACGCGACCGTGGCGGCGTGAGGTCCGTCGGCGAAGAGCTCGGTGGCGCTGGGCAGGCGCGTGGTCCGCGCCAGCGTGGCGGCGATGCCCCAGTTCGGCGCGAAGCTCCACACCGCGCCGAGGGAGCCGCTCACGCCCTCGAAGGTGCGCGCGGCGAGCCCGGAGTCGGCGACGGGGGCGACTCGCTGGTGTTCGTAGCGGCCGCCGGCCTGCCACGAGATCGGACCGGTGACGAGCTCCTCGAAGGCGTACGCGGCCCAGTTGGTCGTGCGCACGGTCGGCAGGTAGGCTTCGTCGCCGTGCGCTTCTAGCTCGGTGAACTGATGTTGGACGCCGAGCGCGCCGGTCAGTTTGCCGAGTTCCTTCTGGGTGAACTCCAGTCGGCCTTCGCGCCCGGTCTGGTTGAAGCGCGTGCCGATCGCCTCGCCCTCGAGTTCGGTGTGCTCGTAGTCGGCGAACGTGAGGTCGAGATCCGCGCGCGCGAACGGCCCGAACGGCTCGGTCACCGCGCCACGAATATCCACGCGTTTCTGGTGGAGATCGCTGTGCACGAACTCGGCCTCGTGCTCCGCGATAGTTTCCGTCGTTTCCTCTTCGTGAACGTGGCCGCCGGGCGGGATGCCGAAGAACGTGTTGTACGCGGTGAATGCCGCGCCGAGATAGCCCGCGCGCCAGAACCAGGTGCCGCCGGCGGACCAGCCGTCGCTCTCGAGCGCGGTGTTGGGGATGTGACCTTCGAAGGCTTCTTCGTGGTGGTGCTCTCCTTCCTCCTCCTCCGCGTGTTCGTGGAGGTTGGTGCCGGGAATCGCGACATCGCCGGTCTTGCGGCGGAACACGCGTGCCTGCCACGCGAAGTCGCCCTGTCCACCGGTGGCCCGAAGGGCGGCGGCGCGCTCCTCATCGGCGGAGTTGACGCGCAACAGAGCCTCGCCACCAAGCGCCTTCTCGGCGCGTTCGATGGGTACCCGGCCATCGAGCACGTTGACGACGCCGCCGATCGCGGCGCTGCCGTAGCGCAACGTGGCCGGGCCGCGCACGACCTCGATGCGGTCGGCGAAGAGCGGTTCGGTGGCGATGCCGTGGTCGGGGCTGATGTTGGAGAGGTCAAGCGTGCCGACGCCGTTCTCGAGCACGCGCACGCGGTCGCCGCCGATCCCTCGGATCACGGGGCGACTGGCGCCGGGGCCGAAGTCGGTCGCGGCGAGGCCGGTTTCGCCGGCGAGCGTGGCCCCGAGCGTGCCCCGCTGTTTCTGGGCGAAATCGGTGCCGGCGAGCACGGCGGTGGATTGCGCGAGATCCGCCTGCGCGCGGGAGAGCGGCGACGCGGTGACGACGAAATCCTCCAAGAGAATCGGCTCGTCGTTGGCCACGTTCAGCGGCTCGGCGAGAAGGTTTGCGGAAGGCGCGGCGAAGGCGGCCGCGAGAAGGGTGAAGGGAAGCGGACGAAAAGTGGACATGATGCGGGTAGGGTGGTGGCGTGGGCGCGGCATCGCTGTGCTTGGCACGAACGGCGTGCAGCGCGCGTGCGAAATCCGGTCGGAAACGCAACCGCGGATACGAACGGAGCGATCCTGAGCGTGGCGCCGCTCGCGAGAGCGGCGGAGCAGGCGGCGCGCTGCGTGTAGCGGCCTGCGGGAGTGGTTCGCCACGAGAATCGTGTGGCGCAACCGGTGTCTCTTCAGCTCCGCGGCGGACCGCAGGTGGGCGGCAGGCGCAGCGCGGCCGCGGACCGCACGACAGTCACCGCGACCGGCAGACGCTCGGAAAACGCGGGCACGTTCGGCACCGGGGCTGGCAAAGCCGCGGCCAATGGTGCGACGCCCTGATGAAACATCGCGACGGCGCACGGGTGCGCGTCGGTGTCGGCATCGTGGTGAGCGAGCGCGTGGAGCGAAGGCGACGCCGCGAGCAATCCGACGAAGAACACCTGCCACGCGAGCACGAGTGCGCACAGGCGGGTGCGCAGCGGCAGGCGTGGGAGCGGTTCGGCGTTCATCGGGCGCGGTGTTGCTGGTTGGTTATACCGAAACCGTCAAGCGGCCGGCCGTGAACTCGCGGTGACGAGGCGATGGCGCCGTTCCCGCGAACGGCGATTACGCGCGCTCGCGGTGGCCAATGAAAGAGCTGCTCTCGCGAGCAGCTCCACAAGCAACGACGTATCGCGCGCCGCGGCTCAGATCTCCACCGGCACGAGCGGCGTGGGATCGGTGACCTTGATGTGGGGAGCGGCGCGGGCGAACTCGGCGGCGAACCAGGCGCGGGCTTCGGGATCGCCGTGGTTGAGCACGATGGCGCGCGGATCCCGGCGTAGCGCGAAGTCGACGAGTTCCTCGCGGTCGGCGTGGCCGCTGAGCTCGAAACGCTCGATCTCGCACGCGAGCTTCACCTCGGTGTCGAGCGTCTCGAAGAGGTACTTGTCGCCGCGGTGCGAGCGGAGGATGGCGCCGCCGGGCGTCTCGGGATCGCAGTAGCCGACGAACGCGATCGTGTTGTGCGCGTGCCCGGCGAGGCATGACGCGACGATGTACGAGGGCGTGCGCTCGACGACCATGCCGGAGCTGAGGAGATAGATGCCGTTCTGGCGCGGGTCGACGCCGGGGACGAGCTTGCGCGGCGTCTGCTGGACCTTGAGCGACTTCAGCACGGTGCGGCTGAAGTTGATGTGCCGGGTCTTTTTTGCGACGTCGTCGAAGTAGTCGCAGAGATCCATGCCGAGGCCGGAGGAGTAGATCGGGCACTTGGCGAGGCGGCGGCTGTCGCGGGCGTCCTGGAAGATGGTGAGTAACTCCTGGTGCCGCCCGAGGGCGAAGACCGGGATGAGCACGGAGCCGCCGCGGGCGATGGTGCGGTTGACGGTGTCGAGGAGGCGGTTGATCTCGGCCTCGCGTTCCTTGCCGGCGGGGCGATCGGTCGCGCCGCGCGTGCATTCGGTGACGATCGTGTCGAAATGGCCGGAGGGGAAACGCGCGCCGGGCACGGTGCGCTGGCTGTCGAAGAGCACATCGCCCGAGAAGAAGATCCGGCGGCCCCGGTGCTTGAGCTCGACGGCGGCCGCGCCCGCCACGTGGCCGGCCGGGTGAAGCGTGATCTCCACGTCGTCCGTGGCGCCGCTGATCTTCTTCGTCTGGCCGAAGGCGAGGGAATGGAAACGCGTGGCGCAACGGTCGACCTCCTCGTGGCTGAACATCGGGAGATCGGCGCGGGACTCCTCCTCGCGTTGGCGTTCCATGACGCTGACGGAGTTGTGGAGCATGCGCGGGAGCAGCATCGCACTCGAGGCCGACATCACGACCGGCGCGCGGAGCTGCTGGCGCAGCAGGAGCGGCAACGAGCCGATGTGGTCAAGGTGGCAGTGCGTGATGACGATCAGGTCGACCTCCAAGCCCGCGAGCGGAGCGAAATCCGGTGTGCCCTCCGGACCGGTGAGCTTCGGATGCAGGCCGCAGTCGATCACGATGCGGACGTCGCCGAGTTGGATGAGATGGCAGCTGGCGCCGATGCCGCCGTGCCGGTTCAGGTCGAGAAGTTTCATGGATTCGCGTGGGGACACCAGCGGCCGGAGCGGCGGATGTGCGGAGGTTTGTCGATGACGATGAGCACGCCGCTGCGGCGCACAAACAGCAAGTGTGGGGATGCGGACGCTAGCGTGCAGCGCAGGATGTGGACACACCGGTTCGCCGCCCGTTTCAGCCGGCTTCGCCGGTGAGAGGGATTGCGGCGCGTTGTTGGACGTGGCGGCGAAGGCGCATAACGTGGCGGCCGTCGCGGGACCTGTCGCACCTCCGGTGGCGACGCCGGTCGGTCCCGGGCGCTCGCCTCAATCGAAAAGGGGTAACGACAACACCATGTGGGAAGAAACGGCCATCAACCTCGGCCTCCGGGCCGTGGAGAGATTCTTCGAAAAGACGGGACGCGTGGAGACTGAGCCCGTCTCGATCGGGTTGGCGGTGGGATATCACTACAACTTCCTCGCGCCGATAGCGGAGACGTTGGAGGGCGGGTCGTTTGTTCTCTACGAGACCGCCGAGGGTGGGAACGGACGGCCATTTGCGGAGGCACTCGTGAGCGTGCAGCTCATCATCCCCAACCGGCTCGATGCGGAGTGCTTCCGAAGTTGCGAGGCGGAGTTCCAGTCGCTGCGCCGAGGTTGGAGCTACCTGCCTCGCAACAGACGTTTTTACGGCTTCAACTACACGCTCACGGGGAGCGGCGGCGGGGCCGAGCTGGCGCTCGTTGATCTTGTCCGCCCGCTCATGGCGGCAAAGCGCTATTACGAGGAGATTGTCCGGATGGACACCACGGCGGATCCCGCGCGATGGAACCGGATCCAGAAAACGGAGATAACCGCCTTCAAGGAGACGCTCCGCCAGTTGCAGAGGCGAGGCGGGGGAATCCTGGCCAACAGACTCGACTTCCGTGAGCGGAGCTGAGGAACGGAGATCGGGCGCCACGGGCGTGGTCAGGCATTCGATCGTCGAGAGGGAGCATCCGATGCCGGCCACCGATAGCTGGCACTCGGCCTGCGGCTCTCGACGAGCGACCGAATCGCTGGCTCAGCCGCCGGCGACGATCCGCACGATCTCGAGACGGTCGCCGTTGCGCAGCTGGATGTGGTCGGGCTCGGCGGGCGTGAGGGCGTTGCCGTTGTGCTCGACGACGACGAGCCCCGGCTTGAGTCCGCGCTCGCGCAGGAAATCGCCGATCGTGCGACCGGCCGGGGTGGTGTGGGCTGCGCCGTTGGCGGTGAAGTTGATCTGCAGCGACATGGCGGGGCGATGCGGGCGGGACGGGCTGTGAACTATTGCGCGACGACGAGCGAGCGGTCGAAATCCTTCCAGACCGGTTCGTAGCCGCGCGCGCGGATTGCGGCGGCGACGGCCTCGGGCGGTCGTTCGTCGGCGATGTGGAATTGTTCGCCCTTCTGTTCGGGCTGCGTCCAGTTCTCGTCGAACGAGCTGTAGCCGCCCGGTTCGGTGCTCGCGCCGGCGCTCATCGTAGTGATGCCGAGCGCCATCAGTCCGTCGCGCAGATGCGGCGGCTCGCGCGTGGAGAGCACGAGACCGGCCTGCGGCAGGAGCAGCCGGAACGCGCAGATGAGGAGCGCGAGCTGGCGGTCGCTCATCGGGTTCTTCGGCTGGAAACCGCCGGCGGCGGGACGCAGGCGCGGCAGCGAGATCGTGACGTAGCTTTTCCAGCAGTGTTTGCGTAGGTGCAGCGCGTGCGCGGCGACGGCGAGCGCTTCGTAACGCCAGTCGTGCAGGCCGAAGAGCGCGCCGATCCCGAGGCGGCGGAAGCCAGCGGCGTACCCGCGTTCGACGGTGTCCATGCGCCAGTCGAAATCCTTCTTCGGGCCGGCGGTGTGCATCTCGATGTACGTCGGCCGGTGGTAGGTCTCCTGGTAGACGACGAGCCCCTCGCAGCCCGCGGCGACCATGGGCACGTAGTCGGCGGTCTCGAGCGGGCCGAGCTCGAGCGACACGCTGGGGAAGTGTGTCAGCAAACGCCGGATGCACTCTTCGACGTAGCCGTTGGAGACGTATTTCGGATGCTCGCCGGCGACCAACAGGATCGAGCGGAAGCCGCGGCCGGCGAGCAACGCGCCCTCGCGTTGCACCTGCTCGACGGGGAGAGTGATGCGCGGGATGGGATTGTTGCGCGAGAAGCCGCAGTATTTGCAGGTGTTCACGCACTCGTTCGAGAGGTACAGCGGCGCGAACATCCGGATGACCTTGCCGAAGTTTTGCTGGGTGAGCGCCTGCGAACGGCGCGCGAGCGTCTCGAGGTGCGCCTCGGCGGCCGGGGAGATCAACGCGGCGAAATCGTCGAGCGAGAGGGCGCGGCCGCGGTGAACGATCGGCTCCACCTCGGCGCCGGTCGCGGCGAGCGCCGCAGCCTCGAGTTGTTCGAGCGGGACGGTCGGGAAAACCTGGGAGAACGTGGCCATGGCGCGGGCGGTACGGAAGGCGGAGCGGTCGGGAGGGCGGAAGGCAACGAAGGGAACGAAGGAGGTGCTGAACTGGCGCGAGGCGGATGGCGATCGGTTCTTCTCTTGGTCCTTTTCGTTTCCTTTTTTGCCGGACGGTGTTCCGGTTTTTCAGCCGAGGAACGTGGTGAGCGGGCTGGTCGCCTCGGCGTGCGCCTGCTGGCGGCCGAGGCCGATCTCGTAGGCAGCGCGGCCGGCGGCGGTGGCGGCGGCGAACGCGCGCGCCATGCGCACCGGGTCCGGCGCGATCGCGATCGCGGTGTTCACGAGCACGGCGTCGGCGCCGAGCTCCATCGCCGCGGCGGCGTGCGACGGCGCGCCGAGGCCGGCGTCGACGACGACCGGCACGCGGGCCTGCTCGATGATGATCTCGAGCTGCGCGCGCGTATCGAGACCGCGGTGGCTTCCGATCGGCGAGCCGAGCGGCATGACCGTCGCGCAGCCCACGTCCTGCAGGCGCAGTGCGAGTACCGGGTCGGCGTTGATGTAGGGCAGTACGGTGAAGCCTTCCTTTACGAGGATCTCGGCGGCCTTGAGCGTCTCGATCGGGTCGGGGAGGAGATAGTTCGGGTCGGGGTGGATCTCGAGTTTCACCCACGCCGGCAGACCCGCGGCGCGGGCGAGGCGGGCGATGCGCACGGCCTCCTCGGCGTTCATCGCGCCGGCGGTGTTCGGCAGCACGAGGTAGCGCTCCGGTTCGAGGAACTCGAGGATGTTGGCGAAGGCGTCGCCCGCGCCTGAGAGGTCGGCGCGTTTCAGCGCGACCGTGACGAGCTGCGATTCGCTGGCCGCGAGCGCGTCGCGCATGAGCTCGGGGCGGGGGAATTTCCCGGTGCCGACGAAGAGGCGGGATGAGAACGTGCGGCCGGCAATGGTGAGCGGGGAGTGCGGGAGCGTGGTGGACATCGCGTGCGAGAAAATCGCGCGGTGAATGATGACTGCGCGCCCGCGCGTGCAATTCCTATTTGCGCGGGTCGGCGGTGGCGCGAGGATCGGCGCGATGACCGCCGGCGACTATCTCGCGCTGCTCCTGATGGGCCTGCTCGGTACCGGGCACTGCATCGGGATGTGCGGTCCGTTCGCGATCGCGGCCGGCGGTGGCGGCGCGGCCGGCGCGGTGCTCGGGCGCAGCCTCGCCTATCACGCGGGGAAGACGCTCACGTACGTTTTCCTCGCGGTGTTGTTCAGTGTGATCGGGGGCTGGGTGGCGGGCGCCGGTGTGTTGCCGTGGCTGCAGAACGCGATGTCGGCGTTGATCGGTGCGGCGATGGTCGCGCTGGGACTCGCGTACTCGCTGGAGCTTCGACTCTCCTCCGGCGCGACGCGCTGGTTCGACGGCAGCCGCTGGTGCGGCGCCGCGGCGGCGATCCTGCGCGCGCCGACGTGGTGGCGTGCGCTGCTGATCGGTTGGCTCAACGGCTTCCTGCCCTGCGGGCTCTCGCTGATGGCGCTCGTGTACGCGGCGGGCTTCGGCTCGGCGGGCGATGCCGCGCTCGGTGCGGCGCTCTTCGGCGCGGCCACGGCGCCGGGCCTCGTGCTCACGGCGCTGCTGGGCGCGAAGTTGTTCTCCGGTGACGGCAGGCGCTGGTTGTTGCGGCTGGCGGGCGCGACGCTCGTGGTGCTCGGCGCGGTGACGATCGTGCGCGGCGTACCGGTCGTGCACGAGTGGTTCCACCGGCACACGGTGCTGCCCTGGTAGCCGCGTCGGGCGGACGGAAAGTCATGGCTCGGCCGGATGCGGCATCCGGCGACGCGCCCTGTCGGGGACCAACCGACGCCCGGGCGCCGGGGCGGGACTGCGCCCGATGGAGGTCGCGCGGCGAGCGTCTAGAATGCTGTCGCGGTTGAAACCATGCGCCAGCCTTGAGCCGGAAACGGCACGCCGCCGGCGGGACCGCACCGAGCCCACCAACCAGAAACACCATCCGTTTACGCCATGAAACACATCCTTCCCGTCCCGGCCGTTCTGCTCTGCGCCACGTTGTTCGTGAGCTGCAAGCCCGCCAGTGAGCAAGCGACCGACCGGCCGGTCGGTCCCGCGCCCGCCGAGTCGGTGAGCGACACCGTGCATGACACCGCGCAGGCCATCCAGGACGAGGCGAACGATGCCGCCGACGAGATCCAGGATTTTTCCTACGAGCAGCGCGCGAACTATGTGGCCGCCGCGCGGGTGAAGATCGATAACCTCAAGACCCGGCTCGATAAGCTCTCCGCATCTGTGGAACGCTCCTCCGAAGCGGTGAAGGCGGATTCGCGTCCGAGGCTTGCCGCGTTGCGCGAACGCCTCGCGAAGCTGGAAGCGCAGCTCGATGTCGCCGAGAAAACCGGTGCCGACGCCTGGGATCGTTTCAAGGCCGACATGCGGAACTCGTATGCCGAGATGAAACAGGCCTTTCGCGAGGTGCGGCAATGGACGAGCGAGAAGATCGCGCCTTGAGCGAAGCCTGGCTACAGCGCGCCGGCGTGGCGCCCAAACCCCAACCACTACTCCTATGAAAACGAGAACGATCCCCGCGGCGCTCGCCGTCAGCGGCGCCCTTGCCCTCCTCGGTGGCTGCGCCTCCGAGCCCGAATCCCATCTCGTCACCGCTCCGCCTCCGGCCGCGCCCACCGCCGCACCGGCCGCGGACGCACCCCAGGCGCCCCAGGTGATCGCCGCGCCCGCGTACCAGATCGTGGGCGGCGCGGTCGTGCCGAGCTACGTGATCGCCCAAGCGCCGCCGGCTCCGCCGCCGGAAGCAGTCCCGCAACGCCCCTCTTCGGCGCACGTGTGGGTGCCCGGCCACTGGACGTGGCAGAACAACCGGTACGCGTGGATGGCCGGCCATTGGGAAGAGCCGCCGACCGCCGGCGGAGTCTGGGTGCCGCCGCGCTGGGAGCCGGAAGGCGGTGCGATCCGTTTCTACGAAGGGCACTGGGAATAACCCGCAGCCGCCCCTCATCCGTCCGAACTCCAGCACATCAACCAACACTTGGATTTCCAGAACATGAACGCGAACACCAACGAGAAGACCCCGGCCGAGATGGTCGAGGACCTCCGCACGATCATCGCCGAAGCCGAGAAGATGATCGCCGACTCCGCCGCGGCGGGCGTGGACGAAGCTTCGGCCGCACTGCGCCAGCGGCTCGAGTCCGCGCGCGAGCGACTCTCCGCCCTATACGAGGACGCCCGCGAGAAGGTCGCGGCCGGTGCCCGCTACACCGATACGGCGATCCGCGAGAATCCGTACCAGTCGATGGCGGTGGCGCTCGGTCTCGGGCTCGTTGCCGGGATCCTGCTGGGGCGGCGGTGCCACGACTGAACCGCGCGATGGAAAAGCCCACGGGATTTCTGGGCGCGCTGCGCGAGCTCTCCTCGCAGGTGCTCGGCAGCGTCCGGGATCGGATCGAGCTGTTCTCGGTCGAGTTGCAGCAGGAGAAGTTTCGTTTCGTCGAGCTCCTGATCTGGTCGTTCGCCGTGGCGACCACCGGCTTGCTCGCACTGCTTTTCGCGAGCTTCACGATCGTCTGCGTTTTCTG
The DNA here is from genome assembly GCA_035299125.1 of Opitutaceae bacterium. GTDB lineage: Bacteria > Verrucomicrobiota > Verrucomicrobiia > Opitutales > Opitutaceae > CAJCBL01. Next base: position 13,058 of record DATGXA010000046.1, read on the forward strand.
GGAGAACGGCCGGCTGATCGCGCTCGGCGCCCTCACGCTGGTCTACGGCGCGGGCTTTGCGGCGGCATTGCTTTATCTGCGGAGACTGATCGCGCGGCAGCCCCGGCCGTTCGACGGCACAATCGACGAACTCACGGCCGACCGGGAATGTACCCGCGCGAACAACTAGAAGAACTCGCGGTCCGCGAGCGCGCCCTGCGTTGGCGAATCGGGGAGCGGCGCAAGAAGATGGTCGTGGCCACGGCAGTCATCGCGAGCCGGTTTGCGTGGGTTGATCGCGCGCTCGCGTTGTTCCGCTCGAGCGTGACGTTCGGCGGGCTCGTGCCGCCGCAGATCGGGGGCGTGGCGCTTGGGTTGCTCGGGCGGTTCGCGCCGCGCTTGGCGCGGGTCGCGCGCTGGGGCGGTCTGCTGGCCGGCCCGTTGCGCGTGCTCTGGTCGCGCAGGACCGCCGGCGGGGCGCGGATTCAGCCGAGGGGCGGCGCCGTACGTTGATCATCGAACAGGGGCTTCACCGTGGGGCGTGTCAGTACAAGAAGCGTGAAGACGCCGAGCGCGGTGCCGAACGGCATGAACATGCACTCGATGCCGGCCATGACCTGGCACAACAGCAGGCGACGCCGGTTGGCCAGACAGCGCCCCGCATAGAGCACACAGGCGGCGAACGCCCAGCCGGCGAGGATGAAGCACGAGGCGAAGATCACGAAGATCCAGCCGAGGAACGCCGGCGGCGGCGGCTGGCCGGAGCCGGCCATCGAGGAGGGCGCGAGGATGAAGAACAGCCCGAGGACGAGGTGGATCAGCGGGAAACACGCGAAGAGCGCGGCGAGGGCGGCGACGACGTAGTGGAAGATCGCGAGCAGGCGGAGGTGTTCCTGGTCTTGGTCCATGGCGGGAGCGGTTGGCCGCAGCCAAGCGCAATGCGGCGGAAGGGGCGAGCCGGGAAACGGCGCCGGCCGCTCAGCGGCGTGCCCGGATCGCGGAGACTTCGGCGGGCGTGGTGGAGGCGCCGCCTTGGGCGAAGCGTCCCCGCAGAAAGTTAACGAGCGCGGCGGTCTCCGCATCGTTCAGCACCGGGGCAAAGGGCGGCATGGCGTTGGCGTACCGAGGACGGTCGGCCGGCAGTGCGGCTTCGGGGCCGCGGAGGATCAGGTCGATCAACCGAGCGGGCTCTCCGGCGATGGCCGAGCTGCCGACGAGCGCGGGCTGCCAGTGCTCGAGCCACCTGCAAGTTTGACGTTCGAACAGGGAGCCAGGATCGTGCCAACGTAGCTGGAAGTACCGTTCCCTGTGATGGAAAC
>DATGXA010000047.1:0-2760 GCA_035299125.1 Opitutaceae bacterium
GGTACTCCTTGCGACCGGCCTCCAGCCGACCGAAATCGAGCGCGTTGTTCACCAGCCGCGTGAGCCGCGCGGTCTCGCGGCCGATCGTCGAAAAGTACCGCGCGCGCTTCGCCGGATCGTCCACGCGTTCGTCGGCGAGCATCTCGGCGTACATCCGGATCGTCGTCAGCGGCGTCTTCATCTCGTGCGAGACGTTCGACACGAACGAGGTCTTCAGCGCCGCCTCGCGCGCCGCCGCGGCGGCCTGCCGGAAGAACATCGCGCCACCGGCGACGATCGCCACCACGAACGCGCCCACCAGCAACGCCGCCACGACAAAGAACCCGCCACCCACATCGAGCGACTTGATCCGGGGCGCCGCGCCCGGCCACGCCACGAGCGTCCAACCGGGCAACGTCGCCGCGAGCGGGATCCTGATCGGCGCATTGCCGAGCGCCTCGCCCGGGCCGCGCACCGCGAAACGTCCGCCCCCCTCCGTGCGCGCCGGCACGAGCGCCTGCACGCGCTCGAGCACCGCGGGAAGATTCAATTCCACGCCGCGCACCGCGCCGCCGCCGGCCGGTTGCCACCAGCCGAGCAAGAAGACCGCACCGTCAACATTGCGCCCGAGCCAACCGCTCGCCGGCTCTCGCCATGGCACCGCCGCCGTATCCACAACCACTGGCGTCGCATGGCCGTTCCGCCGCGGCGGTTCCGCGGCATTCGCCGGTGCGGCCGCAGCCGCGGGTGCGGCGAGCTCCGCCACGAAGCCGCTCTCCGACTGCATCGGGGCGTCGGCGTAGCCTTTGTCCTCGGCCTCGCGCTGCCGCTCCGCTTCGAGCTTCGCCCGCACGCTCTCGCGCGCTTCCTGCCGACGCAGTTCGCTCGACTCCGCCAGCTTCTTGCTCGGCGCGTAGCTGTCGCGGGCCTGCGTCGAGGGCATGCTCTTCGCCGCCGCGGCCGAGCTGCGCGCGGCTTTCTGCACGTCGAGCCGGAGCGCCTGGTTCGAGGCGACCTCGTAGTTGCTCGCAAACGCCACATCGCCGTCGAACTGCACCTGATTGGGAATCGCGTCCTTCGCTTGGGCGCGCGTGGCCGCCGTCTGTTCCTGCTCCACGGCCGCCGCGAGCGAGTTTTCGCCACCGCCGAAGAGCGCGGCGTGGCGTTGGCGGAACGCGCGCCGCTCCGGGCTGTCCGCCGGCGGCCACGCGAGCGCCGCCCGATCCGGCCGCCACAAAAACGTCTGCGCCACGAGCGGGTTCGTCTGCGGCCAGTTGGCCAGCAACGCCTCGAGGTCGCCCTCGGGCGTCTCGGCGAGTTCGCGCAACAGTCCGTCGCGAATCTCGGCGACGAGCAGCTCGATGTTATCCGCGGCGACCTGCGCGCGCGCCCGCACCGCGACTTCGGCGCGTTGTTGCACTTCGCTCGCGGCTTCGTCGATCCGCCGCTGCTCGAGCCACAACAATCGCAGCGCCACCGCGCCGATCAACAGGGTCGGCACGAGGAGCAGTAACCAAGGCAACCAGACGCGGCGGGGAGCGGGCGACATCGGCGAGCGAGCTTAGGTACGGTGGGCGGCAGGTCGAGGGAGCAGATGACGCGGCGCCGTCAAGAAACCGGCAAACCGCGCCGCGGGCTCATTGTTTCTGCTGATTCGTGGTCTTGTACGCGTCGGCGCGCATCTCTTTGCGGCGTTCGCCGTCGATGCCCTTGCGGGCGACTTCCTCGGCCTCGCGTTCCGTCTGCTCGGCGACGGCGGCCACCGCCGCGTTGTTGTAACTGCTGGCCACGCGACTGAGCTGCACGCTGCTTTGCCGCATGACGGCGGCGGCTTCGTCTTTGCGGCCGGCGTCCGCGAGCGCGATCGCCTGGCTTTTCGCTTCAGCGACGAAGTTCGCGGCGTATTCGGTCTGCACCTGCTGGTTGGCCGAGCGGCGGACAAGTGCGTCGTCGCGGGAGAAACGCACCTGCCCCTCGGCGCGGAGCTCGCGTGTCGTCGCGCCGGTGGCATCGGCATAGTTGACGCGGGCCCGGGCGAGCGTGCGGACCTCGTCGACGCTCGACGCCGGCACCTCGACTTCCACCAGAAGGAACTTCTCCTGGCCGCCGTAGAGTTGGTTGAGGTCGAATGTCACCGCGCTGTCGCGGCACGCGCCCTCGCGGCCGATTGAGCGGATCACGCGCACGCCGGCGGGAAACTCGACCGTGATCTCGATGCGCTGCGCGACGACGTTGAGCACATCGCCGAGTTCCGCGGCGAAGATGCGCGGCAGATCGCCGCTCTCGGCGACGTAGTAGTGGTTGCCGTCGCTGCGCTGGGCGAGCGCGGTCATGAGGTCCTCGTTGAAGCCGTCGCCGAGGCCGATCGTCGTGACGGAGATCCCTTCGCGGCGCAGCGCGCCACCGAGCCGGCCGAGATCGTCGGGCGAACTCGGGCCGACGTTGGCCAGGCCGTCGGAGAGCAACAGCACGCGGTGGACGTAGCCGGAGCGCTCGAGGTTCTTGCGCAGCTCCGCGGCGCCTTGCGACACGCCGGCGAAGAGCGCGGTGTTGCCGCGCGAGCTGATGCTGCGGATCTGCCGCTCGAGCCAACCAGTGTCGGTCGGCGACTGCGGAGCGATCAACGTCGCCACCTCGTGGTCGTAGATCACGAGCGAGAACAGGTCGCGCGCGTCGAGCCGGTGCAGTGCCTCGATCGCGGCCTCCTGCGCGCGCACGATCTTCTCGCCGCTCATCGAGCCCGAGCGGTCGAGCACGATCACGAGGTTGACCGGCTGGCGG
>DATGXA010000048.1:0-2335 GCA_035299125.1 Opitutaceae bacterium
CTCGGGTGCCGGCCGGCCGATGCTGCCCGCGACGACAGGCCCGCCGGGCGGATTGGCGTGCGTCACCGGCGATGTCTCGCTCAAGCCGTAGCCCTCGGAGATTTGGCCGTGGCGCAGGAAGCGCGCTTGGAAATTCCCCATCACCTCCACCGGCAGCGCCGCGCCGCCGCTCATGCATACGCGAATCGAATCGAAATCCTCCGGCGCCGCCTCGGGCGTGTTGAGCAAACCGATGAACATCGTCGGCACGCCATGAAAGATCGTCGGCCGATGCCGGCGGAATGTCTCGACCACGTTCCGCGGCTCGAAGCGCGACAAGACAATCACCGTCGCGCCGTGCGCCACTCCGCCCGCGAGCACGCAGGTCAGCGCGAAGATGTGGAAGAACGGCAGCGCGCCCACCAGCACGTCGTGCTCGGCGTGGCCGAGTCCCACACACGCGGCGGACTGAAACACGTTGGCGGCGATGTTGGCGTGCGTGAGCATCGCCCCCTTCGAGACGCCGGTGGTGCCGCCGGTGTATTGGAGACACGCGAGATCATCGGGGGTGAGCGCGACGGGGGCAGGGCGTTCTTCAGCCGCCAGCCACGCGGACCAGCTCGCGCTGTCGGCTCCGTGAGCGCCGCCGTTGACGAGCACGACGGCGGGCGCGGGCGAGCAATCGCCCGCCGCGGCGCACGCCACCTCGGCACATTTCGCGTCCGCCAGAATCAACACCGCACCCGCATCGCGCCACTGCGCGCCCGCCTCGGTGCGCGTGTAGATCGTGCAAGTCGGCACGGCGACCGCACCGATTTCCCACAGCGCGAAAAGCGCGACGGCGAACTCGGTCGAATTCGGCATCATCAGCGCCACGCGATCGCCGCGCTGGATGCCGCGCCGTTGGAGACCGGCGGCGGCGGCGCGCACATCGCGGCCATAGGTTTCGTAGGTCACGCGGCGGGATTCGGAGAGGAAAGCAACGCGTTCCGGGACGCGCGCGAGTGTCCGAGCGAGGAGCTGCGGCAAAAGCAGTTCGGCGGCAGGCATAGGTCGCCCTGCGACGCGGCGAGAAAGGGGTAACGCGGGACGCGCAGTGGCGCGGCCACGACGCCAGCGGGGCTTCCATTCGACAACGCGTTCCGTTTGTCGATTTGGGCAGGTGAATGTCTCGTCGCTATCCCTTCAAGACCGCGGCTAGTCCACTTCGTATCTTCTGCTCAGTAACCTCTAAAATTTGAGGAGCTAGATCGACAGCCTACCTGCGCCTTCGATACAGCAGGTGGCGACTTCAAGCACTCCTCCAACTTGTGTAGGAGTTGCATGCTCTTTCGGTTTCAGGTCCCGAAAAACCGGACCGGAGTTGTGCTAATCGCCACCGCCAGATCGACTCGTATTCGTCGCGTCGACCCTCGGGGCCGCACCGCTCGAACAGGGACGTTGTCGCGATGATGGCCGAACTTTCTGAACGAAGCGTGGCTGCTGGCTATTCTTACTAGGAATCCTCCCCCGCCAGAACCGAGAGAAATCTCTCCTTCCGGCCAATCCCAGCAATAATTTCGGGTCAGACTACATGATGGACCCCACGGCGGTGGCTTTGCCGCTGTGTCGTTCTATTGCGGAGTCCGGCCGCGATGCGCGCTCGCGCGGAGCGCTCGAGTTCACTCCACGAGCTCGCGCTCGAGTTCTTCGAGCGATTTGCCCTTCGTCTCCGGCAGCCGCAGCGCGATGAACGCGAAGCCAGCCACGCAGATGACCGCATAGAGCCAGAACGTGCCCGCGGCGCCGAGCGTGTGGTTCAAGATCGGGAACGTGTAGGTCAGGATGAAGCACGCGATCCACAGCGCCGTCACGGCGACCGACACCGCCGCGCCGCGAATGCGGTTGGGGAAAATCTCCGAAATGACGACCCAGGTGACCGGCGCGAGCGACATGGCGTAGAGCGCGATCGCCCCGAGCACGAGCAACAGCATGGGCAGGCCCTGCACGCCGCCGTGATAGCCGAGGCCGAGGATCGCATAGACGACCGCCAGCCCGCCGGCGCCGAACAGCATCAACGGCCGCCGGCCGCCGCGGTCGACGATCCCGAACGCAACCAGCGTGAACAGCAGATTCACCGAACCGGTCCACGCGATGTTCTTGAGCACCGAGGAGACGTCGTAGCCGGCGGCGCGGAAGATCTCCTCCGCGTAATTGAAGATCACGTTGATGCCGCACCACTGCTGGAACACCGCGAGCGTGACGCCGAGCACGATGACCTTGCGCATCCGCGGGTCGAACAGGTCGCGCCAGCGCGGCTTGTCACCGGCGTCGGTGCCGCCGCGCTCGATCTCGCGCTGCGTCTCCTCCGCGTAAC
>DATGXA010000049.1:0-10155 GCA_035299125.1 Opitutaceae bacterium
CCCGCCACGAGCCAGCCGAGCGCCGCGCCAGGCAGGCGTTGCCACAGGGCGTGCAGCACGAAGATCGCCGCCCAACCCATCGCCACGTAGCCGGCGAGCAACAGTCGCTGAAAGCGGTCGATGAAGAGAAATTTCATCGCGATGCCGACAATCATGACGCCCCAGATGATGCCGGCCATCGTCCAACCGATCGGCCCACGCAACGTGACGAGCATGATCGGCGTGTAGGTGCCCGCGATCAGCGCGAAGATCGCAGCGTGATCGCAGCGTTTCAGCCACCGCTTCGCCCGCGCGCCGGGCACCGCGTGATAGAGCGTCGAGGCGAGGTAGAGCGAGATGAGCGAGGCGCCGTAGAGCGAGAAACTCACCACGCGCCACGGATCGCCGATGCGCACCGCGCCGACGACGAGGACCACCAACGCGGCAATCGCGAGCAAGAGGCCCAGCCCGTGCGTCACACTGTTGGCGATCTCCTCGCGTGCTGAATACGCTCTCGGCGCGCTCATCGCCGCGCATCCTCACGCCGGCTGCACCCGGAATCCAGTCAATCGTGCTTCGTCCGTTTCGAGCGGAGGGATTGCGCCCGAGCCGCGATTTCGGCGCTCATCGTCGAAGCCCGCCGCACGTCGCTCGAACTTGCGGCGCCGTTACCGCAAATGCGTCAGCGGCGCGCCCGCCCGCCGATCGCCAGTGCGACTCCGGGCGCTCGTCCCTCGACGCTCGACTCTCGGTTGCGTCGCCGCCGCTCAGGTCTTCCAGACCTGGAGAATCTTCAGGTAGTTCGCGCGCTCGAAGGCGGCGGGATCGGGGCAATTCTGCAGGCTGAGCGCGCCGCGCATCTGGGCGACGGATTCGTATTCCTTCTCCTCCATCCACTTCTTCAGACCGTCGAGCATCGGAGCGATCGCCGAAGGATTGTGTTTCAGGAGCGAGGAGACGACCTGCACGGCGCTCGCGCCGGCGAGGATGGCCTTCACAACGTCGTTGGCCGAATGCACGCCGCCGGTGCACGCCATCGGGATCTTCACCTGACCGAAGAGGATCGAGAGCCAACGAAGGCGCAGGCGCAGCTCCTCGGGCGAGGAGAGCTCGAGCGTGGGCACGGCCTCGAGGTTCTCGAGGTCGATGTCCGGCTGGTAGAAACGGTTGAAGAGGACGAGGCCGTCGGCGCCGGTGAGCTCGACTTCGCGGGCGAAATGGGCGAGCGACGAGTAGAAGGGCGCCAGTTTCACCGCGACCGGGATCTTCACGCTCGATTTCACCGTGCGCACGATCTCGAGGATGTCGGTCTCGACCTCCTCGCCGGAGACGGCGGCGTCGGTGGCGAGGTAGTACAGGTTGAGCTCGAGTGCGTCGGCGCCGGCCTGCTGGATGAGGTTGGCGTATTCGACCCAACCGCCGATCTGCGTGCCGTTGAGCGAGGCGATCACGGGGAGTTTGCAGGCCTCCTTGATGCGGCGGATGTGCTCGAGGTACTCCTGCGGGCCGAGCGCGTAGTCGCCGCTGTCGGGGAAGAAGCTCGCGGCCTCGGAGAACACGTCCTCATGGCGGCGGAGATGCGCGTACTCGGCCTTCATCTCGCGGTCGATCTGCTCCTCGAAGAGCGAGTGCATGACGATCGCGGAGGCGCCGGCATCCTGCATCGCCCGCACACGATCGAGGTTGTCGACCAGCGGCGAGGCGCCGGGCATGAGCGGGTTGGCGAGCTTGAGACCGAGATAGGTGGTGGAGAGGTCGAGTGCCATGGCGGTGAAACGTGGAGGTGGGAACTGCGCGCAAGCGGAGCGGCTGGGTGATGGCCCAAGGAAAGCGTGCGGCCAAGAGAAAGCAAAACGGGGGCGGAAAGAAATAAGGGCGGCGCCGTCGCCGGCGCCGCCCTGAAAGCCGATCTTGGGTACGAAGCCCGCTACGAGATCAGGAGGCGGGCGCCGCCGGCGCGGCCTTCGCGGCGACCGCGGCCTTCGCGGCGTCGGCCATCTGCTGATAGACGGTCCAGCGGGCGTTGACGTTGGTCTGCGCGATCTCGGCGAGGGCCTTGGCGCGCTCGGGCGCGGCCTTGTGCAGGAACTGGTAGCGGATCTCGTTCTTCGTGTACTGCGAGAGCGCGATCTTCGGCGCCGCGCAATCGAGCACGAACTCCGGCTCGCCACGCGCGGGGCGGCGCGGGTCGTAGCGGAACATCGGCCAGTGGCCGGACTCGACCGCGAGCTTCTGCTGCTCGAAACCGTTAGCCAGCGAGTAGCCGTGGGCGATGCAGTGCGAGTACGCGATGATCAACGACGGCCCGTTGAAGCTCTCGGCTTCACGGAAGGCCTGGATGGTCTGCGTGTCCTTCGCGCCCATCGCCACGCGGGCGACGTAGACGTTGCCGTACTGCACGGCCATGAGGGCGAGGTCCTTCTTGCCGGTGTCCTTGCCGTTGGCCGAGAACTTCGCGACCGCGCCCATCGGCGTGGACTTCGACTTCTGGCCGCCGGTGTTCGAATACACCTCGGTGTCCATGACCAGGATGTTGACGTTCCGGCCGGTGGAAAGGACGTGGTCGACGCCGCCGTAACCGATGTCGTAGGCCCAGCCGTCGCCACCGAGGATCCAGACGCTCTTCTTCACCAGATAGTCGGCGAGCTGGAGGAGGGTCTTGGACTGGAGCGAGCCGATGCCGGCGAGCTTCGATTTCAACGCACCGACGACACGGCGGGCTTCAGCGATGCCGGCCTCGGTCGACTGGTCGGCCTTGGCAAGCGCTTCGACAATTCCGTCGCCGAGCTGCGGGGCGAGCTCCTTGAGGAGGAGGTGCGCCTTGGCTTCGAGCTGGTCGGCCGCGAGGCGGAGGCCGAGACCGTACTCGGCGTTGTCCTCGAACAGCGAATTCGACCAGGCCGGGCCGCGGCCCTCGGCGTTGGTGCAATACGGGGTGGTCGGCAGGTTGCCGCCGTAGATCGAGGAGCAGCCCGTGGCGTTGGCCACGAGGAGGCGGTCGCCGTAGTACTGCGTGAGCAGCTTCACGTACGGCGTCTCGCCGCAACCCGTGCAGGCGCCGGAGAACTCGAACAGCGGCTCCATGAACTGCGAGCCCTTGAGATCGGTCTTCAGCGTGGTGCGGTCGGGGCGCGGGAGCTTCAGGAAGAAGTCCCAATTGACGGCCTCCTGCGCCACGAGCGGGGCCTGCGGCGTCATCATCAGCGCCTTCTTCTGGAGGTTGGTCTTGTCCTTCGCGGGGCAGACCTTTGCGCAGAGTGTACAACCGGTGCAGTCCTCGGGCGCGACCTGGATGGTGAAGGCGCAGTCCGGATTCTCGTTGGAGCGGAACTTCGTGCTCTTGAAGGTCGCCGGGGCGCCCTCGAGGGACTTGTTCGGATAGAAGTTCGTGCGGATGGCGGCGTGCGGGCAGACGAGCGCGCACTTGTTGCACTGGATGCAGAGCGCGGCGTCCCATACCGGGATTTCCTGGGCGATGTTGCGGCGCTCCCAACGCGTGGTGGCGAGCGGGTACGTGCCGTCGATCGGGAAGGCGGAGACGGGGAGCAGATCGCCTTCACCGGCCATCATGCGCGCGGTGACGCGCTGCACGAAATCCGGGGCCTCGACCGGGACGACCGGCGGGCGGCGGCGCGTGGTGGTGGGCGCGGCGGGAACCGGGATCTCGAAGAGCGCGGCGACGGAGTTGTCGACCGCGACCCAGTTCTTCTTCACGACCTCCTCACCCTTCTTGCCGTAGGATTTCTGGATGGCCTTCTTGATCGCGGCGATGGCGTCGTCCTTCGGGAGGATGCCGGCGAGCGCGAAGAACGCCGTCTGCATGACGGTGTTGATCTGGCCGGTCATGCCGCTGGCCTTGGCGACGCTGTAGGCGTCGATCGTGTACAGCTTGAGCTTCTTGCTGATCACGGCCTGCTGCATCTCGAGCGGCAGGCTGTCCCAGACCTGCTGGGGCGTGCCGACGGCGTTGATGAGGAAGGTCGCGCCGGGGCGGGCGATCGTCGTCATGTCCACCTTGTCGAGGAACTGCTGCTGGTGGCAGGCGACGAAGTTGGCCTGGCGAATGAGATACGTGGAACGGATCGGCTTCGGGCCGAAACGCAGGTGCGAGGTCGTCATCGCGCCGGACTTTTTCGAGTCGTACACGAAGTAGCCCTGGGCGTAGAAGTCGGTGCCCTCGCCGATGATCTTGATCGAGTTCTTGTTGGCCGAGACGGTGCCGTCGGCGCCGAGGCCGAAGAAGACCGAGCGGGTCACGTCGTCGGTCTCGATGTCGAGCTCCATGTCGTAGTCGAGCGAGGTGCCGGAGACGTCGTCGACGATGCCGACCGTGAAGTGGTTCTTCGACTTCGCCTTGGCGAGTTCGTCGTAGACGCCGATGACCATGGCCGGAGTGAACTCCTTCGAGCCGAGGCCGTAGCGGCCGCCGATGATCTTCGCGACCTTGCGGGTGGAGGATTCGGCGAAGGCGGTGACGACGTCCATGTACATCGGCTCACCGATGGCGCCGGACTCCTTCACGCGGTCGAGCACGGCGATGCGTTTCACGGAGGCCGGGAGGGCCTGCATGAAGTGTTCGATGTCGAACGGGCGGTAGAGGCGCACGGAGAGCGCGCCGACCTTGCGGCCCTGTTTGTTGAGATGGTCGACGGTCTCGCAGACGGCCTCGAAGCCGGAACCCATGAGGACGATCACGTCCTCGGCCTGGGCGTCGCCGTAGTAGTCGAACAGCTTGTACTTGCGGCCGGTGAGCTCGGCGAACTGGTCCATCTTCTTCTGCACCATCGCCGGGAGCGCGGAGTAGAAGTTGTTGGCCGCCTCGCGGGCCTGGAAGAACACATCGGGGTTCTGCGCGGTGCCGCGGATCATCGGCTTGTCCGGGGTGAGGGCGCGGTCGCGGAAGGCGGCCACGGCGTCCTCGCTGAGCAGGCTGCGCAGGTCGTCGTCTGAAAGCAGGTTGACCTTCTGGATCTCGTGCGAGGAGCGGAAGCCGTCGAAGTAGTGCAGGAACGGAACGCGGCTCTCGAGGGTCACGGTGTGCGCGATGGCGGCGAGGTCGTGCGCCTCCTGCGGGGTGTTGCCGCAGAGCATCGCGAAGCCCGTCTGGCGGCAGGCCATGACGTCGCTGTGGTCGCCGAAGATCGAGAGCGCGTGGGTCGCCAGAGCGCGGGCCGAGACGTGGAGCACGAACGGCAGGAGCTCACCGGCGATCTTGTACATGTTCGGGATGTACAGGAGCAGACCCTGCGAGCAGGTGAACGAACTCGAGAGCGAGCCGGCCTGGAGGGAGCCGTGGACCGCACCGGCCGCGCCGGCCTCGGACTGCATCTCCATCACCTCGGGCACCTGGCCCCAGATGTTGGTCTTCTGCTTGGCCGCCCACTCGTCGCAGAACTCGCCCATGGGCGAGGACGGGGTGATGGGGTAGATCGCGAACACCTCATTGAGGCGATACGCGACCGACGCTGCGGCTTCGTTGGCGTCCATGGCGACGCACTTCGGTTGCAGTGGTTTGATCACGGCTAGGAGTGGTTGGATTGAAAGCTTTTCGGACTAATGGAGCAGTATTGCACACGCCCGCGGCACGCGGCTCGCCGATGCTTGCGGAATGCTAGGCGTTTTTTGCGTGTGCGCCGCTCGACGTTGAGCGGCGTCAAGCATCCAGCCGCCGCCCCGGGAGCGGCAGCTCGCCGGGGCTCGAACCGCCGGCGGACACGGGCGCGGGAAATGCGGGTTTGTGCCGTTGCTTGGGATGCGTAGCCCTCTTCGTTTCCATGCCGTCCTTCCGCGAAGTCTTGCGCGAATTGCGTCCCACCCTCCGTCTCGCCCTGCCGATCACCGCCGGGCACGTGGGGCAGATCCTGCTCGGCCTGACCGACACGATCATGATCGGGCGCACGGGTGCGGTGCCGCTGGCGGCTTCGGCCTTTGCGGGCGCAGTGTTCGGCGTGGCCTTCCTGATCGGCATCGGGCTACTCACGGCGGTGGCCGTGCGTGCCGCCGAGGCCTTCGGCGCCGGCCGCCCACGCGACGCCGGGGAAACACTGCGGCACGGCCTCGTGCTCGCCGCCGCCGCCGGCATCCCGCTGGCGACGGTGCTCACCTCCCTCTCCGGCTCGCTCCACTGGTTCGGCCAACCACCCGAGGTCGCCGCCGCCGCGAACCCTTACCTGATCATCATCGCCTGGTCGTTGCTGCCGAGCCTCGGTTTCCTGGCGCTCAAGAACTTCTATGAAGCGCTCCACCGGCCGTGGACCCCGCTGTACTGCGTGCTCGGCGGCGTCCTGCTGAACGTCTTCCTGAACTGGGTGCTGATCTACGGCCACCTTGGGGCGCCCGCACTCGGGCTCGCCGGCGCGGGCTGGGCCACGTTGATCGCGCGGTGCGCCCTGCTCGCGGCGCTCGCCTGGCACCTGCAACGCAGCCCGGTGTTCGCCGCCGCTCGCCCGTCGCGCTGGTGCGCGGCGTTGCACCGCCGGGAGCTCGCGGCGCAGTTCGCCCAAGGCTGGCCCGTGAGTCTGCAGTTGTTCTTCGAGTCGTCGCTGTTCTCGATCAGCGCGATCTTCATGGGCTGGCTCGGCACCGTCGCGCTTGCCGCGCACCAAGTGGCGCTCAACTGCGCCGCGACGACCTTCATGTTCCCCCTCGGACTCTCGCATGCGCTCGCCGTGCGGCTCGGCCACGCGCGCGGCGCCGGCCACGGGCACCTGCTGCGGGTGATCGGTTTCGGCGGGATCGGCGCGGGGGCGGCGCTGATGGCCTGCTTCGGCGCGGGCTTCGTGCTCGCCGGCCCCGCGCTGGCGAGCGCGTTCATCCCGGAGCCCGCCGTCGTCGCCCTCGCCGCGCGCCTGCTGGTTGTCGCCGGGATCTTCCAAGTCTTCGACGGCACGCAGGTGACCGCCATGGGCGCATTGCGCGGCCTCGCCGATGTGCGCACGCCCACGGTGATCACGTTCTTCGGCTACTGGCTCTGCGCCGTGCCAGCCGCCTGGGGTTTCGCGTTTCCGCTGAACGTGGGCCCGGTCGGCGTCTGGTCCGGCATGGCCGTCGGGCTCGGGCTGTGCGCCCTGCTGCTGGTCGCGCGCTTCGGCGCGCAGACGCGCGCGGTCTCCACCGCGCCCACACCGGCAGCGGTCGAGGTTGCGTGACGCCCCTCCCGCTCGCCGCGCGCCGCTTTCGCTCTCGCGGCGAAACCGCGCAGCCGTTTCCCTCGGCGGCGATGTCGGGTGAGTTGCCTTCCTCCCTTGTCGCCGGTCTGGGCTTCGTCGGTCACGACGGCGGAGCCGTGAAGTCGCTCCCCGGTTTCCAGAAGGGCCGGCACACGCTGCCGACCGCCGTGAACGCCGCCACGTCCGCCTTCCTCGCCAAGCTCTGCGCCGGCGAACTCGCGGAGCAGGCGGAAACGTTTTTCCAACGCACCCGCGAGGCCCTCGCCTACAAACGCCGCGAACTCACACTCGCCGTCACCAGTCCCGCGGCCGTGCTCACGGCGGCCGATTTCACCTTCGAGCTCGCCTACGCCCTCGATCCGGCCGACCCCGAGCGCTATCTCGTGCTCCGCACGTTGCGCGATCTGCGCCGGCCCGAGCTCGTGCGGCGGCCCGAGTTCGACGCGGTGTTCGCGGGGCTGTTCACCGAGTTGACCTTCACCCTACGCCGCGGCGTGCGCGTGGAGGCGGTGATCGATCTGGTCGAAGCGCTCGACGCCGGCTCCGGGCTCGCGGTCGACTACCCGTCGGATTGCCGCGATTGCACGCTCACGGTGGCGGGAGTCGATGCCGCGGTGCGCTGCACCGGCGCCACACTCGACATGGTGTTTCCGGCAGCGGGTTCGCCCGCCGAGCTGCTCGACGGTTTTGCCGCCGTACGCGCCGCCTTCGCCCTCAGCCCCGAGTTGGCGGCATTGCTCGCTTGAGCCGCGCTTCACGCACCCGCCGGATGCCCCGAACATGAACCGGAATTCATGGGCTGTTCATCGAGGCTTCACCTGGCCGGACTAGGCTGCGCGACGTCATGCGTCACCATCGCCTACTCGCTCTTCTTCTGGCCGCGCTGCCCGCGCTCGGCCTCGCCGCCCCGCTGAAAGTGGACCCCTCCGCCGTGAAACTCACCGTCGGCGCCCATGCGACGATGCACAGTTTCACCGGCACCGTGGCCAACCCGGCCGTGACTGTGGAGGCCGATCCCGCCGCCGGTGCGATCACCGCCGCGACAGTGCGTTTCGCCTGGGCGGATCTGAAAACCGGCGACAAGGCCCGCGACAAGGAGATGCTCGAATGGGCCACCGCCAAAAGCGCCGAAGGCGTTTTCATCCTCGTGAAACTCGCTCCCGGCGGCAGCGCCGATGCCTTCACCGCCACCGGCACGCTCGCCCTCAACGGCCAGACACGCGAGCTCAGCTTCCCCGTGAAAATCGTCCGCACCACCGCCGGCTGGGACATCTCCGGCGAAGCGAAGATCGACCACCGCGACTGGGGCCTGCCGAAGATCCGGAAGTTCGGCATGCTCACCGTCGACCCGGTCGTGACGATCAGCTTCGCCCTCTCCGCCACGCCCGGCGCCTGATCGCCATGCCCCCGCTGCCCCACTCCGCATTCGCCGAGCTACCGGCCAACAACCCCGCCGAGCTCATCCGCCGCCACGCGCCCGCGCTCGTCGGCCTCGAGCCGAAGTTGCGCGGCACGCTCGCCGAGACGCTCGCGTTCCCCGGCTCGCTCTTCCGCGTGCGACTCGTGCTCGCCCTCGGCCGTGCCCAGAATCTGGACGAGGAGATCGCCGGCCGGCTCGCCGCCGCCGTCGAGTTCTACCACACCGCCTCGCTTCTCCTCGACGACCTTCCCTGCATGGACGATGCCGCCGAACGCCGCGGCCGCCCCTGCGCCCACCGTCTCCACGGCGAAGCCTCCGCCATCCTCGGCGCGCTCGCCCTCATCAATCGCGGCTACGCCCTCGTAGCCGAGGCCACGGCTGCTCTGCCGTTCCACCTCCGAAATGAAGCCACCCGCACGCTCGACACGTGCCTCGGCCCCGCCGGTCTCGTCGGCGGCCAGGCGCTCGATCTGGCGTTCGCCGACGGTCCGCGCTCCCCGCGGGCCGTCGGTCGGGCGGCGGTGGGCAAGACCTCCGCCATGCTCCGCCTCGCCCTCGAGCTGCCCGCGCTCGCCGCCGGTGCTTCGCCGCTCGAGCGCCGCCAGCTCCGCCACCTCGCCGTGTACTGGGGACTCCTCTACCAAGGCCTCGACGACCTGCGCGACCTCCAGCTCGCCGCCGCCTGCGGCGCCGCCAAGACCGCCGGTCGCGACTCCGCCCTCGGCCGGCCCAACCTCGCCCTCGCCGGCGGTCTCGCCCCTGCCCTCGCCCGCCTCCGCCGGCTCGAACGCCTCGCCCGCCACGCGATCGGCGAACTCGTCGCCTGCGGCCGTTTCTGGTCCATCCTCCAGCTCTTCCACCGCCAACTCTCCGCGCCGCTGGATTCGCTCTGATCCACCCCCTCGCTACTGGCTCCTCACTACTCGCTACTTCCTCACGATGACTTTCTCCGCGCTCGTCCGCGTCAACCTCCGCCGCCACTGGGTGCGCACCGGCATCGGCGTGGCCGGCATCGCCTTCGGTTGCGCCGCCATGCTCACGATCCTCTCGATCGTGCTCGGCGCGATCGGCATGTTCGAACGCATCCTCGACACCGATTCCCAGGTGCTCGTGTTCGAACGCGACGTCTCCGATCTGTTTTTCAGCAGCGTGCCCGCCGCGTCGGCCGCCGAGATCCGCCGCCTGCCGGGCGTGGCCGCGGCCAACCCCGTGCTCTTCGGCATCGTCTCCGCGCCCGGCCACCCGATCGTCACCTGCTTCGGCGTGGAAAACGACAACCCGCGGCTCAGCGGCGCCACCTGGCTCACCGGCGATCGCGCGGCCTTCGGCGCCCCCGACGGTGCCGTGCTCGGCGAACGCGCCGCCGCCTTCCTCAAGGTCGGCCTCGGCGACGCGCTCCCGCTCGGCCACACCACCTTCCGCGTCGCCGGCATCGTGCGCACGGCCAACGGCTTCGAGGACGGCGGCGTCTTCCTCCCGCTCGCCTCCGCGCAGACGTTCTTCCACCGCGAAGACCTCTCCTCGATCATCGCCGTGAAACTCGCCGACGGAAGGTTTGTGGAGTTGAAAATCAGGCGTACTTTCCCA
>DATGXA010000050.1:0-36364 GCA_035299125.1 Opitutaceae bacterium
CTCCTCGAGGTGATCGAGGAAGCCCATCACCTTTTCGCCCCGCGCGCCGGGCGTGGTTTCGCCCTCATTGATGTCGGTGTCGTTGGGAGGCGGAGCGAAAGGCACGGCGGAAGCTCAGTGGCGGCGGCCCGGTGGCGTCAAGTCGCGGTCGGCGGAGTCTTCTCTGTGGCGAGAGCCTGTTGCAGCGCGTGCCAGGCGAGCGTCACGCATTTCACGCGCTGCGGAAACTGCGCCGCGCCCTGCAGCGCCTGCAGATCGCCCAGCGCATCGAGCTGCTCGGGCGTGAGCGCGGTGCCGGTGAAGAGTTGTTGCACCTGCCCGGCAGTGGAGAGCGCTTCCGCGATCGGCCGGCCACGGACCTTTGTCGTGAGCAACGAAGCGGAGGCCTGACTGAGCGCGCAGCCCTGACCGGTGAACGTCGCCTCCTCGATCCGTCCGTCCGGCGCGAGTCGGAGGTGCACCTCGACCTCGTCGCCGCAGGTCGGGTTATCGGCGCGCGCGCCGTGCGTCTCCCCGGAGCAGGGTCCGTGGTGGCGCGGGTGCCGCGCGTGTTCGAGGATGATTTCCTGGTAGAGGTCGCTCAGCTCCACGCGGCGGAACTTGGGAAGAAATCCGCGCCGCTGCAACCCGCGACACCGAGCTCGCAGCCAGCGGGAGAGACTGTCGGTTTTCCAGCGACCGCCCGCAGAAATGAGCCACGCCACGCCCGCCGCTGCGCCGCGAAAACCTCCCCTACTTCCCTCGGCGCCGCGGACCTGCGCCGGCCCGCCCGACATTGACACTACACGCTCCCGCGGGAATAAACGCCGCCGCTTCCAAACCCTTGGTCCCGGTTACCCCACCACCGGCGACGTTCGTCGTTTCCCCCTGAACCCATCCCAGCGATGCCCGCGAAATCCAAAACCAAGAAACCGGCTGCGAAGAAAACCTCCCCCGCGAAAAAGGCTACCCCCGCCAAGACGCCGAAACACGTCTACCTGTTCGGCGCCGGCAAGGCCGATGGCGACGGCACCATGCGCGCCCTCCTCGGCGGCAAGGGCGCCAATCTCCACGAGATGACCCGCATCGGCCTGCCCGTGCCCCCGGGTTTCACCGTCACCACAGAGGTCTGCACTTATTACTACGCCAACAAGCGGACCTACCCGAAGGAGCTCCAGGCCCAGATGGCCGCCGGCATGGCCAACATGGAGCGGATCATGGGCAAGAAGTTCGGCGACACCACCGCGATGCCGCTGCTCGTCTCGGTCCGCTCCGGCGCGCGCGACTCGATGCCTGGAATGATGGATACAATCCTCAACCTCGGCCTCAACGACCGGACCGTCGTCGCGCTCGAGAAGGCCACCGGCAACCCGCGCTTCGCCTGGGACTGCTACCGCCGTTTCATCCAGATGTACGGCGATGTCGTGCTCGGCGTGCAGAAGCGTGAGAACGAGGACCACGAGCCGTTCGAGACCGTCATCCACACCCTCAAGGTCCAGCGCTACCACGCCGACATCGAGGATTCGAAGCTCACCGCCGCCGACCAGCAGGAACTCGTCGCGCGCTTCAAGGCCCTCGTGAAGGAACGCACCGGCAGGGATTTCCCCGACGACCCCTGGGAACAGCTCCGCGGCGCCGCGGGCGCCGTGTTCGGTTCCTGGATGAACGACCGCGCCATCGTCTACCGCCGCAAATACAACATCCCCACCGAATGGGGCACCGCGGTGAACGTGCAGGCAATGGTCTTCGGCAACACCGGCGACAACTCCGGCTCCGGCGTCGCCTTCACCCGCAACCCCGCCAACGGCACGAACGAGTTCTACGGCGAGTTTCTCATCAACGCACAGGGCGAGGACGTCGTCGCCGGCGTGCGCACCCCCGAGCCCGTCGCCCAGCTCAAGCAGCGCCTACCCGAGGCCTACGCGCAGCTCCTCAAGGTTCGCCAGATCCTCGAGAAACATTTCCGCGATGTGCAGGACATCGAGTTCACCATCCAGGACGGCAAGCTGTTCATGCTCCAGACGCGCAACGGCAAACGCACTGCCGCCGCCGCGCTCAAGTTCGCCATCGATATGGTGAAGGAGAAACTCATCGACTGGCAGACCGCCATCCTCCGCAACCCCGCCGACCAGCTCGACCAACTCCTCGCCCCGATCTTCGACCTCGCCGAGGTGAAGAAGGCCACCGCCATCGCCTCCGGCCTGCCCGCCGGCCCCGGCGCCGCCACCGGCCGTGTCTACTTCAACGCCGACCGCGCCGTCACCGCGCATGAACGCGGCGAAAAAGTGCTCCTCGTCCGCGTCGAGACCTCACCCGAGGACCTCCGCGGCATGATCGCCGCCGAAGGCATCCTCACCGCGCGCGGCGGCGTCTCCTCGCACGCCGCCCTCGTCGCCCGCCAGATGGGCAAGGTCTGCGTCTGCGGCGCCTCGGCCGTGCAGATCGACTACGACAAGAAGGTCGCCACGATCGCCGGACAGAGCTTCGCCGAGGGTGATTTCCTCTCGATCGACGGCACCAGCGGCGCCGTCTACGCCGGCCAGATCAAGACCGCCCCCTCCGAGATCATCGCCGGCCTCCTGCACAACGACGAGGCCGCGAAACAAACCGAGAAGTTCAGGAGCTACGCGCAGCTCATGAACTGGTGCGCGCGCGTCTCCAAACTCCAGGTGCGCACGAATGCCGACACCCCCGAGCAGGCGCAGAACGCGATCGCGTTCGGGGCCACCGGCATCGGCCTCACGCGCACCGAGCACATGTTCTTCGAGGGCGATCGCATCGACGCCATGCGCGAGATGATCCTCGCCGACACCACCGGCGCCCGCGAAGCCGCGCTGGCGAAGATCCTCCCCTACCAACGCGGCGATTTCCTCGGGATTTTCCAGGCGCTGAAAGGATTCCCCGCCACGATCCGCTTCCTCGATCCGCCGCTCCACGAGTTCCTCCCGAACTCGAAGGAGCAGCAGATGGACCTCGCCCGGAAGCTCAACATCCCGGTCGAGAAGATCATGGCCCGCGTGCGCGAGCTGCACGAGTTCAACCCCATGCTCGGCTTCCGCGGCTGCCGCCTCGGCATCCGGTATCCGGAGATCACCGCCATGCAGGCCCGCGCCGTGTTCGAGGCCGCCGTCGAGGCGAAGAAACTCGGCGTGAAGGCCAACCCCGAGATCATGATCCCGCTGGTCGGCTTCAAGAAGGAGCTCGATCTCCAAGTGGCCATCGTCCACGAGGTCGCCGCCGCGGTGCAGAAGGAGACCAAGACCAAGATCGCCTACAAGGTCGGCACCATGATCGAGATCCCGCGCGGCGCCATCACCGCCGACGAGATCGCGCAGACCGCCGAGTTCTTCAGCTTCGGCACCAACGATCTCACGCAAACAACCCTCGGCATGTCGCGCGACGACTCCGGATCATTCCTCCCCGCCTACCAGAACGAGGAGATCGTGAAGAAGAACCCGTTCGCCTCGATCGACCAGACCGGGGTCGGCCTGCTCATGCAGCTCGCCATCGAAAGAGGCCGCAAGACCCGCCCCGAAATCAAACTCGGCATCTGCGGCGAACACGGAGGCGATCCCGACTCGGTGAAGTTCTGTCACAAGCTCGGGCTCACCTACGTCTCGTGCTCGCCCTTCCGCGTCCCGGTCGCACGCCTCGCCGCCGCCCAAGCCGCCGTCGCCGAGCTCAAGGCCGCCAAGAAGTGATCCGTCGGCTACTAAGGCGCGAGCCTGCTCGCCGCCTCGTTCTCTCCAAGCCCCGCGCCCTCCCCGGCGCGGGGCTTTTCCCTTTCCGGAGTCGGTGCGATCCGTTCCCCCTCAGAGAAACACCGTGAAGGAGAATCTCCGGTTGTGGGGCGACTTCCCACCCGTCATCCGGGCGCCCCCGCCGCCGAGTGCATGACCCGCCCTCGACTCGCCTGCTGCGCCGCCGCCACCGGCCTGGCTCACGCCCTATCTGGCGCGTTGAGCCCGTTCGACTCCCGCTCCCCCGGTCCCACTCGCCGCCAGCTTCCGCGCTCAACCCAGGGGAAAAGCGCAGACCTCCGACGTCATCTATTGATTAACTTCGCCAGCAGGCCACTGGCGCGATTCTGGAGATCCATTAACCCGGATCTGTGCTCCCGTTCGTTCGGTTTTTGCGGAGCCGACCGGCCCCGGCAGCCGCAAGACCAGTACGGTCCACTCGCCGCCGCGCCACACCCCTTCACCCAGCCGCCGGCGATCGACATGGTCGCAGTCCACGCTTCCCCCAAGCGCGAAACCGTCTGTTGGTGGAGCTGCCCCGGGTGCATGCCTCACCCAATCCGTCGCCGGCCACGAACGGACCGCCCAGGCTCGTTCTTTGACCGGTCGTAAACGACGCCTTTCACCTCCCCAATTCGGAGGTCAGCTTGGGCCGCTATCGCCCGCCCCTTTCATACATCTTTGAACACAATCCGCTCTCGCTCCGGCCGATCTCGAATAACATCCGCGCCGTTTCCTCCATCCGCCCGCCCTGCCGCCTCATGACCAAGATCCTTGTCATCGACGACGAAGTCATGCTCCGCGAAGCCATCGTCCTCGGCCTGCGCGCCGAGAACTTCGAGGTCTTCGAGGCGGAAGACGGCATCACCGGCATGCAGCTCGCCCGCTCCGTGCGCCCCGACCTGATCGTGAGCGACATCAACATGAAGGGCATGGACGGCTACGACACTCTCTCCGCCCTGCGCACCGATAAGGCCACCGCCAGCATCCCCTTCGTCCTCATGACTGGTCGCGCCGACCTAAAGGGCATGCGCCACGGCATGTCACTCGGCGCCGACGATTACCTGCCGAAACCATTCCGCCTGCACGAGCTCGTCGATGTCGTCCGCACCCGGCTGCAGAAGCAGCAGGCGATCCGCGAGGAGGCCGAGCACCGTCTCTCCGAGCTGCGCACGAACATCTCCATGATGTTGCCGCACGAGCTGCTCACTCCGCTCACCGGCATCATCGGCATGGCAGAGATGATCGTAAACGAGTCCGGCACGCTCACCGCCGCCGAGCTCCGCGAGTTCGGCAACGACATCAAGCTCTCCGGCGTGCGTCTCCATCGGCTCATCATGAACTTTCTCGTCTACGCGCAGATCGAGATGATGACCGTGCAACCCGAGCGCGTGCGCGCGTTGCGCGAGGTCGCCGCGCTGCCCGTCGCCGGCCCGGTCGAAAACGCCGCCCGCCGCAAAGCCCAGGAAGTCGGCCGTGCCGCCGATCTGCAGCTCGATCTGCAGGGCGGACTCGCCGCCGTGTCGGAATCGAACCTCGCCAAGATCGTCGAGGAGCTCGTCGACAATGCCTGCAAGTTCTCCTCCGTCGGCAAGGCCATCGTCGTCCGCACGCTCAGCGACGGCTCGTGGACGGAGATCAACGTCACCGACCAAGGCCGCGGCATGAAACAGGAACACGTCGCGAACATCGGCGCCTACGTGCAATTCGAGCGCCGTATCCACGAGCAACAAGGCTCGGGCCTCGGCCTCGCGATCGTCTCGCGGCTCGCCGAGCTGCACGGCGGCCAGATCACGATCACCAGCCAGCCCGGCATGGGCACGACCGTCACGGTCCACCTTCCGGCAAAACCGGTCCCCGCGCCCGGCAACACCGGGCCGAACTGAGCGCCCCGCCCTCCCGTGGCGCGGGTCTTCAGAGCCTCCGCCATTGACCCGCGCGGGCCGCTGCGGCGTGCTACTCGGCCAGACGCCGACACCGTGCCAGCCCTCTCCCGTTTCCTCCCCTCCGATTTCGATCCCAGCCGCCCGATCGCGTTGATCGCCGGCCAAGGCCAATACCCGATCCGCGTGGCCGCCGCGATCCGCCGCGCCGGCGTGCCGCTCCGGCTCATCGCCTTCGAGGAGGAAACTCCGGCCGAACTCTACGCGAGCTTTCCCGAGAACGAGCGCCGCATGCTGCTCGTCGGCCAGCTCGGCAAGGCGCTCGACAGCCTCGAAAAATTCCGCGCCGGCTACGCGCTCATGGCCGGCCAGATCACGCCGCGCCGCCTCTTCAAGGGACTGCATCCCGACTGGAAGGCCGCGCGTATCCTCTTCTCCCTGAAGCGCCGCAACGCCGAGTCCATCTTCGGCGCGCTCGCCAAGGAGATCGCCGCCATCGGCGTCACGTTGCTCGACGCCCGCGCGTTCCTCGACGACGAGCTCGCCTCCGAGGGCCCGATGACCGGGAAGTTTTCCGTCCCCGCCGAGTTTCTCGAGCACGGCATCCACATCGCCAAGGAAGTCGCGCGGCTCGACATCGGCCAGGGCGTCGTGGTGCGCAAGGGCACCGTCGTCGCCGTCGAGGCCTTCGAGGGCACCGATGCCATGCTCCGCCGCGCCGGCGAGTTCAAGACCGACCACCTGCTCTTCGTGAAGACAGTGAAGCCGCGGCAGGATTTCCGTTTTGATGTGCCCGTTTTCGGGTTACGCACGCTTGAGAGCATGCGCGACGCCGGCATCGAGCACGCCGCTCTCGAGGCGGACAACACGATCGTCTTGGACAAACAGCGTGTGCTCGACCAGGCCCGCGCCTGGAAGATCCAACTCCTCGGCTACCGGTAAACGGCGCCGTTTCTCGCCGCCGCGGCCGCGTCTCACTCCGTGCGGACCAACTTCAGGTCGGCCCACTCGCCGAGCGTGCGGCTCTCGAGCGCCCAGCCTGGCGCCACGGTCGCGAAATCCCGCTGCACCGCCTCGATCTCCGTCGCGAGGATGCCACTGAGCACCAACCAACCGCCGGGCGCCACCGCCGCCACGAGCTCGCGCGCATAAGTGCGCAGGACGTTGGCGAGGATGTTCGCCATCACCAGATCGGCCTGACGGCCCTTCAGCCCGGTGATCAGGTCACCCACGAAAAATTCCACCTGCCCGGTCACGCCGTTCAGCGCAGCGTTTTCGTGGCTCACGGCGACGGCTTCCGGGTCGTTGTCGAAACCCGCCACCGGCGCGAAGCCCAGCTTCACCGCCGAGATCGCCAGGATGCCCGATCCGCAACCGGCGTCGATCACCCGGCGACCGGCGAGCTTTCCACCGCGCGTGCGCGCCTGATCCGCGTACGCCACCATCCGCTCGCAGCAGAGGCGCGTCGTCTCGTGATTCCCGGTACCGAACGCCATGCCGGGATCGAGCAGCACCGCCACGGCATCGGCCGGCAAGGCGTACGTGTCGCGCTCCCAGACGGGCACCCAGTGCATGCGGCCGAAATGCCACGGCGTGAAATGCAGCTTGTAGCTCTCGCGCCAGTCGGTGTCGGCCACCGGCGTGATCGTCGGTTCGACGAGATCGGCCACCTCGCGCAAATCGCGTCGTGCGCGGATAACCGCGGCGTGCACCGCCGCCGCGTCCGGAAAATAGCTGCCGAGCCACGCACTCGCCGTGGGCCGGTCCTCGAAGACGCCCCACTCGGAGTTCTCCGCTTCGGTGAGCGCGTTTTCCACCGCCTCGGCGGCGGCGACGGGAATGGGGATGCGGGCTTCAACGAGGCTCATGGGCAAAGCGGGGTCAGGAGGGCAAGCGCTCGCTCAGGCGAGCGATGACGGCCGGCAAAAGACGGTGCTCGGCGGCGTGGATTCTGGCGGCGAGCGTCTCCAGTGTGTCCGTTTCCTCGATCCGGACTGCCTCCTGATCGAGGATGCGCCCGCCGTCGACGGTGGCGTTCACCTCGTGGACGGTGCAGCCCGTGAGCTTCACGCCGTGGCGGAACGCCTGACCGATTGCATCGAGCCCGGGGAAGCTCGGCAGCAGACTCGGGTGGAGGTTGATGATTCGGCCCGCGAACGCCGCGAGGAATCCCGGCTTGATCACGCGCATGAATCCCGCGAGCACGACGAGATCAGCCTGCGCCGCGCGAATCGCCGCGATGTAGCGTTCCTCGGCCGCACCCTCGAGCTTCGTCTTGAACGGCGCCGGATCGAGATACTGCGCCGGCACGCCGAAGCGCGGTCCGAGGCCGAGCATCGGCGCATCGGGTTTGTCGCAGAAGACTCCGACCACCTGCGCGCGCCCGAGCCGGCCCTCGTTTTGGGCTTTGAGGATGGCCTCGGCATTGGAGCCGCGACCGGAACCGAGCAGGACGACGCGCATGGATGAGATCGGGGACGTTTTTCCGGAAAGGAACAATCTGGAACTCAGGAAATCGGGAAGACAGAAGCCGGCCGGACACTCGCGCCGGAGGCTGCGTTTCCGTTCCTGAGTTACTGATTTCCAGATTCTCCGTCAGTACCGCGCTGCCTCACTGGAAGAACTTTTTCGCTTTCTCGAGAAAGCTCTTCGAAACGGGCTCGTCGGCATCGCCGCAGGCGATCGCGAAATCCTCGAGCTTCTTGCGCTGGTCGGCGTTGAGCGAGGTGGGCACCTCCACGTGGACGCGGATGAGTTCGTCGCCGGGGTGTCCGCCGCGCAGGCTGGGCAGGCCGCGTCCTTTCAGGCGGAAGGTCGTGCCCGACTGCGTGCCGGCGGGAATCTTCAACGACGCCTTGCCGGAGAGCGTGGGCACCTCGATCGTGCCGCCGAGGGTGGCGAGCGTGAACTTGATCGGGATCTCGCAGAAAAGGTCGTCGTTCTGGCGCTCGAAGACCTCATGCGCCGCGACGTGCAGGACGATGTAGAGATCGCCCGGGCCGCCATCGAGCGTGCCGGCCTCGCCGTTGCCCGAGGAACGCAGCCGCGTGCCCGTGTCGACCCCAGGTGGGATGCGCACCTTCACCTTCGCATCCTCCTGCACGCGTCCGTCGCCGCGGCATTTCGCGCAGGGTTTTTCCACGCGCGTACCGGCGCCGCCGCAGGTCGGGCAGGTTTGCCGGAACGTGAAGAAGCCGCGCGAGGTCGTCACTTGGCCATGGCCTTGGCAAGTCGCGCAACGCACCCGTTTCGAACCGGGTTCGGCGCCGCTGCCACCGCAGTGTCCGCACTCGGCGAGCTTGCGGAACGAGATCTCCTTTTCGACGCCGCTGGCCGCCTCCTCGAGCGTGATCTCAAGGTCGTAGCGCAGATCGGCACCGCGTTGAGCACCACCGCCCCCCCCACCACCGCCGAAAAACTCCTCGAAAATCCCGCCGCCTCCGCCGCCGAAGACTTCGCGAAAGACATCGAAGGGATCGTGAAAACCGCCGCCCGCCGGGCCGCGCGGACCCGCCGCGCCGCCTTGGGAGAACGCCGCGTGGCCGAAACGGTCGTACGCCGCACGCTTGTCCGGATCGCGGAGCACGTCGTACGCCTCCGAGATCTGTTTGAAGCGCTCCTCGGCGGCCTTGTCGCCGGGGTTCTTGTCCGGGTGGTATTTCACCGCGAGCTTGCGGTAGGCCTTCTTCAGGTCGTCCGCGGACACGTCGCGGGCGACGCCGAGCAGTTCGTAGTAATCTTCCTTTTGGCTGGCCATGTGGTGTCGGTAAACGGGCGCCGGCCGGTGGACGCGCCGCGGAGGAAGCGGCGGCCCGAGCGCGGGCCGGACTTTCTAGTTAGGAGCGCCGGGAAACGTTGATCAAGCTCCGCGGCGCCGGGTCGCGGCGGTGGTCAGGAGAAATTCTCCGTGACCAGCACGAGCGAGTCTTCGTCGGCCTCGAAGGTGAACCCACCCGCGAACGGCAGGAGGGCGTTGTCGCCGGCGATGAACGGCGCGAGGTCGAGCCCACGCGCGCGGAGCCGGCCGCGGACGACCGAGAGCAGGCGGCACTGTTCGCCGGCGGCGAACGTGAGCTGCGCGCCCTTCTTGAGCGGCGCGCGGCGGATGCGGAACTCGGCGCAATCGGCGATCACGGTCGCGGTGTCGGCGGCGCGTACGATCGGCGGCGGCGGCTCGTCGAAGAGGATCGATTTCATCGACTCCCCGATGTGCATCTTGCGTGGTTTGCCGTCGAGGCCCATGCGGCCCCAGTCGTAGACGCGGTAGGTCGTGTCGGAGTTCTGCTGGATCTCGAGGATCAGGCAGCCGGCGTCGATCGCGTGCACGGTGCCGCTGTGGACGAGCACGGAATCGCCCACCTGCACGCTGTAGCGATTCACGCACTGCTCGAGGGTGTTGGCATGGATCGCCGCCTCGAACTGTTGCGGCGTCACGCCAGGTTTGAGGCCGAGGATCAGCCCCGCCTCGCCCTCGACGCCCGCGAGGAACCAGTTCTCCGTCTTCGGCTCGCCGCGCAGCGCCGGCGCGATCTCGGCCGGCGGATGCACCTGTAGGCTGAGCCGTTCGCGGCAATCGAGCCATTTCACGAGGATCGGGAACGGCCGCGTCACCGGCCAGTCGGGACCGATCCAGTCCGCACTACGCAGGTGGAGCGCGTCGCGTAGTGTCATCCCGGCCAGCGGGCCGTCGCGGACAACCGATTGCGCCTCAGGCCGGTCGACGATCTCCCAGCTTTCGCCGATGGGATCGGTGCCCGGTAGTGAACGTGGAAACACTTGGCCGAGGGCGCGGCCGCCCCAGACACGAGCTTGGTAGAGCGGTTGAAATCGAACTGGCAAATGCATCGCCGCGACTGTTAAGAATTCCATCAAAAATGGGAGGCTGAATTTACATCGGCGCGCGAATCTCCTAGCCTCGCCGCCCTAATCCCTAGCCCACTTTCCGATGGCCAAACCTGATTCCTCCAAACGCAACGGCCCGTCCTACAATGCCCCGAGTTACCGGCCGCGCTGGGTCGCCGCGTGTTTGTGCCTGATGGTGGGCGTGCTGCTCACCGTCGCGCTCGCGTACTACGCCCCCGATCAGGTGCCCACCATGAGCGCCTCCGGCGAAACGCTGCCCGACGGCACCATCAAGATCATCCCGCCCACCGGGGTGAATCCCGTCGGCAAGATCGGCGCGATGACGGCCTTCTACCTTTTCCGCATCCTCGGCGGCGCCGCGTGGTTGATCGGCGCGTTCTTCTTCTGGCTGGCGTTCATCTACACCCGCGGTATGCGCCGTCTGGCGACCGCCCGCGCGGCCGCGATGATGTTCTGCCTGCTCTGCGCGTGCGGGCTTGCCGACATGCAAAAGGTCGCCTGGGGCCTCTTTTCGACGCCGCCAAACGTGTACGTCAATGGTCCCGGCGGCATGGTCGGCCAGCTGCTTTATGCGCGTCTGATGGAGGACACGATGGGCATCTTCGGCTCGGGCGTGGTGCTCTCGGTTTTCTTCGCGCTCAGCCTGATGTTCGTGCTCACGAAGGACCTCGGAGCGCAGTTCGACCGCTTCTTCGCCTGGATCCAGAGCATCCGCGAAAACTGGAAACTCCGCCGCCTCGAGCGCGAGGAGATCAAGAAGCTCCGCGCCGAAGCCCGCGCCAAACTCAAGGAGCAGGCGCTCGCCGAGCTCAAGAAGCAGGCCGCCGCCACCGTCCCGCCGCCCACCGACATCAAGCGCCTCACATTGCCCAAGGGCGGCGAAGCCGCACCCGCTGCGGCGGCGCCCGTCGGTGCGCCGCCGCCCAGTCGTTCGCCCGAGAAGACTCTCTCGCTGCGCAACTCCGCCCCCGCCGCAGAGCAACCGGCACCGCCTCCCCCGCCCGCACCGCCGGCCCCGGCTACGCCCGCGCCCGAACGCGGCGCCAAACCCCCGCCGTTTGGCGGCGAGAAACCGGCCGTCGCTGTCGCCACAGTGAGCGAAGCCGCGCCCGTCGCGAACGCGAACAAGCTCAACCTCAAGATCGTCGCTCCCGAAACCACGCGCAAGGCCGCCGCACCGCAGCCGACGCGCAGCGAAGACTACATCTTCCCCACGCTCGACCTGCTCAAGGAGCCGGTGAAGGTCGCCACCGCCACGAACGAAGCCGAGCATTTCCAGAATGCCGAGACGCTGCTGCGCACCCTCGGTGAGTTCGGCGTCGAAGTCAGCCTCGGAGAGATCCACACCGGCCCGGTGATCACCCGCTACGAGGTCATGCCGGCCCCCGGCGTGCGCGTCGAAAAGATCGCCAGCCTCGACAAGAACATCGCTCTCGGGATGAAGGCCCAGTCGGTGCGTATTCTCGCGCCGGTGCCGGGCAAAGGCGTGGTCGGTGTCGAAGTGCCCAACCAGAAGCCGACGCCCGTCGGCATGCGCGAGATCCTCGAATCCGCCGACTGGGGCGATTCGAAAGCCGAGCTGCCGATCGCGCTCGGTAAGGATGTCTCCGGCGCGCCAATCGTCGCCGACCTAGCCCGCATGCCGCACTTGCTCATCGCCGGCGCCACCGGCTCGGGAAAATCGGTCTGCGTCAACAGCATCGTCGCGTCACTGGTTTACCACGCCGGCCCGAAAAAGGTTCGGCTGCTCATGGTCGACCCGAAGATCGTCGAGCTGCAGGTCTACAACTCCCTCCCGCACATGCTCATTCCAGTCGTCACCGAGCCCAAGAAGGTGCCCGGTGCGCTCAAATGGCTGCTCGCGGAGATGGAAAAGCGCTACCAGATCTTCGCGAAATGTGGCGTGCGAAACATCGCCTCCTTCAACACGCGCAAGGCCAGCGGCCCCGCCCCGGCTGAGAAGGAGAAGGACACCGCCCCGGCCGACGAGACCTCGCCGCTCAACATCGATGTGCCGCGCGACGTCGAGATCGAGATTCCGGAAAAGCTGCCGTACATCGTCTGCATCATCGACGAGTTGGCAGATCTCATGATGGTCGCCCCGGCCGAGATCGAGACCTCGATCGCGCGCCTCGCCCAGCTCGCCCGAGCCGCCGGCATCCACCTCATCGTAGCAACGCAGCGCCCGTCGGTGAACATCATCACCGGCTCCATCAAGGCCAACCTCCCCTCGCGCATCGCGTTCCAAGTTACCTCGAAAGTCGACAGCCGCGTCATCCTCGACGAAGCCGGCGCCGACCAACTCATCGGCCGCGGCGATCTGCTCTTCATGCCCCCCGGCACGAGCCGCCTCGTGCGCGCGCAAGGTGCGTTCATCTCGGACGAGGAAATCGCCCGCATGGTCGAACACCTCAAGAAGAACGGCCCGCCCGCCTATCGCCAGGAGGTCCAGGAGCAGGTCGACCGAGTTGGCGACGAAGACGGCGAAAACGGTCTCGAGGATCTCGAGGAAGGCAGCGACGACGATCTACTCCCGCAGGCGATCGACGTGCTCAAGAGCACCCGCCGCGCATCCACTTCGATGCTCCAACGCCGCCTGCGCATCGGTTACAACCGTGCCGCCCGCCTCATGGAGCTGATGGAGCAGAAGGGAATCGTCGGTCCCGAAAACGGCGCCCAGCCCCGCGAGATCCTCGCGGACCTTGACCGGCTCTGAGCCCTTCCCGAGCCCCGCCGACCGGCCACTACGCCGGTGGCGGGTGGTCGGCGCAAAAGGGCTTCCCCTCCCAGCGGCTTTTCCCCACATTCCACCCCATGCAGACTATCGGCGAGCGACTTGAGGAAGCGCGCAAACGCAAGGGCATCTCCATCCGCGAAGCCTCGGAAGCGACCAAGATCCGCAGCGATTACCTCCAGAAATTCGAAAGCAACACTTTCGAGATCGGCCTGCCCGACATCTACGTCCGCGGCTTTCTGCGCACCTACGCGCAGTATCTGAAGCTCAACACCGAGAAGCTGCTCACCGATTACGCCTCGCTCGGTTTCGGTGAAGTCCGCGAATCGCGCCGTCATCAGGAACAGCGCGAAATCATCGGCCGCATCGACCTGCCCGAGGCCGGCCGGCCCGCCCCGGCGCCCTCCGCCCCTCCGCCGCCTGCGCCCGCGGAGCCCGCGCTCCCTCGCTCCGCGCCCACGCCACGTTCGGTCCCCACGGCGGTCGTCACGGGAGCACCCAGTGCCGACCGTCGCCAAAAGCTCAAGATGCCCTTCATCGTGGGCGGCGCCGGACTCGCGTTGATCGTTCTCGTCCTCGTGATCCGCGCTTTCCTCAGTGACTCGGGTCCGAGCAGCAGCGCCGCCGGCGGTGCGACAAACACGACCCAAGCCACGCCGGCGAACGACCGGAACCTGATCCGTCTGATCGCGCTCGGAAACGTCTGGGTGAAGGTCGTACAAGCCTCCGACAGCCGCGTTCTGTTCGAAGGAGATCTCATCCGTGGCGACACCCGCAGCGTCCTGCGCTCCGGCAAGGTATCGGTTTCCTACGATGTCGGGAAGAATCTGCAGATCGAAGTCCAAGGTCAGCGCTTCCGCATGAGTGCCGACGGCCAAGGACGTAACTCGATCGCTGAACCCTCGCCTTGAATCCGGCTCCGGTCCAGCGCGTGATCCGCTCGCCATGAACCCCGCCGTACCCGCGCTGATCTTCCCCGCGATCTCACTGCTGTTTCTGGCCTACACGAACCGCTTCCTCGGGCTGACGACGGTCGCGCGCAAGATGTTGGCTGAGCACCTCAGCCACCCGCAGCCGCACTGGGAAGTGCAGCTCATCAATATCCGCCGCCGGTTGCACCTCATCCGCCGGATGCAGCTCATGGGCTTGGCGTCGTTCATCCTCGCAGCGCTATCGATGGGCGCGATGGTCCATGATTATCCGCGCGTTGGCGTCGCCCTCTTCGCGTTGTCGCTGGCGGCGTTCATCGGCTCGCTCGGTTTCTGCGTGCATGAGATCAAGCTCTCGATCGATGCGATCGAGGTGGAGTTCAAGCGCGCCAAGATTCCGGGTGTCTAGCGGTCGCGAGGCGGCGGCGCTGTGCGCCGGCCGCGTCAACGATACAGCGCGGTGACCGGCTGGGCGGTGAGCACGTTGTACTGACGCACGCCGAGCTGCCACCACTCGGCAAGTTCCGTTTGCGGCCGTCGCCAGAGCTCACGGTGCAGCCAGGTCATGCTCTCCGGGTCGAGCAACAGCGCCCGTTTCTCACGCGCCGAGAGCCGCTTGGGTCCGTCCTTCAACAGCCGTTCGCGCAATCCGAGGAAATAGGCGCGCGTCGCCGCGGCCGGCCGCCGTTGACGCTGCAACGAAACGTGCAGCGCGTTGATGTACGGATCGAGCACCGCCTGGAGCAGGCCGTAGTCGTCGCGCAGCTCCTCGATCGGACGCATGTGGCGGTAGCATTCGGCCAAGTTCTTCTCGAGACGACGCAGCTCATAGGGCGGCGCCGACTCCTCCGGAAACAAGAAGAGTCCCCAGCGTCGCGTCATGGCGCCGATCTTCGAGCTTCCGAGGAAAATTGAGAGCGGGATCGAGAGCACCAGACCCGCGAGAACCGGACTGAGCCACCAGAAGAACGACGGCAGGCGGATGTACGTCGAAATACCCCAGATGAGGCCGAACGCCGTCTGTCCCCAATGGGTGAGGATCGCCTCTCGCCAGTCGTTTCCCTCGGCATCGCGCCGCTGGGTCACCCAGCCGACGCCTTGGCCGAGGAGGGTGAATACGACGAACTTCGCGTGGAACATCATGTTGATCGGCGCCAGGAGCGACGAGAGCAGCGTCTCGATCACCGCACTGACGACCATCCGGAGCCGACCGCCATAGACCGGCCGCCGGCCCTCCTCGCGCCACTGTACTAGGACACCAAGCACCTTCGGCACGAAGAGCATCACGAGCGTGAGTCCGAAGAGCGCCAGCGTCTGCGGCAGCTCGAAATAGACCCCCCAGCGTTCGAAGATGATCTCGCCCACCGAGTGCGTGGTTCCGGAGAGGTCCTGATCGAGCACGTGGATCGTGCTTAACAACAGGAAGAACAACCACAGGGGCGACGCCACGTAACCCATGATCCCCATCAACAAGTGCACCCGGCTGGCGCCACGCAGACCTCGGGCGAAGAGCAGCCACGAATGTTGCAGGTTGCCCTGGCACCAGCGGCGGTCGCGTTTCGCGCTGTCGATCACCGATGGTGGTCCCTCTTCAAAACTACCGTCGAGATCGTAGGCCAGCCACACGCTGTACCCGGCTCGCACCATGAGCGCCGCCTCGACGAAATCGTGGCTGAGGATCCGCCCGCCGAACGGCTCCGTACCGGGCAGGTCGGGCAGGCTGCAATGCTCCATGAACTGCGCCGTGCGGATCACGGCGTTGTGTCCCCAGAAGTTGCCCTCGCCCTGCTGCCAGTAATTCAGGCCGGCGAGGAACACGGAGCTGTAAAGCCGGTTGGCGAACTGCTGCAGGCGCGCGAACAAAGTCTCGCCGCGGATCAACCGCGGCACGCTTTGCAGGATGCCCACGGTCGGGTTGCGCTCCATCAGCTGCACCATGCGCACCAGCGAGCGGCCCGTCATGATGCTGTCCGCGTCCAGCACCGCGAAATACCGATAGCGGCTGCCCCAGCGTCGCAGGAAATCGGCCACGTTGCCGCTCTTCTTGTTAATTCCCTGCCGACGCTTGCGGTAGAAGATCCGACCGAAGCCTCCGACCTGTTTGCAGAGCTCCACCCAGGCGAGCTCCTCCTGGATCCATTTGTTCGGGTCGGAGGTGTCGCTGAGGATGAAGAAGTCGAAGTTGCCGAGCTTGCCGGTCTCCTCGAGCGAGCGATAGATCACGCGCAGCCCTTCGAACACGCGGCTGGAATCCTCGTTGCACACCGGCATCACGACCGCGGTCGGCGCCAACGGCGCGTGCGGGTCCTCGGACGGCAACGACCGCTGGACCCGGCAGAAATCTCCGCCGCGGTTCAGGACGTAGAAGCCGAACAGCGCGTGCACGAAACCCGTCGCCACATGCGCGAACAACACGACAAAAAGCACCAGCACCACCCATTCGATCGGACTCATGCGCCCGGGATGCGTGCCGCTGTTCCACAGCAGATCGGCCATGAACCAGCCAGCCAGCGACGTGAGCAGGAAGATCGTCGTGAAAAATACGAAGCGGCGTTTGATCACCCGGCGGCGTTCCAGCCGCTCGGTGACAAAGAGCTTGGGCGTGGGGTTGGGCATGGGCTCGTCAGCGAGTCTTGAAGAACAACGCGGCCATGACCGCGGCAAATATCGCCCACAACAGCAGGAGCCGGATGATCGGCCAGCGCTCCAGTCGCTCAAGCGTGTCACCGGCCGCCTCGGGCAACGTGCCGAGATCGATTTCGCGCGGGACCATGTTCGACACCGCTAGATCGGGACCGGCCTGCAAGGCGCTCTTCTCCATCGCGACGCGCGCCTCGCTCGGTGTGTTCTCCTGATCGAGAAACGTGTACGGCCAACGCGTCGGCAGGTCGCTGAGCAGCATCGCGACACGGGCTTGGGTCGCCCGCCGATCCGGCGACAAGGCCCCCTCGCCCAGTTGCGACGCGAACCAGGTCTGCATCAGCCGGTCCATCTCCTCCGCCGCGAGAGTCACCGGGTCCAGGCTGGGATTCGCTTCATGCCGGTGCGCCGCGCATTCGAGCACGCGCTCGATCACGCGGCTCTGGTGCAGGCGATTGTGGATGCGATGGGCGCGTAGGTAATCCTCGACGCGCATATACGCCGTATTCCACTGGTCGAGCGTGCCCGTGCGGGGTTGGAAACCGCTCAAGCGAGGAATCGCCGTCGGCAGAAAGCCTCCAGAAGGCGTGGCGGATTCGTCGCTCAAGGCTGCCAGCGATAGCTCCAGGTCTCGGAAAGGACATCTTCGCCCTTCCGCAGGAATGCCCGCAATTCGACCGGCTTGCCGCCGCCATCGGGCTTCAATTCGAAGGCGAGGCGCCAGCTACCGTCGTACGGATTCCGCTGCGCGTTCACGCCTTCGAGCGTCGCGCCCTCCCCGACCGACACCACGCCTTCCACGCCGTCGGTCAGCCGGGCGAGCGTGGCGCCGGCGAAATCGACAACGAAGCGCTTGAGGTCGGGGCGGTTCATGACGGTGCTCGGCCGGGTGGCGACCACATAGCCCGCCGGCGGTCGTTTGCCCATCTCGGTGAGCCAATGCAGATTGTATTCAAACGTATAGGGCTCGCCGATCGCGGGGCATTTCTCGGGCGTCCAGAACGCCACGATGTTGTCCTGCGTCTCGTCCGGCGTCGGCAATTCGACGAGCACGACCGAGCCGCGGCCCCAGTTGCCGACGGGTTCGACCCAAACGCTTGGCCGCTGGTGATAGTGCGCCTCGAGATCCTGATAATGGTCGAAGTTGCGATCCCGTTGCAGGAGGCCGAACCCTCGGACGTTCTCCGCGGCCAGAAATGCCGTGTTGAGCTGCTTCGGATTTTGCAGCGGGCGCCACAGCCACTCGCCGCCGGCATGCGCCACCAAAAGGCCGTCGGAATCATGCACCTCGGGCCGGTAGTCGCCGTTCGTCGTGCCGGAATTCTCGCCATGCCAGAACATGCTGGAGAAGGGCGCGAGTCCGAGCAGTCCGATCGTCTCGCGCAGGTACAGCGTGGCCTTCACGCGCATGACCGTATCGTCGCCGGGCCGGATCGTGAACCGGTACGCGCCGGTCACGCGCTTGCTGTCCATCAGCGCGAAAACAACAACCTCCTTCGCGTCCGCCGCGGGGCGTTGCAGCCAGAACTCACGGAAGACCGGGAACTCCTCGACCGGCGCGCCGGAGTCGACCGCCAGGCCTCGAGCGGAGAGCCCGTAGTGCTGCCCTCGCCCCAGCGCGCGGAAGTAGCTCGCGCCGAGAAACACCGCCAGTTCGTCGAGATACTCCGGGCGGTTCAACGCGTAGTGGATGCGGAAGCCCGCATAGCCCATGTCGCGCGGGATCGATTCGGTGAAGTTGTTCTTCCCGTAATCGAAGAAGCGGCGGCTGAACGGAAACGCGATCTCCCGTTTCCCGTCGAGTTCGTGGATCTGCACCGTCTCGTGAAACAGCCAGCCGGGGTGGAAAAACTGGATCTGGAACGGCAGCTCGTCCTCCCGCCAGAGCGAGCGATCCGTCCGGAAGCGGATGTCGCGGTGCTGGTCGTAGTTGATCTTCGGCGGCAGCAGCCAGTCCGGCACGCGACGCGGCTGCGGCTCGAACGGCCGGGCAGCGAGATTCTTCGCGCGGTACTGCAGCTCCTGGAAGTCGAAGCCGAATTCATCAGCGGCGCTCGCGACAGCGGCCAGGCAGCAGGCGACCAGGGCGCACGCGGCGCGGCGCCGGAGGGTTGCGCCGCGAGTTTCGGAGGACGGCGGAAGTAGGTTCATCGTTCGAGGAAGAAACTGCGTTGCTTGTCGCTGATCGGCAGCTGCGCGCGCTCCATCACTTTCAAGAGGTCCTCCCAGACGGTGCGCTTGGCACGGTTGGAGTTGTTCCGGAGCAGGTAGGACGGGTGATAGGTAACCATGACCGGGCGACCGGCAAACGTCTGCCAATGCCCGCGGATCTCGCCGAGAGTCTTGAAACTGCCCGCGCCGAGCAGGCCCGACGCCGCCGTCGCACCGAGCGCGACGATGATTTCCGGCTGCACGATCTCGAGCTGCGCGCGCCAGAACGGCAGACAAAACGCCATCTCCTCGGCCGTCGGCGGCCGATTGCCGATCTGCTCCATGCCGGGCGGAGTCGGCATCTCCGGCCGCCAATTCAGGATGTTGCCGATGTAGACTTGGCTGCGCTCAAGGCCCATCGCCTTGATCATCTTCGTGAGGAGTTGCCCGGCCGGGCCGACAAACGGCTCGCCTTTGACCTCCTCCTCGGCACCGGGCGCTTCACCGCAAAAAAAGATCTTCGCATCCAGCGATCCCACACCGAGAACGACCTTCTTCCCCGGTCGCACATGAGCGCGGCAGACCGGGTGGCTCTCGACGAAATCCTTCAGCCACGCCCAACGCGCCGCCTTGTCCCCCGTCGGCAGGTCGAACACCGGTGCCGGGGGCAGCGCAGCGTCGGCCGGTGTGGTGGAAACCTTGAGCGCGGGCTTGGCCGGCGCAGCGTCGGTCGACGGGCCGGTGTCGCGCGGAACGGTCCCGGCCGGCGGCGCCTTCGGTTCCGCGTGCACGGCCGCCGCTGCATTCGCATTTTCGTGACGCGCCGTTTCCGATTTCGAGGCTGACGCTTCGGCCGGGGCGCTCGGCGCGCGCGGCGGCTCCACCGGAGACGCCGGAGCGGGGCCGGTGTTCTTCCGCGCCACGAGATCGCGCAGCGCCGCGAGCGTCTCGTCGCCGATCGAGACGGTTTTGTCGCCGTCGGCCTTGCGACGCCGCAGCTCCTCCGCCACCGCGAGCAACTGTTCGCGCAGCGCCATGGCTCAGTTCTGCCAGATCGGCTTCACCGGCGCTGCACCCGGCTGGTCGCCCGATGCGGCCTCGCCACGCAGCGTCAGCAGTCGGTCGACGTATTTTGCCAGCATGTCGAACTCGAGATTGACGCGCTCTCCCGCACTGCGCCGGCCGAGATTCGTCGCCTCCATCGTGTGCGGGATCAGCCAGATCGAAAACCATTCGTCGGTGACCTCCACGACCGTCAACGAGACCCCATCGACGGCGATGCTGCCTTTCGGCACGAGCAATCCCCGATGCTGAGCCGGATAGCGCACCCGCAGGTAACGATCCGCACCGCGCGGTTCGAGCGTCTCGATTTCTCCGGTGCAATCGATGTGTCCGGTCACGAAATGCCCGCCCATTTTGCCATCGGGTCGCAGGCTGCGTTCGAGGTTCACCACGCCCCCCGCGCCGACTTGGGCGATGTTGGTCAACCGCACCGTTTCCTCGAGGAGATCGAAGCTCAGCCGGTGGGTTTCACAAGCCACCACGGTCAAGCAGCAGCCGTTCACCGCGATGCTGTCGCCCACGTTCGTGCCGACGACCACGGCGGCCGCTTCGATGACGAGCCGCCAGGCGGCGGCCCGGCGCTCGAAGGAAATGACGCGTCCGACTTCTTCGACGATCCCCGTGAACATGGCCCGCAAGCATCGGACTCCCGCCCCGCCCTGCAAATGCTTTCTGGATGCCTCGCCAGCTGGTTCCGGCCGCCACCCGGGTCTATTCGCCGTTTATCATCCGCAGCGGCCCTCCGTCGGTTTCCGGCTTCACTGCCACCGTCCCGCAGCGTTTTCATGCGGCATGCGCCGGTTCCGTCTGCTCGCCATTTCGCTCTGCCTGTCTTCCGCGGCGTTGCGCGCCGAAACCATCGCTGACGGGCCCTTGGCGCCGGAACGTGCAGCCGCGCACGAGGCCTTCGTCGCGCGTCGCGACGGCGAAGCGCAGGCCGCGTTTGAAAAACTCCTCGCCGCGAATCCGGCCGATCATGAAGCGCTCTACCACCTCGGCAGATTGGCGAAACGTCGCGGCGACTGGTCGGCGGCCGCGATGCACTACGAACGTTGCACGCAGCTCACGCCCCAGGTCGCGCTCTACTGGGCCGACCTCGGCGAGGCGTACGGCAAACTCGCCGGCAAAGCCGGGATCTTCCAACAACTCGGCCTTGCGCGAAAATGCCGTGCCGCACTCGAAAAAGCGGTGGAGCTAGAGCCCGAAAACCGCGAATATCGAGAGGGCCTGATCGAGTTCTGTGAGAAGGCGCCCGGAATCGCCGGCGGCGGCCGCGACAAGGCACTTGTGCAAGCGGCAGAGATCGGAAAACGCGACCCGTTCGCTGGTGCGATGATCACCGGCGGAATCCACTCGCGCGCGAAAGACACCGAAGCCGCCGAGCGCGCCTTCCGCGAAGCCGCCCGGCTCGATCCGCAGAGCGACGATCCGCTCGCGGCGCTCGGCCTGCTCTACGCGGAGGCCGGCCGTTTCCCGGATGCGTTCGCTCAGTTCGATCAGCTCTTGGCCCGCAATCCGGGTAACTTCGCAGCGATCTACCAGATCGGCCGCGTCGCCGCTTTGTCGGGCGAGCGGCTCGGCGACGGCGAGTCGGCGCTCCGCCGTTATCTGGAGCAGGACGCACATCCGGCCGGCCAGCCGACCAACGCCCACGCGCACCTCCGTCTCGGCGAAATCCTCGCACGCCGCGGCGACAAGAACGCCGCCCGCGCCGAGTTCCGCGCCGCGCTCCAACTCGACGCCGGCCTCAAGCCCGCCGCCGAAGCGCTCCGCAAACTCGGCGACTGACGCACCGCGCCTCTGTTTTCGATCAGCAGCGCGATGCGGTTTGCCGCTCTGAGTCCCCCTGGCCTTTGTGAGCGGCCGGTGCGAAGCGGCGGTGCAGAAACAAAAAGCCGCGCTCCAGAACGGAGCGCGGCGGTGGGAAAACGGAACCGGTTACTTCTTCTCGGCCTTCGGCGCGGGCTCTTCGCCAGCCGCGGGCACGATCGGATTCTCGGAAACGACGTCGAACGAAAGCGTCACCGTCACTTCGGCGTGCAACTTGATGCTGGCCTCGTGCTTGCCGAGGGTCTTCACCGGCGCGCCGAGGTGGATGCGCTTCTTCTCGATGTCGAGACCGGCGGCCACGAGCTTGTCGTGTAGGTCATTGGCGGTGACCGAACCGAAGAGACGGCCGCCCTCACCGGTCTTCACGGCTATGGCGATGTTCACCTTCTCGAGCTTACCGGCGAGTTCTTTGGCGCCGTCGAGCTCCTGCGCTTCACGCG
The DNA here is from genome assembly GCA_035299125.1 of Opitutaceae bacterium. Lineage (GTDB taxonomy): Bacteria > Verrucomicrobiota > Verrucomicrobiia > Opitutales > Opitutaceae > CAJCBL01. The sequence goes on from DATGXA010000050.1 coordinate 22,252, forward strand.
CAGCGCGGCGTTGTTTGAGGGCGTCGACCTGCTTGCGGTTGGCAGCGGTGATTGCGACGCCGATCTTCTGCGGCAGCAGGTAATTGCGGGCATAGCCGTTGCGAACCTTCACTTGGTCGCCCTCGGCGCCCAGGCCCTCGACGGGCTTGATCAGGAGAATCTCGGTATGGGACATGGCGGTCGGTTTGAGTTGAAAGGGTTTCCGGAAGATCTGGGCGGCGGAGTTGGGGCGGCGAACGAATCGGCGCGCAAGCCACTTATCATCAAAACCTAGAAACGGATCGGATAGATGAGGCGTTAACCTGTGGAAGAGAACGTTTGGTGTTGAGTCGGACGGTATCCCAGACTCCCGCCACCTGTGTCAACACAGCAGTTCTCACTCACGCTGCCCCCTCCCGCTTACGGACGGCGACCCGAGCAAGACCAGTGCTCGGAGGGGAGTGGCCGGAAACTTTCGCGAAAGCCACGATTCGGCTCGTGCAGCGTACATCCTCGGCGCTCCCGCGTCCACCTGACCAACCGGCAAGGGTCTGCGGATGCCTTAAACAACCAAAGTTTACTAAACATTGGTTTTCCTGCTTGTTATTACCATACTAAACTGATCTAGTTTGCTCATCAGCCAATGAAAGTCTCCAAACGCTGCGAGTACGCGCTCCGCGCCCTGATCAACCTCGGCATCGCCGCCGAGGTCGGTCGCTCGCTCGTGCAGATCTCCGAGTTGGCCGACCACGAACAGATGCCGGTTAAGTTCCTCGAGCAGATCATGAAAGATCTGAAGGCCGCCGGCTACGTGGCCAGCGAGCGCGGTAAATTCGGGGGTTATCGGCTCCTTCGCCCGGCTGCGAAGATCCCGATTGGCGAAGTGGTCCGCCTGCTCGACGGCCCGCTCGCGCCGATCGGGTGCGTGAGTCAGAGCGCCTACCAGAAGTGCTCATGCCCCGATGAGGCGCACTGCGGCCTGCGCATGATCATGCTCGATGTGCGCAACGCCATCGCCGGCATCATGGATCGCTATTCGGTCGCCGATCTTGTCGCCGTCACACTCCGGAAAATGCGGGCCAGCGGCATCGTCCACCCATTCTCGGAATCCGCCACGCCGCTCCCCGGCTCCGGTCGCCGCCATCGCCCGCGTCCCACGTCTTCCGTGCCCGTCGCCGCCGAGGGCATCCTCTCATCCCTCATTCCCGAATACAGCATCTGAACCGCGTTCGCCATGTCCGCTTCCGAAAACGCCAACCGCCCTGTCCTGCCTGCCCCCGAGTGGCTCGCCGTCGTCCGCGAGAAGGTCGAAGGCCTCCGCTTCGGCGTGGTCCAGATCGTCGTGCACGACTCGAAGGTAACCCAGATCGAGCGCACCGAGAAAACCCGTCTCGAGGCTCCTCGCGCGCATTGACCCGAATCCTTTCCGCCCACCGGCCGCCCGCCGACGGCGTTTCTCCCGACTCCATCAACCTGACCCGACTGACCCGACCACGGGAAGTTCCCATGAAGACCGCAACCGACTCCGCCTCCCATGAGGAACTCCACCTCCGCCTTCTCCATCGCCGCCACCGCGGCCTCGTTGCTGCTCCTCGCGCCCGCCGCGAGCGCCGCGACTGAATCCAAAGAACTCGAGGCCCTGCACGAGCAGATCCGCCTCCTCGACCAGAAAATCCGCGTGCTCGAACGAAAACAGGAACTCGCCGCCGAAGCCTCCGCCGAGGCCGCCAAGAAGCAGCCGGCCGTCGCCGCCGGCGCGGGCGGCTTCAGCCTCGCCTCGTCCGACAAGGCCTACGAACTGAAGCTGCGCGCGCTCGCCCAAGCCGACGCCCGTTTCTACCTCGGCGACGACGGCATCGCGGGCAACGACCAGTTTCTGCTCCGCCGCGTCCGCGCGATTCTCACCGGCACGCTCGGCAAAAACTTCGAGTTCGCGCTCGTGCCCGAGTTCGGCGGCATCGATGCCGCGAGCAAGGCCAGCACGTTCAGCGTCGTCGACGCCTGGGTCGCCGCGAAGGCCCACCCCGCGCTCGGCGTGAAGTTCGGCAAATTCATCTCGCCCGTCGCGCTCGAACCCGGCTCCGACCGACTCTTCGTCGAGTCGTCGTTCGTCAACACGCTCCTCCCGAACCGCGATCTCGGCCTCGAGCTCGATGGCACGCTCGCCGGCGGCCTCCTCGAATACCGCGCCGGCATCTACAACGGCGTCCGCAACAACACCTCCTCCGTCGGCGGCGACCTGAATGACACCAAGACGTTCGCCGGCCGCGTCACCGTGACGCCGTTCGCGAAGACCGAGAGCTTCGCCAAGGGCCTGGGCGTCGCGCTCGGCGCCAGCTCGGGCTCTGAAAACGGCACGATCCAGAACATCGTCACCAACGGCCAGCAGACGCTCGCCTCCTTCGGCTCGCTCTCCGGAGCCGGCGACCACACGCGTTTCTCGCCCGCCGCGTTTCTCTACTCCGGCCCATACTCGTTCATCGCCGAGTACGCGCAGGAGCGCCATCGCCTCGTCCGCACCGCCGCGCCGCTCAACCGTTTCACCGCCACCAACGACGCCTGGCGCGTCTCCAGCGGCTACGTGCTCACCGGCGAGGATTCCACCGCGCGCAGCGTGACACCGAAAACCAACTTCGATCCCGCCGCCGGCACCTGGGGCGCCTTCGAAGTGGTGGGGCGCATCAGCGGCCTGCACCTCGACCGCAGGCTCTTCGCGCCCGCGGCGAACGGCGGAGGCGGCCTGAGCGCCACGACCAACGCCACCGGCGCCACCGCGTACGGCCTCGGCCTCAACTGGTACCTGAATCGTAACGTCCGCTTCCTCCTCAACTACGAGTACACCGACTTCGATGGCGGCGGCGCGGCCAACACCGCCGTGGCCGACGCCGAGCAGGCGCTCTTCAACCGACTCCAAGTCTCCTTCTGAACGAAACGCTCCCCCGCATTCGCCCACCCTTCCGTCTTCGTCATGAAACTTTACCGACTCCTCTCCACCGCCGCTCTCCTCGCCGCCGCGTTCACCGCCGCCGCGAAGGATGTGCAGCTCCTCAACGTCTCCTACGATCCCACGCGCGAGCTCTACGCCGAGTTCAACCAAGCCTTCGCGGCCCACTGGAAGGCGCAGACGGGCGACACCGTCACGATCAAGCAATCGCACGGCGGCTCCGGCAAACAGGCCCGCTCCGTCATCGACGGCCTGCCCGCCGACGTCGTCACGCTCGCGCTTGCGGGCGACATCGATCCGCTCGCCTCCGTCGCCAAGCTGCTCCCGGCCGACTGGCAGAAACGCCTGCCCAACAACTCCGCGCCGTACACCAGCACGATCGTCTTCCTCGTCCGCAAAGGTAACCCGCAGAAGATCCACGACTGGGAGGACCTCGTGAAACCAGGCGTCTCCGTGATCACACCCAACCCGAAGACCTCCGGCGGCGCGCGCTGGAACTACCTCGCCGCCTGGGCCTACGCCCGCCGCCACCACGGCGGCGACGAGGGAGCGAAAAAGTTCGTCGCGGCGCTATTCAAGAACGTCCCCGTGCTCGACTCCGGTGCCCGCGGTTCCACGACAACGTTCGTCCAGCGCGGCATCGGCGACGTACTCCTCGCCTGGGAAAACGAAGCCTTCCTCGCGTTGAAAGAGTTCGGCGCCGACTCCTTCGAGATCGTCGTCCCCTCGCTCAGCATCCTCGCCGAACCGCCCGTCGCCGTGGTCGACAAAGTCGTCGATCGCAAGGGCACGCGTGCCGTCGCCCAAGCCTACCTCGAGTATCTTTACTCCGAAGAAGGCCAGGAGATCGCCGGCCGGAACTTCTACCGCCCGTCCGCTCCCGCCGCCGCGGCGAAGTACGCGAAACAGTTCCCGCGACTCGAGCTCGTCACCATCGAGAGCGAGTTCGGCGGCTGGACCTCCGCGCAGAAGGCCCACTTCGCCGACGGCGCCGTGTTCGACCAGATCTACGCCAAGTAACCATCGCCAGCGCGCCCGCCGGCACCCACCCGGCGGGCCACTCCCCCTCTCTCCTCCCGTGTCCGCCGCTCACGCCCTCCGACCGCGTCCGTTCTCCGACGCCGTACTCGACCGGCTCGCGCAGCTCTCTCCGCGCGCCGAGCGCTCGCGCTCGTTGTTCGCCGCGCCGCTCGGCCCCGACGAGCACGGGCTCTATCTGCCCCGTTACGTCGCCTTCGGTCCAAATGCCACCGACTCCGACGCACGCCTCTCCCTCCTGGCCGGCTTCGCCGAAAACGACGACACCGCGAGCATCGCCGCGTTCGATCTCGTCGAGCGCGCCGTCGAGTCGCCCGCCACGATCGGCGGCGTCGTGCTCGATGTCGTCCCCGTGGTGAACCGCGGCGGCGGCGTCCTTTGGTCCTCGCCCTGGGTCGGCGCGCATCGTCCCGAGCTCGCGTTACTGGAACGCGAATACCGCCGCCTCGCGCCGCATGCCCTCGTCCAGCTCCGGAGCGGAGCGCCGCGCGCCCCGCAAGGCGCCATCCGCGGCGACTCGCTCGTCCACTGGCTCGACAACGCCACGCCGTCGCTCTTCGCCGCGATTTGGCGCGAGGAGCCGCGCGAAAACTTCGTCGTCGAGAACATCGACGAACTCGTGCCCGACCTGCCGTTCCGCCCACTCGAGATCCACCTCACCCTCGGACCCGATCCCGACGGCAACACCGCCGCCCTGCACGCGATCGTCCAGCGTATCCGCGAGCTGCTCGCGCACGCGCAGCACCTCTGAAACGCGTCATGCCCACGCTCGCCGCCACCTCCGTCTCCGCCGTCCCCGTGCACCGCGCCGCGCCACTCGCATCCCTGCTCGATGCGTTCCGCGCGCTCGCCGCGCGCCGGCCCGAGCTGCTCGGCCTCTCGCTCGGCGACATCGGCGACCGCGAAAGCGGCGGCCCGCTCATGCGCTACACGTGGCGTGGCCCGCGCGGGGGTGGCGACCGGCTCAAACTCGCTCTGTTCGCCGGGATCCACGGCGATGAGCCCGCCGGTGGCTGGGCGTTGCTCGACTTCGCGGCGTCGCTCCTCTCGGAGCCCTCGCTCGGCGAAGGCTTCGAGTTCGTTTTCTATCCCTGCCTCAACCCGACCGGGCTCAATCTCGGCACGCGGTTCAACTCTTCCGGGCTCGATCTCAACCGCGAATTCTGGCGCGGCTCCACTCAACCCGAAGTCCGCCTGCTGGAACGCGAACTCACCGCCGAGGCATTTGACGGCCTGATCGCGCTTCACGCCGACGACACCAGCGAAGGCCTCTACGGCTACGCGCGCGGTCGGCTGCTCGCCGAGGAACTCCTCCGCCCCGCGTTGCAGGCGGCATCGGAAATTCTTCCGCCTAACCACGCCGAGACGATCGACGGTTTCCGCGCCGAGCTCGGTCTGATCCGCGATTGCTTCGGTGGCGTGCTCGCAGCGCCGCCCGAGCAACGCCCGCAGCCCTTCGAGATCATTTTCGAGACGCCCGCCCTCGCTCCACTCGACGCCCAGCGCGCCGCCACCGTGCGTGCATTGCACAGCGTCGTCGCGCACTACCGCAGCTTCATCGCCTATGCCGCCGGTCTCTGACACGCCCGACACCGACCCCCGCGTCGACCTCGAAATCCGCGACAAACCCGTGCCGCGTGGCTCGGGTCGCTCGGTGTTGCCCGGCTTCGGCCTCTCGCTCGGCTATACGATTTTCTATCTCGGCCTCATCGTGCTGATCCCGCTCTCCGCGGCCTTCCTGAAAACCTTCGGAATGACGTGGGCCGAGTTCACCGCCGCGGTGTTTTCTGAGCGCGTGCTCGCCGCCTATCGCGTCAGCTTCGGCGCCTCGTTGGTCGCCGCCGCGCTCAACGCCACCTTCGGCCTCCTGCTCGCGTGGGTACTCGTACGGTATCCATTTCCCGGGCGCCGCGTGGTCGACGCGCTGGTCGACTTGCCGTTCGCGCTGCCGACCGCCGTCGCCGGCATTGCGCTCACCGCCCTCTACGCGAAGAACGGCTGGATCGGCTCCTGGCTCGAGCCGCTCTGGGTGAAAACCATCGGCGCGCTCCCGGGCCTGTCGTGGCTCGGCGCGAAGATCGCCTATGATCGCCCGGGCGTCGTTCTCGCGCTCACGTTCATCGGATTGCCATTCGTCGTGCGCACACTCCAGCCGGTGCTCGAGGAGCTCGAGCCTGAGCTCGAAGAAGCCTCAGCCACGCTCGGCGCCTCGCGTTGGCAGACGATCACCCGAGTGCTGTTGCCGGAGCTCGCGCCGGCGCTGCTGACCGGTTTCGCGCTCTCGTTCGCGCGCGCCCTCGGCGAGTACGGCTCGGTAGTCTTCATCTCGGGCAATATGCCCAATCGCACCGAGATCGTGCCGCTGCTCATCATCACGAAGCTCGAGCAGTACGACTACCGCGGGGCGACTGCGCTCGCCGTGGTGATGCTCGTCGGCTCCTTCGCCGTGCTGCTCGGGATCAACCTGCTCCAGAAATGGAGCCGTCGTCATCACCGCATCTGAGCGCCCGCGCTTCCCGAAGTTCTCCACTCTCACTCTGCCTTCCGCCTTGGTCTCCATGTCCGCCGCCCCCTCACGCACGCTCGCCCAACGCTCCACCGCCGCGCCCCGCGCGACGCACGACCCTCTCTGGGCGCGGATCGCGCTGACGCTCGTCGCGCTGCTCTTCGTCGCGTTCTTCCTCGTGCTGCCGCTCGCCGCGGTCTTCACCGAGGGACTTCGCCGCGGATTGGGCGCGTACCTCGCGGCGTTCGCCGAAGCCGACGCGCTCGCCGCCCTCCGTCTCACGCTGATCGCGGCGGCGATCTCGGTGCCGGCGAATCTCGTGTTCGGCATCGCGGCTGCGTGGGCGATCGCGAAGTTCGATTTTCCCGGCAAGAGCGTGCTGCTCACGTTGATCGATCTGCCGTTCGCCGTCTCGCCCGTCATATCCGGACTCATCTACGTGCTGCTGTTCGGGCTCCAAGGCTGGTTCGGCCCGTACCTCGCGGCGGGCGAACACCCCTGGCTCGGCGCGTGGCTCAACGCCCGCGACATCCAGATCATCTTCGCCGTGCCGGGCATCGTGCTTGCGACGATCTTCGTCACCTTCCCGTTCGTGGCGCGCGAGCTGATCCCGCTCATGCAGGCGCAGGGAACCGACGAGGAATACGCTGCGATCACCCTCGGCGCGAGCGGTTGGCAGACGTTCCGCCGCGTGACGCTGCCGAACATCAAATGGGGCCTCTTCTACGGCGTGATCCTCTGCAACGCCCGTGCGATGGGAGAGTTCGGCGCCGTATCCGTCGTGAGCGGCCACATCCGCGGTGAAACCAACACCCTGCCGCTTCACGTGGAGATTCTCTACAACGAGTACAACTTCGTCGCCGCGTTCGCCGTCGCGTCGCTGCTCGCGCTGCTCGCGCTCGCCACCCTTGTCCTCAAGAGCCTCGTCGAATGGCGCTACAGCCGCGCGCTCGCCGCCGCCCAGACCGAAGCCTGATCCGCCCTCCATACCTTTCGCCTTCCGCACATCACTCTCCGGTCTCCCATGTCCGTCCTCGCCACCAACATCACGAAACACTTCGGCTCCTTCCGCGCGCTCGACAACGTCAGCCTCGAGGTCGGCGCCGGCAAACTCGTCGCGTTGCTCGGCCCATCGGGCTCGGGCAAGACGACATTGCTGCGCATCATCGCCGGACTCGAGCACGCCGACGCCGGTGCGGTCGCGCTGCACGGCGAGGATGTCACCCGCACGCCCGCCGGGAAGCGGCGCGTCGGTTTCGTGTTCCAGCACTACGCGCTCTTCCGGCACATGACCGTGAACGAGAATGTCGCGTTCGGCCTCACCGTCCGCCGTCGAGCGGAGCGCCCGTCGAAATCAGAGATCGCCGACCGCGTGCACTCGCTGCTGAAGCTCGTGCAGCTCGAGGAGTTCGGCGGTCGTTTCCCCAGCCAACTCTCCGGCGGCCAGCGCCAACGCATCGCGCTCGCGCGCGCGCTCGCCGTCGAGCCGAAGGTGCTGCTGCTCGACGAGCCGTTCGGCGCGCTCGACGCCCGCGTGCGCAAAGACCTCCGCCGCTGGCTCCGCCGGTTCCACGACGAGATCGGGCTGACCACCGTCTTCGTCACCCACGACCAGGAGGAGGCGCTCGAGATCGCCGACGAGGTCGTGGTCATGAACAACGCCCGCGTCGAGCAGGTCGGCACCCCGCAGGTCGTCTATGACCGGCCGGCGACGCCGTTCGTGTACCAGTTTCTTGGAAACGTGAACCGTCTCAATCTCCCGTGGCACGGCTACGTGCCCGAGACCGCGCTCGCCGCGCCCGACGGCGAGTACGCCGTTTTCGTCCGCCCGCATGATCTGGAAATCGTGCGCTCCCGCTCAGGCCTCGGCGGCGAACCGGGCACGGTCGTGTCCGTCCATGCCGCGGGCGCGAGCGCCAACCTCACCTGCGAACGCGCCTCCGACGGCGAACACATCGAGGTCGAGTTGTCTCGCGCCGAGTTTGACCTACTTCAGGTCCGACCGGGCGACGCGATCACGTTGCGCATCCGCCACAGCCGCGCGCTGCGCGAAGAATATGTCATCTAGCCGCGGCTCTTTCCCTTTACCCATCACCAATAACCCGTAACCAACACATACCATGGCTCGCATCTACGACGACATCACCCAGACCATCGGCAACACTCCCCTGGTCCGTCTCAACCGCACCGCCGCCCAGCACGGCGCCAAGGCCCAGATCCTCCTCAAGCTCGAGTTCTTCAACCCGCTCTCCAGCGTGAAGGACCGCATCGGCGCTGCGATGATCGAAGACGCCCTCGCCTCCGGGAAGATCAACCAGCAGACCGTCCTCATCGAGCCCACCAGCGGTAACACCGGCATCGCCCTCGCGTTCGTCGCCGCCGCCAAGGGCCTCAAGCTCATCCTCACCATGCCCGAGACGATGAGTCTCGAGCGCCGCAAACTCCTCAAGATCCTCGGCGCCCGGCTCGTGCTCACCGAAGGAGCCAAGGGCATGAAGGGCGCAATCGCCAAGGCCGAGGAACTCCAGAAACAGATCCCGAACAGCGTCATCCTCCAGCAGTTCGCGAATCCCTCCAATCCCGCCATCCACCGCCGCACCACCGCCGAGGAGATCTGGCGCGATACCGACGGCAAGGTCGACATCGTCGTCTCCGGTATCGGAACCGGCGGCACAATCACCGGCGTCGGCGAGGTCCTCAAGGAGCGCAAACCCGGCGTGAAGATCGTCGCCGTCGAACCCGACGCCTCCCCCGTCCTCTCCGGCGGCACCCCCGGCCCACACAAGCTGCAGGGCATCGGCGCGGGCTTCGTCCCCGGCGTGCTCAACACCAAGATCTACGACGAGATCGTCCGCGTGAAAGAAACCGATGCCGGCCCGGTCTCCAAGCAGGTCACCACGCTCGACGGCATCCCGGTGGGCATCTCCTCCGGCGCCGCGATCTGGGCGGCGTTGCAGCTCGCCCAGCGGGCGGAGAACGCCGGCAAGCAGATCGTCGTCATCGTGCCCTCCAGCACCGAGCGCTACCTGTCCACGTGGCTCTTCGCCGACGTGAACACGGACACCGACAACATCGACGACCTCATCGCAGCGCCCGCGGCCGCGAAATAATCGTCCTCACCGCTGGCGATATTCCGCCGCACCCGAAACCGCCCGCCCGGCGCCACACGCCCGGCGGGTGTTTTCGTTTCCGCGGGCGTGCACATCCCGCGCGCCGCAGTTCCGCGAACGCTCAGAAGCGCGTTCACCGGCTATACGGCGCAGTGAACTCGTAACGACCGCTGCCGACGATCAGAACGAGCTCGCCGTCCTCGCTGATCGCGCGGTGTACACCCGCGACGGAAACGGCCGGTCGCCCATCCTCGAGCACCGACTCCGCGCGCTCCGTGGGGATCACAACCTCGGCGGTCGTGCCGGGTGGGACGATCGCGACGAGTGTCAGGCCGTTCGCCGCCGAAGCCCACTCGCAGCCGAGCACGCCGTGCGGAGTCCGCAGACTGCATCTGGCGCCACTCAAGCCACCGAGTCCGACGCGCGGCGCGATGCGCGCCCTCTTGTAGCCGGCCTCGATGATTTGCAGGCCACCGAGGTGTTGGAACATCCAGTCGCCCACGGCGCCGTAGGCGTAATGATTGAACGAGTTCATGTCCACGGGACCAAACTGCCCGTCGGCACGAATGCTGTTCCATCGTTCCCACATCGTCGTCGCGCCCATCCGAATCTCGAACCCCCACGACGGGTAGTCCTCGTTGAGGAGAAGCCGCATCGCCAGATCAGCGCGACCGATGCGGCTAAGCGCCGGCAACAACCAAGGCGTGCCGAGAAATCCGGTTTTCAGGTGGAAATCGTCGCACGCCAGTTTCTCGACGAACCGTTGCGCGGTCTGCGCGCGCTCCGTCGGGTCCGCGATCAGATCCATGCCCAACGCCATCGCATAGACAGTCTGCGTGCCCATCTCGATGGTGCCGTCGGAATGCCGGTACGCCGCGGTGAACGCCGTGCGGATCCGCGGCACCAACTCCGCCCACTCAGTCGCCAGCGCGGCATCCCCGATCGCCGCCGCCATCTCGGCCATCATCCGCGTATTCTCCGCGAAATAGGCCGTGGCGATGACACGATGCTCGGCGAGCCGGTCCACGCCTTCGAGGTTCAGCCAGTCGCCGGAGAACCAGGAGTTGCGCCCTTCCTCGAGGAGATTGCCATCCTGCGTCGCGCTGGTGTGCACGAAACGGTAGAAGCGCCGCATCGCGTCCCAGTTGCGCCGCACGATGCGCGTGTCGCCGGTCGCGCGCCAGACGGAATAAGGAACTGCGATGAATGCGTCGGACCAGCCGACACCCGTCTCGCCGAAGTAGTCGCGCGGCTGCGGTACGATCGCAGGGATGTTTCCGTCGACGCGCTGCGCATCGCGCATGTCGTCCATCCACTTCGAAAGAAAGGCGCGCGTGTCCTGAAAGCGCGCCGCTGTCGGCGCGAACACCGCGATGTCGCCGGTCCAGCCGAGCCGCTCGTCGCGTGCCGGAGTGTCGGTTGGAATCGAGACGAAGTTTCCGCGCTGGCCCCAGCGAATGTTGCGCACGAGCTGGTCGAGCATCGGATGCGAGAGCCACAGGTCGCCCGTACGGGCCAGATCCGAGCCGAGAACGACCGCTTGCACGTCGCCCTTCGCCGGCGGCGTTTCGATACCGGTGATCTCGATGTAGCGGAATCCATGTTGCGTGAAGGTCGGCTGGTATACGACCGTCTCGTCGCGGGCGAAGGTGTAGGTGTCGGTCACCTTGGCAGAGCGGAAATTTTCCGTGTAGAGGCGGCCGCGCTGGTCGCCCAGCCGGTGGAGTTCCTCGGCGTACCGGAGACGCACCGTCTGGCCAGCCTTGCCGGTGAGCTTGACCCGCGCGACGCCGACAAGGTTCTGCCCCAAATCGAAGACGTACTCGCCGGGCGCCGGCTCGGTGCGCGTCTGCGCTGCCAGCGTCTCGGTCGCGCGGACGGGGTCATCGGGCTGCGGCACGAGCACGTTCGTGTCGACATCCGCTACCGCCACCGGAGTCCACCGCGTGGCATCGAAGTCCGGACAGTCCCAGCCGGGCTGTTCGCGCCGCGCATCGTAGCTCTCGCCGTCCTGCAGGTCGGCCTGGACAAACGGGCCCTCGCTCGAGCGCCAGCTCCCGTCGGTCGCGAATTCGACGGTGGAGTCGTCCTCGTAGGTCACGCGAAGCTTCGCGACCAACGCGAGCGTGTCGCCATAGATTTGATTCCAACCGAGACCGACTTTGCCGCGATACCAGCCGTCACCCAGCGCCGCGCCCAGCACGTTGCCACCGGCGCGCAGCAGCGCAGTCACATCGTAGGTCTGCGCCTGGAGTCTTTGGCCATAATCGGTCCAGCCGGGCGCGAGATACTGGTCGCCGACTTTCCGGCCATTGAGCGAGAGCTGGTAGATGCCGTGCGCCGAAGCGTAGAGCCGCGCGCACTTCACTGGCTTGGCGATCGAGAACTCTCCGCGAAACAGCGGCCGCGATGTCGGCCCGGCCACTTTTTCGGTGCCCATGACCGCGGGCGGGCAATGACTGATCCAACGCGCGCCGGCCCAGTCCGTGGCAGTGGGTCCCGTCTCGAACCACGCGGGCGTGCTCCATTCGCTCGCTCTCCCATTTCCATCCCAGATCCGCACCTGCCAGAAGAAGCGTCTGGCCGAGGCGAGATTGACGTTCTCGGGCAGCAGCACGTCGACCTGACGGTCGCTCGCCACACGGCCGGAATCCCAGATATCGGCACCGGCCTCGCTCGACCCGACCCGTACTTGATAGGCGCTCTGCACCACGCCGCGCTCGGCCGCTTCGATGGTCCAGCCGAACGAGATATCCACGTTTCCGATGCCGAGCGGGTTTGTGCGCGCATTTGTCGTCATGCTTCCCACCGAGAGCGCATACCCGTCGGAGGCGGCGACAGCGGCGGCGACGATCAATCCCACGGTAGCCGACCAGCTGGCGAACAGGCACCGGCAGATCGCCGGCGAAAGAATCGGGCGGAGCCAAGAATGCATAGGGTCATCCATGATGCCCAGCGAGGCGCACGCAACGCCGCGATGAGCCGAGTTGGGCCGGCACGAGCCCGCCGCTCCCTCCGCCAACGCCTCGGTCCTGTTGCTTCAAAAAACAAAACGGGGGCGTCGCAAGACGCCCCCGTTTTGAATGCTTAGGGTCCGACAGGACGCGCGCTAGAACGGCACGTCGTCCTCGAGACCGGGAGCGGCTTCCGGCGCGGGCGCCGGGCGACCGGTGCTGCGCGGCGGCGGCGCGCTGTGGCGCGGCTGCTCCTCGCCTTCGCCGCCCATGTCGCCACCCTGCGCGGCGGCTCCGCCACCGGGGCCGCGCGAGAGGAACTGGACGTTGTCGAGGACGACCTTGAGCTTGCTGCGCTTCTGGCCGGAGGTCTTGTCCTCCCAGGAATCCAGACGCAGGCGCCCCTCGACCATGCAGGGGCTGCCCTTGGTGAGGTATTTCGACACGAGCTCGCCCTGCTTTCCCCACGCCTCGATGTCGACAAACGTCGTCTCATCGCGGGCGGTGCCGCTTTCGTCGCGGTACTGGCGGTTGACCGCCAGGCCAAACGAGCAGATTGCGGTGCCCTTCGGCGTCACGCGCAACTCGGGGTCGCGGGTGAGGTTGCCGATGAGAAAGACTTTGTTGAGGTAGGCCATGGGGTGAGTGAGCGCGAATCAGATCTTCTCGAACATCGCCCGATACACAACTTGGTTCAGGCGGAGACGTTCGTGAAGGTGCTTCGGCCCGTCGACGGGAGCAAGAAACTCCATCTGCACGTACGGGGCGGCGACGAATTTCGGATCGGTCGCGCGGGTGAGGTCTCGCTGGCCGAGGTTCTCGACCGAGACGACCTCGCCCTGCACGGCGACGATGTCCTGTTTCACTTTCTCGAGCAACTGGTCGAGCGACTCCTCGCGACCGCGGGTGTCGATGATGAACGTGGCCTTATACTTGCGCTTGGTCTGTGTCATTGGCGGAGGGAAAACGGCGGTTGAGCTGATTCATGGCGGGCTCGAGTCCGCGCGAGGCGAGGAGTTCGAGTCCCTTGACGTAATGGGAAAGTTGTTGGTCGATGACCTGCCGGTCGGCCGGGGGAAAACGGCCGAGCACGAAGTCCTTCAAGTCGATCTGGGGCGGTGTACGCGGGCCGATGCCGATCCGGTACCGGATGAAACCGGCGCCGAGGTGGTCGATGAGGCTCTGCACCCCGTTGTGGCCGCCCGCGCTGCCGTTGACGCTGATCTTCAGTCGGCCGACCGGCATCGTGAGGTCGTCGTAAACGACCGCGACCGACGCGGGCGGGTGGCGGAGGTAGTCGCAGGCCCGGCGCAGCGACTGGCCGCTTTCGTTCACGTAGGTGAGCGGCTTGACCAGTAACACGGCGGGGCGGGAGGGAAGTTCCCAACGCGCGACCATCGCATTGGCGTTGCGGTCGCGCGTCCACGCCAAGCTGGCAGCTGAGGCGAGCGCATCGAGCACGAGCCAACCGAGATTGTGGCGGGTATCGGCGTACTCCTCGCCGGGGTTGCCCAGACCGGCGAGAACGGCGATCGACATGACTCAAAGAACAAGCGCGGCCCCGCCGTGGACGCGGAGGGGC